>DUKH01000003.1:13015-38795 GCA_013329415.1 Methanosarcinaceae archaeon | reverse complement strand
TGGATGCTGTCAAAGTTAGGTTGAAAGGAAATTCACCGAAAAGCAACTTCTAAATCTGTTAGGAAATATTAAAAATTATGTCGTTTCGAAAATATCTTGACAAATTGTTATAACATCCGATTGAAAAGAATGATTATAAATGCGATACCTTTGTTCAAAATGGGCATCTGCCCCTATTAAATGTACAAGTCTGATATAATCTATACAACCATGATTAATAGATTTTTCAAAATCATTATATAAGCTAGCAAAGGAAACTTCTTTTTCTTCACAAATACAACAACTTATTATGTGTCGAACCAATTCATTATTTTTAAACTGATTAAATCTCTTATAATTAAGTACTAAATTTTTCCAATCATCAATCAATTGATTCCATTCAGGGGATTTAAAATATTGATCTATAGAGTATTCAAGATCAAATTCTGGCATATAGGAACCAACTACACCCCTCTCAAGAATACCGTCAGCAATAACTCCCTTTTCTCTAAAAATCAAAATCGGCATATCCATTTGAAAGGCCATAGAGGGCTCGATTTGACAGTAAGAACTTGTAATCCATTCTCCAGAAATATCGTACTCTTCTTGTCTTGCAAGTTTTTGACCAGGTTTTCCAGCACCTTTTTCTATGTAAGCTCTTCTAAATGCAATTGACAAAAGTCCATGACATTCATTCATTATCTCTCGTATTTTCATTAATGGTGCTGAAGTACTATAGTCGGTAACTCCCAGAGTTCTTGGTTTGAAACCATTTTCTAATAAATGCCTTTCTACTTTTTTAATAAATTTGTCTTGTTTTCGATTGTATGGCTTTGCATAACTAAGAAACACTGGAATTTCCATAGTACCACATCTCATAATTGATGGATAAAGTTACATATCCCATTTTAGAAAATTAGTAACACTTTGACAGATTTTATGACATAAGAAGCTATCGTTTTCACAAAAGATAGAAATCTTTCCATTTTTTAGGTAGATTACAAACATAGACCGAGCTTCGCCCGGAAACCGCCCCCTGTTTAAGTGCATGGTCAAACCCGAAATGCCGCCTAAATCAAATTTCATTTCAGAATTGAAACATACCGAACCGTAATAGCTAAGAAAAAGTGTAAATTCTCAAGAATTCGATGAGAATTTTAAATCCATCGAAAACGGTAACAAGGGATTTACCGTAAAGTACTGTAAAGCCAAATATTTTACAGTAACCCGAAATATGGAATTTACCGTTAAATATTTACCTTTACAGTACTTAACAGTAAGTATGGACATTGAAAAGCTCCTTGCCTTAATTCAGGAAGGGGAGTCTGAAAGGGTAGAGTTTAAGCAGAAAGCTACGGGAGCACTTAATAAAGAGCTTACAGCTTTTGCAAATGCTAATGGCGGGTATCTCCTCATAGGAGTTGATGATTACGGGAAAATTGTGGGCACGGACGTGAAAAAAGCCCAGGAAGCCGTATCTGCCGCTGCTCAAAACGTAATTCCTCCCCTTAAGCTGAAGACACAAAAATTTTCAATCGATGCCAGAGACATCCTTGCGGTTGAAATTAAAAAAGGGGATACCCTTTCTTCCGTGGGAGGTGTTGTATACATCCGGATAGGGTGCAGTTCAAGGCCTCTTTCCATACAGGAAATCCTGATGCTTTCCAGTGAACTTGGAACTCTTAACTGGGACGAAGCCCCATTTATTCCTTTTAAGAATGCAAAAACCGAATTTATTGACTGGTTTTTTGAAGAAATCAGGGACAGAAGGGGTAAAAGTATAGCTGACGAGAACAGGAATCGGTACCTTCGAAGTGCAGGAGCAGCAAAAGACAGCATGCTGACAAATGCGGGAACACTCTTTTTTACAGATGTCCAGGAGTTCATCCCTCATGCAAGGATCAGAATCATAGGCATGGAAAAAGGCCAGCCTGCATGGAGCAAGGAATACGAGGGGCCTGTATGGAAATGCATCGAATCGGCTTACGGGGACCTGCTGCGGGAGATTAAAAAAATAGAGTTTATCAAAGGGACAAAAAGAGTCAAAATGGAAGAGTATCCCCCAAGAGCCCTGAGGGAAGCAATCATAAACGCTGTCTCCCACAGGAATTACATAATCAATGCTGATGTCCGAATTTTCCTCTACCCCGACCGGATAGAGATCAAAAACCCCGGCGGCCTGCTACCCGGTGTAGACCTTGATGACCCGGACCATGTCCCCAGAAACCCGGCAATCTGCGACCTCCTCTACGATACCGGCTTTATAGAAAGGTACGGCTACGGGATCCAGCTTATAAAAAAGGAAACCGAAGAACATCCCCTTTGTACCGTGAGCTTCAGGTCCGACCCGAACCGCTTTGTTGTTATCTTCAAGAAGGACCTCTCGATTATTCTTGATGATTCCGATAAACAAATCTTACAATCCGCCGTCTCCCCCATGAAAAGCAGTGAAATTGCCGAGCTTGTGGGTATGTCCAAGCCTACGGTTCTCCAGCACCTTAAAAAGCTAGAAGAGCTGGAACTGATTAAAAAAATAGGATCAGGAGCCCGAACTAGGTACGAGATCGTAAAGTAATTTGCACCTTGAATTACTACCATGAGAATATGAAACTATCAAAAACGGCAACAGGGAGTTTACTGTAAAGTACTGTAAAGCCAAATATTTTACAGTAAACTTCTTTTTTCGATTTACTGTAAAATATTTAGAGGTTTTGAACTTTACAGTAGACGTTCTGGCTTCGGATTTACTGCTAATTGCCGTGATCGAAATTTAACAGTAAACAACCAGAATGAGTATTACTGCAATATATTCCTGCTCAGGCCGGGCTTTGCCCGGAAGCCGCCTCCTGTTTAAGCACACGATCAACCCCAAAAAGTCTCCGTGATCAAATTTCATCCCAGATGTGGAAAAAACCAAGCAGTGGAAGCCTTGCAGGTGTAAATGCGTCCCGCAATAAATGGGAAGCGTAGCCTGCCGCCGCAAAGAAGAGCCCGAAAACAACTTTATTCCCGGGGTTAGCGGTCAGGACTTCTGCGTAGATATAGATAAAGAATAACAGCACCAGTATCAGGAATAGAATCGAATGGAAAAATTTCCTGTGATAGCCGCCCTTTGGCGGTTCCAGGAGGTCGGGCAGCCTGGACCCTATTGCTGCGGATGCGATAGCCAACAGTATAAATTCAAAGCCGTAGATAAGGCCTCTTGAATTTAAAAACAGGAGGAGAAAGATAGAAACCATTACTCCAATGTACAAATGCTCTTTTCGGCCTGCCAGAATGCATACCCCCTTCACCTCATACCATTTGCGCATCGAGTAGATAATTGTGTACTAAATTTTGCTCAGGCAAATAGTTACATTTGGGATATTTTTATAAATGAAATTTATATAAGGAGATTATGTTTCAGGTAATTTTTATCGAGTATTTGTATAAAAAATCCTGTATAATGAAATTTATTAGAAGCTCGCATCATTTTTCCAGAGGCCCTGTATCAGGGAATCCTGTAGGCCAGGGCATAAGCAAAGAAGCTTAAAAACAGCCTTATCGAAGAAAAGGCAATCGAAACCATTGAGAAGGCCAGCAAATAGATATTGAGGGCAAGAATATCAAGGAAAAAGCCGGAGAAGTCTACCTTGAGAAGCAGGGCGATTATGTTTACCAGGAATATAAACGAGAATATCGTAACAAAGCCCCTTGAAGCCCCTTTCAGGTCTTCTTTGCTAAGCGCGATGTGAGAGGAAATCCCGATTGCCAGGGCAAAATAGATCCAGAAATTGAGGTTGCCCACGTTTTCAGCTGAGAAGATGCTGCCGAAGAGTTCGGCGGTAAGCATGAAAATCTGCCCCAGGATCTCGGAATCCAGCCGGGTGGGTTCAAGGGCCAGAAAGTTCGAAAAGCTGGAAAAGGAGGCAGGCAGGAGCAGATACATCCCCAGGATCAGGGCCGCCGTGCCGCTGAAGATGGGCCCCATCCCGATGAAAAAATTGCCGATGTTCTGGTAGAGGCTTTTCGGGTCCCAGCCGTGCTGGACGTATCCCAGGACCCCGTCTTTCCGTTTCAGGGCAAGCAGCTTGAACTCCTTTACATTGTGCCTGAAGAGGTAGCACATCAGCCGGTGACCTGATTCGTGCACAGGAGTGCCTATCCAGGCAGTCAACATGATGCCTTTCCAGCCAAATACTCTCTGGATGTAGAAATTGGCTCTGTTTCCGATAATGCCCAGAATCAGGCCTATCAGGATGAGGAGACCTGTCACGCAGAAGGTTTCGAACAGGCTGAGCTTTAAAATCGTGAGGAATGTGTTTTCCAATTTTCGGCTCCTATGGTAGATCAACTAACCTATGAATTCTATACATAAAAAAGTTTAATGAACTCTTCAGGAGTTAATCCGGCTTGCCTGATTATCGATTTCAAGGTGCCAGTTGGGATTTCCTCGTGGTCCGGGATGATGACTACACGTGTCTCTTTCGACGTTTTCCGTTTCATCTTGACGTGACTTCCCTTTTGAGACACCACCTGAAATCCCTGGCCGCTGAGAGCCTTTATTATTTCACGTGCTGACAGAACGGGAAGTTTTGGCATGGGAAACCTCGATCGTTGTGGTCATAATCGGACCTGCCGCCGGAATCGAAGCATCTTCATCTTCCAGGTAGAGTTCTATAGCCTCCTTCAGGTTCTCTATTGCCTCTTCGATAGTTTCACCCTGGCTTGCCACATCAAGCTCAGGACACCAGGAAACATACCATTTTCCTTCTTTCTGAATTATGGCTGAAAACTTGTAAGTTTCTTCCATAAATGAAAAGAAGTTGTGGATATTATTAATATTTACTGAAGCAGGTCTACCTCATTTTGAATGATGCCTTTCTTCCATAGCTGAAAACAGTTTTACATCAGATCAGTTTCACACGATCATGCACCAGGATCGCAAAATAGGCCTCCTCAATATAATTGTATAATTCCAGAACCCTCGTCTATGGTTATCGATTTGCGGGGGTTCATATACAGAAACGTCCTTTAACTTTAAACAAAAATTACTTTTACGATTATAACAAATAGTAAAGCGGAGGATTTTGAGCCTGTGGACCTGGAAATCAAACGTGGGTATGAAGTGCTTCCCGACAACACGGTGAGGTTCGGCATCCGTGTGACCAACCCCGGAAGTTCCGCCATTTCCGAGCTAGAGGTCATCCTGGATTACAATGATTCGCTTTTCGAGCTTGAAGGCAATATTGTAGAAAAACTCGGGACGCTTCCCCCGTCAGTCCCGCGGACCGCAAAGTTCCTGTTAAAACCCCGCGGCTGCGTCCACAGGGAAGAAATCGGAGCGACAGTCCGCTACAAAGACCACAGCTGGGAAAAGCATACCCTTGATATGCGCCCGAAGGTTGTCCACTGCGTCTGTCCTTTCCTGAAAGAAAAGGCAATCACAAGGTCCGAATTCCTGAAGCTGTACGATACCGGGAATTCAGCCGAACACGGCCTCAATTTCGAAAACATCTCTCCTGAAAAACTCGTGGAGTTTCTGTCCCACACCTGCAAAAACCGGCTGTACAAAGTTGACGAATTTTCCATAGAAAATGGGAAAGTCCTCTACCTCGCAGGCGAGTCCCTGGGCGAAAAGGCTTATTACCTGCTCACAGCCGTTGTCCTGGAACAGGAAGGAATTGTACAGGTCCTCCTGCATGCAAACTCGGACAAAGCCTTCGGGATCAACGGCTTTTTGAACGAAATTCTTGAAAACCTCCGGCACCTTGTGCAGAACGTCGGTACTGCCAGGGAAATCGGGATTATCAAAAAGGAGCAGGTCATCAACATCATTGACTCGGTAGTGCAGCATACGAATTTTTCGGAAGGGACTGATGCACCGTCAATTGCTGTCCAGGGGAGTGTGGTGCAGCGGAGCGAGATAGGCTTCCTTGCAGAAGAAAAAGCCAGTGAAGATGGAAAAACTGCTATTGAAAACAAAGAACCTGAACGAAAAAAACCAAAAAAACCGGAGGAAGCCGGGAAAGTTCAGGCAGCAGAAAAAACAATATCGGAACAAAACAGCGCAGAAAAAACAACAGCGGAAAAAGCCGTTAAACAGCCTCCAGAAAAGAAAACTCCCGCAAAAGAGCCCCTCTCCAGGCCCCCTGCAAAAAAACCCGGCACCCCCTCCAAAAAACCGGTCCCTGTCCTCAGCCTGATGGTCATAGGCATCCTTCTTGCGGGAGCTTCTGCCATAGTCCTGGGCTGGGGTGAAGCCCCCGGAAATCCGGAAACTTATACAAACTCCGCTGGCATGGAATTCGTGCTGATCCCCGACGGAGAGTTCATGATGGGCTCACCTTCAGGCGAAAGCGGCGCGGATGCTGATGAAAATCCCCTACATAAAGTTATGATCGGAGAACCGTTCTACCTGGGCAAATACGAAGTCACCCAGGAACAGTGGCAAAAAGTAATGGGAAACAACCCCTCACATTTCAAAGGGGGCAGGCTCCCGGTTGAAAGAATTTCCTGGGAAGAAGCCCGGGAATTCATACAAAAGCTCAACGAGATAGAAAAAACCGACAGATACCGCCTCCCCTCGGAAGCCGAATGGGAATATGCCTGCCGGGCAGGGAGCAGCGCCAGGTATTCTTTCGGATATGATGTTTCAAGCCTCGAAGAATATGCCTGGTATGATGCTAATTCGGGAGATAAAACCCACCCGGTAGGCCAGAAGAACCCCAACCCCTGGGGCCTTTACGACATGCACGGGAACGTCTGGGAATGGGTGCAGGACGGCTGGCACGATTCCTATTACGGGGCTCCTTCCGACGGCAGTGCCCGGGAAAGTGAAAGCAACTCCCTCAAAGTCAGGCGGGGAGGGAGCTGGGAAGGCAGCTCCGGGTACTGCAGGGCAGCGAACCGGGGAAATAGCGGCTCAGGGTATCGGAGTTCAGGGCTCGGGTTCCGGGTTCTGAGGGAATTGTGATTTTTTTGAAGGGGCTGTAATCCGTTTTCAGTGTACTCATTTTACCTGGTCCCGAAAACCTTTTTTATCCATATAAGAAATCGGCTTTTTAGAAGACCAATCTAATCAACCCGTACAGGGTAGCAGTAATTCTACCATTCAGCATTCCTGAAAACCTTTTTTCTATCTGCTTTTCAGGTACCGGCATTCTCACCGGTCAGCTTGCTGACCGGCTTTTCCATATATTTTACTAAAAAGATTAAAAATTGTATTTAAGTTGCCAAAAAATATCTCAGATGATTTAAAAATCAGATTATTGACATGAAGAGTCGAATAAAAGTAAAGGCTCGTATAAATGGTAATGGCAGCCAATGATTGTAGCTAATGATTTCAGCTTATTTTGCAAGCACTTTGTCATGAAAGTGTGTATCGAGTACTTTCATTTTTTTTGTGTCTTTTATTCTGAGAATTTAATTTGCGTCTTTTCATAATTTCAGGAAAGGCCGCTTGCTTACGCAAGCGGTGAGGGCCCTGGAAATCAATACCGGGACAGAAACAAGCAAAATTGGAATTACCATTGAGCTCTGATTCCTGTCACAAAACCAGGGCCTTTCTTTTTTCCCGGAAACGGACACGTGCGTGTTATCAGAAGCCATGGGCAGGTACTTAAGCCGAAAATACTAATTTAATGACAAGGGAATGCAATACCAGGAAAATACAATACGAGGGGATGTAATACAGGGGATAGTACAAATGGTTTCCCAAACCAAAGAAAAGAAACCTTCAATAAAAGTCGTAAAAAATGGTCCGTATCTTGTCAAGAGCTTAAAGAACTTCAGGAACTCAAAAGGCGAACCAATTGAAACAAAGCCGTCAATGGCCCTTTGCAGATGTGGAAAGTCAGAAAACAAACCCTTTTGCGACGGAGCCCATGCAAAGATCGGGTTTTCGGGAGAAAAGGAAGAAGACCGTATACCTGACAAAGTGAAAGATTACAAAGGCGAGAAGCTTACCATCCATTACAACAGGGGAGTCTGCGCCCATGCCGAATCCTGTGTTAAAGGCTCATCTTCCGTTTTCAGGGTAGACAGAAAGCCCTGGATCGAACCGGACGCTGCGGGCCCTGAGGAAATTGAAGAGATAGTCCGAAACTGCCCATCGGGAGCCCTGAGCTGTTCCAGGGACGGGGTGCCGTATGAAGACGAAACTCGCCCTCCTGAAATTACTATTTGCAAGGACAGTTTCTACAAAGTTGTCGGAAATATCGAACTGGAAGACCCTAACGGTTCGGTCCCGCAATCAAAAGAGCATTACACGCTCTGCCGCTGCGGAGCTTCAAAGAACAAGCCGTTTTGTGACGGGGCGCACTGGCAGATAAAATTCAAAGACGATAAGAACTGACCCTCCCAGAATACTATGGTAAAAAAGTAAAAATTGAAAGGTAAAATGTGAAAATCAAAAGAATCAAACAGTGAAATCAAACAGTCATAGAGGGGGTGAAAGCTGTTTCACCGAATCAAAAGCCAGAAGGTCAGTTCTGTCCTCCACGTCAAACCAGACAGGCGTTTTGTCCTCCGGGTCGCAGTTGTAGTTTATTGTGATTTCTTCATTTTGCTGGATATCTCTTATGCAGACGTATTTCAAAAGGCCGTTTGTGAGGTCTTTTTCATATTTTGCGTTCGGGGTGTACGAGTGGTTGTATAAGGACCCGTAACCCAGGGCAATCGCTGCTTCTTTTGAGTCGGACCCCCAGGCGAAGTAGTAATTGAAGAGCTTTGTGTGTTCCAGAATATCTACTTCTTCAGGGGGGAGGACTATGACATGACAGGTTTCTATGATTTCGTCTTTTTCGAAATATTTCTGTGCAAATACGCCTTTACCTTTGCCAGGTGCGTCTTTAACACTTATCAGTGACATAAGATCAGGCTCCTGTAACTTGTTATGCGTTGCCTGTGGATTATTCCATTATGTGGCAAGGGCTAAGGATTTATAAGTTTCCGTCCGGAAGATTCGGGGGAAAAAGACCCCTGTATTCAGTGCGCTCAGTTACCTCTGCCCACTGACCCCCTTTTTCTTCGCACCTCTCCAGTACCCCATTCCCACCAGCAGCAGAGGATAAACTACCCACCAGCTGAAACCCGAAACCAGAAATGAAAGGGAAACAAACGAGAGCCCCGTAAAAACCCACCGCTTCCACCCGGTTTCGAGTTTCCAGTACGAGAGCACCACAAAAGCGTAGAGGAAGACAAAGTTCTGGTCCACGATGAGCACCATGGCTGAAATCGGGACTTTGAAGACATAGGTAGCAGCGATGAGGAGAAGAGAAACTGCATACAGAGCAAGCAGAGCCGTTACCGGAATCGATCTTCTCGAGAGCTTGCCAAGGAAAGCGGGAAATATCCCCTCGTTTGCAGCGGAGTAGAGCAGGCGGCTGGCGGTAAAGTTCCAGGAACTTGCGTTAGCTACCAGCACGATTACAATCAGCAGGAGCAGCAGGTTTCCGCCCGGGGTGAGCTCGACCAGGCCTGCAAGGCCGGAAGCCCCTTTCAGGGAAACGCCGCTCACTTCAGCCCCGGCTGTTGCAAAGGCGAGCAGGAGGTAGATGAAGACCACAACTGCAAAACTCAGCCAGTAGACCTTCGGCACGTTTTTTTCCGGGGACTTCAGTTCCCCGAGGGAGAAAGAAAAGCTGCCCCAGCCCAGGAAAGCCCAGAAGAGGAGGGCTGCGATTGTCCAGAGGTTTTCGAATTCCACGCTGCCTTTTCCGGAAAGAGCCTCAGGGAGGAGGGAGAGACCCGTGAAAAAAAAGCCCAGGTTAAAAACGGAAATTACAAAGAGCGGAAGGACCAGGACCGCCAGGGCTGCGTAGTTGACGAGCGAAACCGCCCGGACGCCTGCAAGGTTGAAAAGGGTCATTGCAGTTACGATAAGCACGGCGAGAAACGGAACGTAATCAAAGGGCAGGGAAAAGAGGCGCTGAACATACTCAGCCCCTATAAGGGTGAGTGCAGGGATCCCGGGAACCGAGCCAAAAATCAGGTAAGCAACGGCGTAGCCTCCCCAGGGGCCGACTGCTGCCTCGGCGTAGCGGGCAAGGCCTGCACTTGTCGGAAACTTCATACCGAGGGTCGCAAAGATCCGGATCAAAGGAAAGACTGCCAGGGAAATCAATATCCAGCCCAGAACAGCCTCATAGGGATTTCCGATTTCCAGGACCAGGCCCGGGAGACCCAGAAGGCCGGAGCCTATGATCATGGAAACTGCAAGGGCGGCTCCTCTCCACAGTGTTATTTCTTTTCCAAGCCCGGGACCGGACGTTTTCTAGCCTCCTCTATGTGTCCTCGATCTTATTTTTCCCGATTCTTTCAACCGGGCCGCTGCCGGATAACTAGGCAAAAAATTAGTGTGAGTTAAGGTAAGTTTTACACCATGAGTTTTGTATTCAGGCTTTAAAATGCTGGTGATTGGGCTTTGTAGAAACTCTGGCCTGTAGAAAACCTACCTAAATCAACCATTATATGGCAACTGTAATTCCCCTGTTCAGACATGTTCCTCCCTACAACCTTTTTCTCGATTTGCTTTATAGGTACCGACATTCTCACCGGTCAGCTTGCTGACCGGCTTTTCCAGAAATTACATAAAAATGACTAAAAATAGTGAGAGCGTGAGCGACCAAAAAATATGTCTGGATAACTAAAAATCGAAATCTGACGTGAAGTGAGTTGAATAAAAAGAAAAACCAATAATTTCAGTTTATTTTGAAGTCGTTTTTTGGAAATTTAGGAAAGGGCCGCTTTCTTCGAAAGCGGTGAGGGCCCTGGGCACTATATGAGGATCAAGACCTGACTTGAAATTCAATATAAGATATGTCACAAACCAGGGCCATTTTAAGCAATATGACAGGATTTGTAGGGAGGCGGTGTTTGGCTTTTAACTTGCCTCATCCTGTCAGCTTCAGTAGCTTCAGTAGCTTTCAGTGCTGGATTCCCATCAGCAGCTCACTTTCATCAGGGCTGACCACATACTGCCCTTCTTTTTCCAGAAGTTTCCCCTTTTCGGAAACGTTCCACCTGTAGTATCCGAGCCCTATCAGGAAGATCGGGTAGATAATTTCCCAGGTGAAGCCCGAGACCAGGAAAGCAAGGGAAGCAAGGGAAAGTGCTGAAAATACCCATTTCTGCCAGCCGGTTTCGGTCTTCCAGTAGGCGAGGATGATGAAGGCATAGAGGAAAACGAAGTTTTGGTTTACAAGCAGGATCAGGTCCGAGACCGAGATCTTGAAGACGTAAGTAGCCAGGACCAGGGCAAAAGATGAAACAAAGAGGACTCCGAGGGCCGGCACCGGGATGCTGCGCACGGACAGTTTTCCCAGGCTTGCCGGGAAGATTCCGGTCCTGCCTCCGGAAAAGATCAGGCGGCTGGCGGTAAAGTTCCAGGAGCAGGCGTTTGCTGCGACCACTATGACCATAAACCAGACCAGAAGGTCTCCGCCCGGGGTGAATCGGACAAGGCCTGAAAGCCCGGCTGCGCCCTGGAGAGGGACTCCGGCTGCCTTTGCTCCCGCGCTGATGAAAGCCAGGAGGAGGTAGATCGAGACCACCAGGACAAAGCTCAACCAGTAAAGGCGGGGGACGTTTTTCTCAGGGTCCTTGATTCCCCCAGGGAAAAGGAGAGGTTCTCCCAGCCCAGGAAGGCCCAGAAAAGGAGGGCTGCAATGGTCCAGAGGTGCTTCGGGTCCACGACTGCACCTGCACCCATACCCACGCTTTCAACCGCACCTGCACCTGCACCTGCGCCCACACCCATGATCCCGTTCAAGCTCACTTTCAGAGCTTCCAGGGCAATTTCGAGCCCCGCAGAGAAAAAGTTCAGGTTGAAGAGGACAAGCAGGCCGATCAGCAGGAAGAGCACGGCCAGGGCTGCAAAGTTGATAAGGGAAATGGCCCTTATGCCGGCCAGGTTTGAAAGGGTCATCATGATTATGAGGAGGATTGCAAAAAAGGCAATACCCAGCTCCGAAAGGGGTATTAGCTGCCGTACGTATTCAGCCCCCACCAGGGCAACGGCGGGGAGTCCGAAGAGGAATGAGCCTGCGACCAGGTAGGAAACCGCATACCCACCCCAGGGGCCGACGGCTTCTTCGGCATAACGGGCAAGCCCGGCGGTGGAGGGGAATTTCAGGCCCAGGCGGGCGCAGATATGAATAAGGGGTAAAGCGACAAGAGAGATAAGCAGCCAGCCGAGGACTGCCTCATAGACATTTCCGGCATCCAGGGCCAGGCCGGGGAGCGCAAGGATGCCTGTTCCGATAAGCATGCAGATTGCAAGCCCGAGGCCCCGCCAGAGGGTTATTGTTTTTCCGAGTTCGGTCATTTTTTCGTCGCCGTACATTTCACATTTCAATATATATTCTTTGGCCGGCTGAAATCAAGCATTATTTCCACTGGAAATCCATCAACGCCTTACTCAGGACATTGAGCAGCACATTAAGCGGCAAATTAAGCGGCACTTACAATTTCGTACTTACAGGTCCGAACTTACAGGAAGCACCGCCTCTTCCTTTTCACTGATTTCCTTTTCACGTTTCTGACGCCTGTTTTTCCTGATGAAACCGTAATAGCCAAGCCCGGTCAGGGCCACGGAATAGAGGATCTTCCAGGTAAAGCCTGAGACCAGGAACGATAGGGAGATCAGGGAAAGAGCCGAGTAGACCCAGCGTCTCCATCCGGTTTCGATCTTCCAGAAGGAAAGGAGGATGAAGCCGTAGAGGAAAAGAAAGTTCTGGTTTACGAGCATGATCAGGGAAGAAATCGGGACCTTAAATAGCCAGGTTCCCAGGATCACCAGTACGAAGATTACGTACATGCTCAGAATGCCTGCAAGGGGCTGCCCGTGTTTTGAAAGCTTCCCGAGGTATGCGGGCAGCACTTTTTCTTTCCCGGCGGCGTAGAGGAGGCGGCTGGAGGCAAAGTTCCAGCAGGTCACGTTTGCCAGGATCACGATTCCCATCAGCCAGATCAGCAGGTTCCCCGGAGGTGTGAATTTTACCAGCTCCACAAGCCCGGACGCCCCTCCCAGGGGGACTCCGCTCGCATCCGCCCCTATGCTTGTGACTGCCAGCATGAGGTAGATGAAAATTGTCAGGACAAAACTTAACCAGAAAACCCGGGGCACGTTCTTTTTCGGGTCCTGGAGCTCTCCGAGCCCGAAAGACATATTTTCCCAGCCCAGGAAAGCCCAGAAGAGGAGGGCTGAGATTTTCCAGACATTATAAGGGTCAAGGGTTTCAAAATCCCCTCCTGCAATTGCGGATACGCCTTTTGAAAGGGCTTCTATGGAAAATCCTACGCCTGAGGCAAAGAATTCGAAGTTAAAGTAAGTAAGGGCTGCAATAAGGAAGAGGAGCACAACTACGGCTGCGTAATTGAAGAGCGAGACAAGCCTGACCCCGGCTATCGTGATGAGGGTCATGGCTGTGGCTATAAGGATTGCAAGCAGGTAAACCCCGGATGGGGGAAGGTCAAAGAGGTGCTGTAGATATTCTCCGCCGATAAGAGCGACCATAGGCTCTCCAAGCATAAAAGAGCCGCAAACGAGGGCTGTTACCGCATACCCTCCCCATTCTCCCACAGCTTCCCTGGCATAAAGGGAAATCCCTCCCGAGTACGGAAACTTCACCCCAAGCCTGGCACAGATCTGGATCAGGGGCATTGTTGCGAGGAT
Source organism: Methanosarcinaceae archaeon (assembly GCA_013329415.1). Taxonomy (GTDB): domain Archaea; phylum Halobacteriota; class Methanosarcinia; order Methanosarcinales; family Methanosarcinaceae; genus MTP4; species MTP4 sp9310u. The sequence goes on along the minus strand of DUKH01000003.1, from coordinate 25,159 downwards.
GATCAGGAGCCAGCCGTAGACCACTTCCTGCACTGTCCCTACGTCCGCCACAAGGCCCGGCAGGCCCAGCAGCCCGGAACCTATGACCATCAGCATGGCGAGCACCACGCCGCGTCCGAGAGTTACTGTTTTTTTAAGTTCGGTCATTTTTCATCCCTTCAGAATCAATAAAGCCATGAAAGTTGATTGATAAATATAGTCAAAGACCTAAATTCCTTCACCAATCTCAAGTGAAAGTTTAACCACGGAAAGCACGGAAAGCACGGAATAAGGAAGTAGAGGCACAATCCTTCCGTGCTTTCGGTGTCTTCCGTGGTTATAAAGTAAGTGAAAATATTTACATTCGAGACTATAGTTAGAGCTAATCGCTAAATCATGGAATACGGATAGAAACAGTCCACATGCCTTCCAGCTCTATAACTTTTGCGCTTTTTTACCGGCAGTCGGGTAAATTTATTCAAAAAGATTAGACATTAAAGGGAGGCTAAACACCTGCCCTCAAATCCGATTTCCCAACACATGTCCTCAATGCCTTTCCTCAAATCCGATTTTCCAAAGCCTTCCTGCCTCTAAAGCCTATCCTCAATGCCTGAGTTTCCCTCTCCCGAGAGAGGCAAAGACCCCTATGAAGCAGAGTACCGAAAAGATGGTAAAAGCCGTGTGCACGCTGGTCAGTAGTTCCGAGTGGTATTCTGCCGTGATCACCACCCTGCCGATGAAGATCGAAAAGATCATCATGGAAAGTCCCATGCTCAGCATCTGCCCGATCAGGCGCATGGTGCCCATGGTCCCGGAGGCGATACCGTAATAGCGCCTTTCCACGGAACTCATGATGGCGTTGGTATTAGGGGAGGAAAAGAGGGCAAAGCCGAGCCCGAGCACCATGAGGATAGCGGTTATGTTCCGGAGCGGGGTCTCTTCCGTAAGGAAACTCAAGGCGAAAAGGCAGAGCGCTGCAAGCCCCATCCCGGCGGACGCCACGATCCTTGGCTCAACCCGGTCCGAGAGCTTCCCGGCAAAAGGAGAGAAGAGAGCCATTACCACAGGCTGGGCAACAAGCACGGAGCCCGCAGCCAGGGGAGAAAGCCCCTTGTTATACTGGAGAAAGAGGCTCAGGAGAAAAGCAACCGCAGCAGTCGCACTGTAGTTGATAAGGGCTGCAAGGTTCGAGAAGGCAAAGGTATGGTTGTCCCGAAAGAGCCTCAGGTTAATAACCGGGCTTGCAGCCTTCATCTCCCAGAAGACAAAGCCCAGGAGCCCCACAAACCCTGCCGTAAGGAACGCAAAAGCCTTCGTTTCAGGCACAAGGGAAAGCCCGTAAATCAGGGAAAAGAGCATGAACCCATAAATTACAGTACCCACGAAATCGAATTTTTCTTTCTTGCCGCCCTCCGCAACCTTCACCCGGAAAGAGAGGAGAAACGCAGCAATCCCCACAGGCACAATGGACAGAAAGATGCTCCTCCAGCCAAACGCCTCCGCAAGCACTCCCCCAAGGAAAGGTCCCGCCGAAAGCCCGATGTACACGGCTGACACGTTGATCCCGAGCACCCTGCCCCTTTCGCTCCCCGGAAAGACCGCAGTCAGGAGAGCGATGGCTGTGGCATAGATCATCGCCCCTCCGATCCCTGCCAGCACCTCGCAGCCAATAAGCATCGGGATAGATACCGAAAAACCGCAGAGTAAAACCGCAAGAGAATAAACAATTATCCCGGAAGTGAAAATCTTCTTCATCCCGTAAAGGTCCGCCAGCCTCCCGAAGGGGATCAGCAGCACCGCCGAGGTCAGCAGGTAGGTAGTCGGAATCCAGCCCAGCAGCACCGCATCCGCCCCGAACTCCCTCCCGATCAGGGGAAGCGCGATGTTGATGGAAGAAGCTATGTAAGGGGAAAGAAAGGACGCCATTGTTGCTGCAAAAAGCACGCATCTCAGTTCTCGGGGCGTGTATTCGAGTGTATGGGGGGCTTGCCCGGGCTTTGTCATGTAAATTTCGTCCTTCCTTTTCGGTACTGCACGGTAGAGAGCTATTGATAGAGTTTCGGGATATAATAACAGGAAATAGAACTTGATACACAGGATTGAATAACAAATTGGATAGTATGAAGGAGAAGTTTTGCTTCCGATGTTTAAAGAGTTTTCCAAATACCCCGAAAGTTTCCGCCAATTTTTTGAGATCCCACCCCACGCTACGCTTCAGAAATCGAAGTCAGGTACCGGCACTCTCACCGGTCAGCTTGCTGACCGGCTTTTCCCAGTAAAATGAATGAAAAAAGAAAATCAAGGACAGAAAACCTCAAAAAAGCAAACTTAATGCCAGTCTCACCAACTAAACCGGATCGAACTCAATTTTTTCCTTTAACCACCAGCACTCACCGGAAAAATCACACCCAGATAGTGCAAAATAGCAACAGCAAGCGCCACAAAACTAAGTATCAAAAACACCCCTGAAACCCGGATATACCTGTACTTAACCTTCACCATTTCCTCGAATTTCTCCTTCGAATCACTGGTAGAATTTATGTTGATCTTGTACCTTTTCCTTAAAAGCACCATCACCGCAAAAATAAGGCTCAACAACCACAGCACAAGCGGAGCCAGGTATATCATAACAGAGTACCCCTCCGCCCCCTTCACATCGGAAAACGCAATAGCATGAAAATAAATCCCCTGAAGCAGCCCCGTGACGGTAACAAACTGTTTTGCCGTGTCCTCCACAATCGAAACGGATTCCCCGACAATCTTTTCAGCGTTCTTTTTCCAGAAAGGGTTGGGCTCGGTAGGGACGAAAGGAATATCATCCTCTTCAGCCGCGCTTTTAACTTCCCCTTCAGTCATATTTTTACTTCCCATTCGAATTCTTTCTTGCAATTGGGGCAGGTGAGATCTATGTATCGTTTTATAGGAGATTTCCCTTTGAAAGTCTTTTTAATATCAGAAAACCCTAAACGCACTGCAACCGTTTCCCCATCCTCAACAATTTTTTCTACATCCGTGCGGTATTTGTACCCGCAGTGAGGACATTTGATAAGTTCAAGCGTCATTATTCTTCACCAGCCTATCAAATTGAGCCTTAAATTCTTCTTCTCCCATTTTATCTCTCAACGCGGCAAGATCCCTTTCAGCCAGTTGAGCATATGGGGAATTGAGTGATTTGAAAATCAAAAAAGCATTTAAATAAGCCTGAAGAGCAAGAGAATACTCCTCCTTTTTCACATGTATCTTCCCCAATTGCCCCAGCGTTGTTGCAATTTCGCTTTTGTTCCCCATTTCCTTTTTCATTTCCAGGGACTCGTTATACTTTTTGACTGCTTCTTCGTAGTTGCCACATAAATAAAGAACATTTCCTATCTGGTGCAGTGTTCCTGCAATTCCGCTTTTGTCCCCCAATTCTTCAAATATTTCCAGAGATCGATTATACATTTTGGCAGCTTCTTCGTAATTGCCCTGATCCAGATGAATCGTTCCTATCTGCAGCAGTGATATTGCAATCCCTCTTTTGTTCCCCATTTCCTTTTTCATTTCCAGGGACTCGTTATACTTTTTGACTGCTTCTTCGTAGTTGCCACATAAATAAAGAACATTTCCGATCTCATACAGTGTTCTTGAAATTCCGCTTTTATCCCCCAATTCTTCAAATATTTCCAGAGATCGATTATACATTTTGGCTGCTTCTTCGTAATTGCCCTGATCCTGATGAAACGTTCCTATCTGATAAAGTAAATTTGCAATTCCACTTTTTTCCCCCAATTCTTCAAATATTTCCAGAGACTGGATATACTTTTTGACTGCTTTTTCGTAGTTCCCATATAAATAATAAACATTTCCGATCTCATATAGTGAATTTGCAATTCCGCTTTTGTCCTCTAGTTCTTCGTTTATTTTCAGAGACTCTTTATACATTTTAATTGCTTCTTCGTATTTTCCCTGATCCAGATGAATCGTTCCTATTGCATGTAGTGTTAATGCAATTCCGCTTTTGTTGCTCTTTTCCTCATATCTATGTTTAACGCTATTATATATCTCTAAAGCTGTATTAAAGTCACCAAGACGCTGGATAACTGTTGCTAATAAATACTCGGCGTTTGTCTTAGTATCTCCTGAGGTTGTTTTGATTGACTCGCTCAATAGATTCATTGCACGTTCAATGTCTCCCCAGCGGATCAGATCGTCTGAAGTACTTTCTACAATACTACTTGCACTTTCCCAGTCTTCTGCTTGGTAATAATAATCTCTTGCTTTCAGGTGATCCCAGATGTTTCTGGATTGGGTGGCAAGATTCACATAAAATTTGGCAGCCCTGATGAGGATCTCCTTTTTGTCGAGTCCATCTTCTTCCAGTTTCTTGCGTGCAAAATCTTTTACAATAGTGTGCTCCGAGTAAACAGTTTTGCCGTACTCCTGCTCTTTTGAGATAAGCCCCCATTGGAGGAGTTTTTCCAGAGGCTGTCTTACAGACGGACTTGCATCCGTTTCGTCCCCGACAATCCAGGAGAGGGCTTCTACCGGGACGGCTTCTTCGTAGATTGAGGCGCAGAGGAGCAGTTTTCTCGCGCCGTCGTCCAGTTTTGAGTAGGACTTGTCCAGCAGGGTAAACTCAATAAGGTCTTTTTTCAGGGGCTGGAGGTCAAGCAATAAGTCATCTACTCCCTGCACGGCGGCATGTTTTGCGAACTGGCCTATTGTCCAGGGATGGCCGCCGATGACATCGTATATTTCCTTTTTCTTCCGGGTTCCCAGGTCTGCCAGTTCCGTATAGTTGTTCATTAGCCAGTTGGTCTGAGGGAAATGGAGTTCCGGAAGGGAGATGTGTTCTATGCCACCGGTAAGCCTGCCTTCAAGGGGGTCGAAGTCATAGCGGGTTGTTATGATGAATTTTGTGTTTCTGCTTGTGTTATTAAGGAGGTGCTGGATGAATGCTTTTAGTTCGGGGTTTTCGATATCGTTCCTGTCTTCGTTCAGGCAGTCCTCAAAATTGTCGAAGATGACCAGGAACCTTATCTGACTCAAGATTGTGACCAGTGAAGAAGTTTTAACGTCAAGGGGAACCGGCTGGTTCAAGACCTGGTTCAGTTCATGCCTCCCTTTCATCATCAAAAAGCCGTTGAACTTGTTTAGGATATCTTCCGGCTTGGTTGTGGGGGTGCATCTCACTCCTAACGTGCCTTCGAAGTAATAGCCCATTTTTAATGCAAGTCGGGTTGCAAGTACGGTTTTTCCAATTCCACCAAAGCCGTGGATGATGGAAGCTCGTTTTACATCAGATTTGAAGCCTTTTTCAAGAATCCTGAGTTCTTTTCTCCTGGCAACAAAACCTTTCTCCATGACCTGCAGGTCCGGCATCATCCTTGGTTTGAAGACGAATTCCAAAGGTTCCGGTTTTAAATTTCCTACATGGACGCATTTGGGGTCCGACAAATACATCACCGGAGTTGCGAAGTCAAGCCCGTTACTCTTTTCCGAATTTTTCATCACGATCCTGGCTTCTTTAAGGGCTCGGTCAACAGGTTTTCCATCTGAAATCGTTTTGTAAAAGGTGTATGCAAACTTTGTGGCAACGTCATCGATCACCGAATACTGCATTGCCACAACAGCAGGAATCCTTCTTCGGGAAAGCATGCTTGCCAGGTCCCCGAAAGCTTCTTTATTTGAGCCTTTGGCTGATTCACAGGAACTGAGTACGACAAGCTGGATGCCTCTTTCGGAGAAGAGGTCGGAAAGGGTTCTGTTATCAATAAGCCTTGCTTTCTGGTCTTCTGCTTCAAACACAAGATGCCCTTTGCCACCTATGTTTATCCCGTGTCCTGTGAAGTGGACGATATGGTAATCTCTTTCGTTCAGGTAGCCTTCAACATTTTCAAAAGTTGCGTCTTCGGTAAAGTCCACTTTTATTTTTTGCTCTCTTTCCAGTTTGTCCACGGCTTCAAGGATGATTTCCTGTTCCTTTTCCGTGTTCAAAGGTGAAATTCTGGGGTCATCCGGAGCGGAAATGATAACCAGCATTCTAAGTACCGAATCGAGGGGTGCAAGCTCTTTTTTCTTCACACCTGCGGGCATCCTTGAAATCAAAACATTCCTTCTGGTGATCAGGAAATCTTCCCCGTTGTGCAGGTATTCCCAGGGAAGGGATGCAATTTCCGGGACTTCTTCATCAAACTGAAGCGAAATCCTGAGCCCACTGTCGTTATTTTTTACTTCCTCAAGACGTTCGTTAAAATGCCTGCTCAGTTCCCCTGAGAAAACTTTTCCGTACAGCATTTTCCCGAATTCTATGTGGACATCTTCTTCCGGCTGGGGTTCGGAAACTACGGATTTTTCCTCGATTTTTTCAAGAATCTGCCGGAGCTTCAGGTCTTGCCTGAGTTCGAAATCGTTGCTTGCTACGACATTTCCATCCTCAAAGATTGAAGCGCGGTATGAATATAGAGGTGCTTCGGAGAGTCTGGTAAACTGAAGATCGAGAGAAGAGTAGTCCAAAAAAATCACCGGTAATTATTTGGACATCATACTTAATAAATTTAAAGTGTATATAAGTATAAAAATAATATTTAAGAAATGAATACATATGTTAATATTACTTCTTCCAATTAATTTTTAAGAAAAAGCCGGTCAGCAAGCTGACCGGTGAGAACCCGGGGTTTTGAGATCAATCATACCCCGGCTAGACTGGATACGGAGGAATAGTGTTCTCAACGTTATTCATTTTACCCTACAAACCTCATCCTTTTTATTCCCATCGTTTTTATTCAGCTTTTTTTATACTGTGTTTTTTATTAAGGTTATTATCAGGTTATTATTCACATCTTTTTTATTCCCATCCTTCTTTATTCCCGGCTTTTTTATTCCCAACCTTACTCCTGTTTTTCGAGGCAGATCAGTTCTTCGCAATACGGAAGTTCCTTAATCATCCAGGCGCAGAACTCTCTCCACTCTTCAAGCTTGTGGTGTCTGCGCTGGAAATAGATGTTCCGGAGTTCGGCGTAGTTGGTGATGACGGTACGCTTCTGCATAAAGGCGCTCGGGAGGTCCTGGACGAGTTCTCTGAAGACCTCCTTCCGGTATGCGGCGTCCTCTTCGGTTTCCCCTCTGCAGGAGTTGTAGGTCTCGATCAGTTCGTTCAGGTGTACGATCTGGGCTTCCCGGTATTCGGTCACGGTGTCAAAGGAGAAGTCCTGAAGAGTCAGGGGCCGGCTGGTGAGCTTGTGCATGGTGGAGCAGGAGTTTTTTTCCACGAATTTGTAAGTGTCAAATTCCTTCCACCAGTAAAAGGGAGCGTTGATGTCGAAGCAGACCGGGATAAACCTGAGGAACTTTGAATGTTCCGTGCCTGCCAGGGTCAGCATCTGGGCAAGTCTAAGGTCCTTTTCCCCGAGCTGACAGTTTCCGTCCTCCTCCGGTTCGCTGCTGTCCATCAGGTGCCAGGAATTTTTCGGGTTTCGCATACCCTGGATTGCGTAGTAGATGTTATAAGTGCCGTGTAACTCGATTTCGATCATGGGAGAGCCTCTCAAGAGAAGTGAATAACTATGATGACTATGATTATGACCAGTTTTAAATATTTATTTGCATTGAAGGAGGGTGCAGACGGATGTGGGGTAAAAAGCCCTTAAAAGACCCTTAAAGTGCCCTTTCTGCATACAGCCCTGCTGCTTTCCGATATAGATTCAATATTATTTTTAAAAAGTGCCTGCTCTATATCGTAGGTTCTGCATATAACCGTTGTCATTATTATATATAAAGAGAAGAAAAGAAAAGCCGATTAAAACAGGCAAAAAAATCACGAAACCACTCAGGGACAAAAAATTGTTCCGAAGGGTCTTAGCCCTTCAGCCGGGTTTTGCTTATTCTGGACATATTTTACTTTTCGGCCATATTTTATTTTCCGAACATACTTCTCATTTCCTTTTCAGAATATAAAGTACGGAAAGAAGTACTCCTATGGCAAATGTAGTTCCGAAACCCGGACTTTTCTTTTCTTTTAGCTCCTCAGGAGCAGAGACTTCCTCATCCACTGAACCTTTCCCCATATCTTCAGCTTCCAGTTCATCCTCCGGGATTATTGAAACTTCTTCATTTTCACCCGCAATTGCAAACGGGGAAAAACCCGGAGTTTCGGCAGTGAAATAGAAGTACTCCTTGTCTTCGCCTGCCATCACTGTAGGAAGTGGATTCCAGACGCTATCATGATACCTGTAAAGAGTTACTGCAGGCAGGTCTATACCGTTTTCTATGATCCAGCCTTTCTCAACTTTGAAACCGATAAGCGCATTTTCAATGTTTTCAGGGGTTCCCATTCCCTCGTTTCCGACCCAGATGTTTACGTTTTTGTAAACGACTCTGGAAGGGAGCTCCAGAACAATCTTTGATTTTCCTTTCAGCATCTCGACAATGGTTGTTGTTTTTCCGAAAGTCCGCTTTGCGTCGAATTCAACACATCCAATGCAGGTTGCATTCTCTTTAAACTCAAACTTTACATGGTTGCCGTTGGTAACAAATGCCTGTGCAAGCTCCTTGCTTTCAACGTTGCTTGCAGGTTCCGGGGAACCGCCTCCTCCACCACCACTGCTGCTACTGCCCCCACTTTTTTTGTTGTTATTGCTGTTGCTTCCATCGTCATCTCCGTCTTTCTCATTGACAATCCAGATCCAGCTGTGCCGGGCTTCTTCATCTTCGGTTCTGGCTGTTGCCTGAATGTAGTATATCCCTTTCGAAGCTGTGCTGTTCCGGTACGAGAGGAAGGTGCTGGAGTTTTCACTTTTTACCTCAGCCCCGTTCATAAGCAGGGTGATATTTGCGCTCATGCTGGTGTTCAGGCTGAATTCCTGAACTCCCCCTTCGGTTGTAGAGATTTCTGACGTAAGGGGATAAAAATTATTGAGAAGGATGTTCTCTTCCAGGTTTACTGTAACTTTCTTAAAAGGATAGTAAATAAGCTCAGGGCTGTCAAGAACTTTGAAATTGAACCCCTCGCCTATTTCCTGAACCGAATTTCTCTCGAGAATTATGGGTTGTTTATTTTTCAGTTCCAGATAGTTTCCGCCGATTGAAGTGACTTCAAGTGTCCCGAAATCTTCATCCTGTTCAATGGTGAAAGCATTGGCAAAGTCGATCAGCCAGATGCCTTCTATCTGAATTATATACCTGGCATCATTCTCGAGTATCCGCTTGACGTGCACTCCCATGACTATTACGTCGTCCTCGTCCTCAACGTCGTCAAGGTCAACGATCCAGTCCCCGTTTTTCCCTTCGCCAACTGAAACGATTTCGTCATCAATGAATTCACCGTCCCTGGTGAACTCGAGCCAGACCTTGTCACCTTCGACATCGACCTGTTTAGCTTCAAGGGCATACCCTTTACCAAGATAGATGAATTCCCCGGTTTTCAGAGAATATATGTCTTTACTATCAACCAATAATCTGGCAAGCTTGTCAGGCTGAGTTTCCCAGGTCTCCTCCCCCACGGACCTCAAAGGAACGAATGAATTTCCGAAGAACCCCATAACCGGGTATGTCTGTCCACTCCAACTTTCTCCCTGATAACGGTATTTTACAGGTTTGATTTCCGTCCTGTAGACAAGTTCACTTTCACCAATCTCTCTGTTTTCAATAGTACTCACTGTTAGATTTTCAGTTTCCACCCCATTCACAATTTCGTGGAAGAAAAAGTCGCAATTGGTACAGTTCCAGATAGAAGGGAAAGTTGCGGGCTCTCCTGCAGCATTATAGGTTAGATATTGAACCAGGAACGATTGTAGAGGCAGGTAGTCAACATTATACTCATCGATGGAGTAATAAACATCACAGATACCATCCCCATCAGCATCCTCAAGGTTTTTCTGGCTAAAGCCGCTTTCAACAGGTGTTCCCCAGAAATTGCCTCCGATGAAAGCTCCTTCAACAATATTGACTTCAGCAGTTTTTGTAGCGTTCCAGAAATTCCCTGTGTTTGCGCCTTCTAATTTTGAATTATCCATGTTACAAAAATAATTATTGTAGATAGTATTACTCCGGGAATCCTTTAGAGATATTCCGAAGTATTTGTTTGAGCTAATTCTATTTCCGACAAGGCTGTTCCAGCTCGAATTCCACAAAACTATGCCCCTATAGTTGTTTGATATGGTATTGTTTTCCAGAATTGAGTTTGTTGTATTATAAATGCATAAACAGTTCCCTTCATTTTCAAGCAACTGATCTTTAATTAAAATACTTTTACAGTTAATCAAGTAGATTGTTCCTCCGTTAGAAGAGGAATCAAGCTTAGCTTCCGAAATATTAACTAAATAATAAATTGGTTTTCCATCCACAAGGTTACTGGAGCTTACATTATTTGTTCCAAGGTAATCACCATATAAATAGCCGTTAATGAAAGTGTCAATTCCGGCATGGAAATTATAATCATTATCCCACATAAAATTACTAACCATGGTACTGTTGCTTGAATTACCCAGATCTATTCCATAAACGTTCAAACTTACCATATTTTCAGTCAGGAAAGTGTTATTTGAAGAATAAAGCCAAATTCCCCTGAAACTACTCCCTGTAACAGTATTTTTATTCAAAGTATTGTTCCATGATCCCTCCAAAAAAATACCGTACCGGTTATATAAAGCACTGTTTTCGGTCAGGGTATTGTCCCCGGAAGAGCATAGATAGATACCGTAGAAGTTATTTAATAAAGTGTTGTTTTCTAGGCTTGAGTTAGTTGTATTTTCCAGGTAGATACTATACTTATTTCTTTTAAGAACAAGGTCCCTGACAACAATATCTTTACAATCAATAAGATAAACAATTCCGGCATTTGAAGTCGAATCGAGCACGACTCCAGAAGCATTGACTAGATAGTAAATCGGTTTTCCATCCGCAAGATTATTCGATTCTACAGTATTGGTGTTTAACGAATCACCGGCGGCTAAGAAACCATAATCGTTGCCCCATAGACTATTGGATTCCAGCGTATTACTCCCGGAGTTGACCAGATAAATGCCATAATAATTGCCTTCAGCACTGTTGCCGGTTAATTTATTGTTGCTTGAATCAAAAAGGCTAATGCCAAAAAAAGTAGCCTCTATGACATTATTATCAACCAGTGTGTTATAATTGCTGGAACTCTTCAGATATATGCCCCAATTGCCTTTAGTTACCTGATGGCCGGTTAGGGTATTTCTGCAAGATTCATTCAGGTAAATACCGTAATTGTTTTCTGTAGCACTATTTTCACTAAGAACATTATAGTTACTAAAATTAGCCAGACAGATTCCAAATTTATTCTCTAGAGCGTTGTTACTTTTTAGAATATTCGAACTGGATCTGTTCAGGTAAATGCCATAGTAATTGTCAAGTAAAATATTGTAACTGATATTGCCTTCTGAAATATTGCACAAATAAACTCCCGAGAAATGAGAATCATGCCCTCCGGCTCCAGTTAAGGTAAACCCGCTGATTTCAATGGAACCCGCTGTAACTTTGAAAACATGATCTTCTGAATTGTTAGCGTTAACAACTGTATCTTCCGGGTTCCCAGAAAAGGACCGAATGCTTATATTCTCAACATTCACATTCACATTTTCCTTATAAGTTCCCGGATAAACAAGAATCGTATCCCCTTCATGCGCACCGTTCACAGCCGCCTGAATGGATGTATAGTCTGCACTCGAACCTATTTTGTTATCCACGGTTATTGACTCAGCAGCCGCAATCATTGTTATGCTAAGTGCCAGAACTAGCATTGCCGTAAATGCCAGTGTATATGAAATTGCTCTGAATTTTCTGGTCATCCTGTTCATTCCCCGGAAACTCTTGTGATTTGATATCTGCTCGGAAGCTCCTCACTTTTATTGAGAAGTTATAAATTTAAAAGCTGTCATGTAAATAAATTCACAAGTGCCTATTCAATTACCACATAATCCGTTAAAAAGTTAAGCAGTGTCAATATATCGAAAAAATAATTTAAATTTTTACGATCTTAGCCTGTTATTCCGGTTCTGGTAAGCCCCGCAAAGCTCGGTCCTGATTTTGAGAACAAGGCTTGAGTTTTTAAGGGGTTAGTTACGAAAAAATTGCAGAGTTCACAAAAAAGGATAAAGGATTTATAAGAAAAAGCCGGAATCGCATCAAAAGAGCAAAATTTCTGATGAAATTCTGATGAAA
>DUKH01000003.1:9066-12636 GCA_013329415.1 Methanosarcinaceae archaeon | reverse complement strand
AAATTCTGATGAAATTCTGATGGAATTCTAATGAAATTCTGCTGAAAAACCGGAGAAACGTCAATGTCAGATGCCCCCGAATTTACAGACCTTCCTGAATTCGCAAAGCTAAGAAAACTGTTGCAGGTTTTGCTGTCTGAAGAACAGCTTAAAATAAAAGAGCTGGCAGAAACAGAAGAATTACTTTCTTTTGCCCTGCAGACATACGAAAAGCTCCAGGAAAAAGGTTCTCAGGCCTATATGCCACCCGGTGAACAGGAAGAACTAAAAAATGCACTCATGGAACTGATCCTGGATGAAGCAGGAAAAGCCCCTCTCTACCTTAACTACCCGGAAGCATCTCTTCTCATTTTCGAGTTCTGGGCCGAAGCTGAATCTTACGAAGCCGTCAGCGAACACATCAGAAAAACGCTGTACGGGACTCCTCACAATGCCCCGAAACTTCTCTACTGCTACCGGAATAAAACAGTACCCTTGCAGGGCCCTGAGGCTCTTCAGGTTCTTCAGGAAAATCCTGAACTTCTCTTCGGGGAAAAGGAATACACAGCCCTTGCAAAGGTTATGAACCCCGAACTGATATACAGGGCTCTTCACCTCAACCGGGCTATCCGGAAGATGAACGTTTTCGGGGTCGGAACCCAGGGATCCGAACAGGAAACCGGAAAAAGGGATGAAAAAGACACAGAAAGCCTTGAAAAAATCGTATCGGAACGTTTTATGCAGATTCACGAACTCCGGAGAAGGGCTTGAGGAATTCAACAACTCGGAAAGCCGTTCCTGTGGGAGAATTCCCGGTTGCCAAAGGAAAGGGGAAATTATTTAACAGTGGCAGGCACTTTGTATCCGCATGGGATACCCTTATAAATATAATTTTTCTGCAAGTATCGGATTTTTCCATATTACCTCAAGCAGTAACGGCATATATTTCAAGTACGACATCGTCGATTTCCATAAACCTATTTCAGATGCGAAAGATACGGAAACCTGTATGCCTGAAGGGTGTTCCCCGGAAGAACAGAAAATCCCCGAAAAAAATGATTAATTCCAAACTCAAAGCCAAAACCAATTCCAAACTCAAAGCCAAAATCAATTCCTGATCTTAATTCAGAATTTAGACCCAAGAACCATAAACCCCGGAAACGTTAATTCTGGAGATGACCCCTATCGATCCCCTCTACCTCATAATCCTCCTTTTCACAGGCGCTTTTACGGGCCTGATCTCGGGCCTCCTGGGTGTGGGTGGGGGTTTTATTATGTCCCCGGTCCAGTTCTGGGTCCTGCAGGCGGAAGGGATTTCCCCTGACCTGGCGATTCGGATCGCTTTTGGGACAAGCCTTTTTGTAATCCTTCCAAACGCCATAAGTGGGGTGTTGAAGCACCAGCGAAACCTGGCCGTGCTCTGGAGGCCTGCTGTCCTGATCGGGATTTTCGGCCTGGTCGCAAGTTTCGGGGGAGCAGCCGTGGCAGCGGTCCTGCCGGCAGAGGTCCTGAGCAAGATTTTCGGAGTAACTATCATCATCGGAGCGCTGAAAACGTACAGGACTCCTGCGGTCCCCACTGAAGAACGGGAAGTAAGTTCCAGCGTTCTCCTTTACGCAGGTGCCGGCATTCTCATAGGCTTTTTATCAGGACTCGTAGGAATCGGGGGAGGGGTGATAGGCCTTCCGATCATGCTCGTTCTCCTGCACTTAGGGATGCGAGAAGCAATCGGGACCTCGGCTGCCGTAATGATTTTTACGTCCACAGGAGGGGCAATCGGGTACATAATTAACGGTTGGGGACAGCCCGGGCTTCCGCCTTACTCCCTGGGCTACGTCAACCTCCTTAACTGGGTCCTGCTGGCAGGCCCTGGAATCCTTGCGGCAAGGAAAGGAGCTCAGATTGCCCATGTTGTCAATCCCGAGTACCTGAAACACCTCTTCGTTTTCCTTATGATTTACATCGGGCTGAAAATGATAGGAGTTTTTTGAAAAATAAGACTATAGTCCCGAACGTAAATATTTACACTTACATTATAACCACGGAATTTACACTTACATTATAACCACGGAAGGCACAGAAAGCACGGAAGAATTGTGCCCCTATTTCCTTTCTTCAGTGTTTTCCGCGCTTTCCGTGGTTAAAAGTGGCTAAATAGCTTTAACCGATCACCCGGTTCAGGCGCTTTCGATTGCGGTTACGGCGTCGAGTTTTGCAGCTTTTCTGGCAGGGTAAACCCCGGCAATCAGGTTGATGACGAAAGCGAAGATAGCGGCGTAGACGAAGTTAAGGGGTTCGACCTCGAGAGGGAGGGTCTGCAACCCGAAATACATCTCCTGGGGGACCTCAATCTTATAATTCTGGAGAAAAACGGTTGCCGCATAGCCCAGGACCGTGCCCAGCACCAGGCCAATGGCGCCAAGGAGTGCGGACTGGATAAGGAAAACAATAGTGATGCTCCGTCGGGAGGCCCCCATGGCTTTCAGGATCCCGATCTCCGGGGTCCGCTGGGCTACAACGGTTATCAGGGTGTTTGCAATCCCGAAACCTGCAATCCCGTAGATCAGCGCGTAGAAGATATATATGAAAGCCTGCTGGGTTTCAAGGAGGTCCAGGATATCGGCGTTCGCCTCGCGCCAGCTTACGGCGTCCAGACCCGTTTCTCCCTCGATTGAGGCTGCTATTGTCTCTGCCTGATAGGGGTCTTGTACCCTCACCCCGATGGTACTCACGACTCCGGGTTCGTTGTAGAAATCCTGCACGGAATCAAGTCTTGCGTAAGCCGTAACCTCATCGACTGCGGTGCCCGTGTGAGTAAGCCTTACCACTTTGAAAGAGGTTGTCTTTGAGTCCGGAAAAACAGCATCTACCCGGTCTCCTACCTTAACTTCGAGGTTTTCCGCAAGTTTGTCCCCGAGGATGATCCCCTGCCTGCTGTGCACAAGGACAAAAAAATCCCCGTCAATGACGTCCTCGCTTACCCGCATGACCGCATCTTCTGCCATGGGTTCCACACCCTCAAGAGAGACACCTTCGGCATTGTCCCGGTACTCCAGCGCCGCTTGCCCCAGGTACTTAGGGGAAACGGCTACAACACCTTCTTTTTCCATGATTCGTGTGGAAGTATGCCTGTAAAGGTGTATGAACTCCTCTTCCTCCTCTTCCGGGGAGATTACTATATGCGGGTTATTCTCAATGCTTGCTTTTACAAGTTCCCCCTGAAAACCCGACATCATAGCCATCATTACCGTAATCACGGCTACGGCAAGGGCAACGGCAACAATTGCAAAGGCAGTCTGCTTCCGCCTTGAAAACCCCTGCTTGAATGCGATACCCAGTTCATACATGAGGAAAAACTCCCTGGCTCTAAAGGACAAAGTCCCTGGCTCTCCCCCGGCTTCCGGGGATGATTAAGGAAACTGATCGTTTAATTTTTGTACTTAACTCTTTGCTTGCTGATTATAAATTAGTTTCTGAGCAGGTATTTGCGTGAAAAAAATCAGGACAGCACCCGAGTGCAAAGAATTGATTCAAGAAAACAAAAGATGATTGGAATTTGAGAAAGGAATGAAAAGAGAAGAAAAGAGAAGA
>DUKH01000003.1:7085-8715 GCA_013329415.1 Methanosarcinaceae archaeon | reverse complement strand
GAGAAGAGAAGAGAAGAGAAGAAAAGAAAAGAAAAGAAAAGAAAAGAAAAGAAAAGAAAAAAAGGGTGTTAGAGCTGCACGAAGTGTGCGACTTCACCCAGGTCTTCCTCGATCCTGAGGAGCTGGTTGTATTTTGCGGTCCTTTCGCCGCGGGCCGGGGCTCCGGTCTTGATCATCTCGGCTCCGATACCAACCGCAAGGTCCGCGATGGTGGTGTCTTCGGTTTCCGCAGAGCGGTGGCTTACAACCACGGTGTAGCCGTTCCTGGCTGCCATGCTTGCAGCGTCAAAGGCTTCGGAGATGCTTCCGATCTGGTTGACTTTCAGGAGGAGGGCGTTTGCCGCTCCCATGTCCACGCCTCTGGAGAGCCTTTCGATGTTTGTAACGAAGAGGTCGTCGCCCACGATGATCGTGTCCCAGAGTTCGCTGGTCAGGGCCTCGAAATCCTCGAAAGATTCCTCGTAGAAGGGGTCTTCGATGGAGAGGATCGGGTAGGAATTTACAAGTTCGATGTAGTAGTCCATGAGTTCCGGGGCTGCGAGCTTCTTCCCGTCAATGGTATAGAACTCGTCCGCATAGAACTCGGAAGCAGCGCAATCAAGCCCGATGGTTACTTCGGTTTCGGTGTAGCCTGATTCCTCGATTGCCTGTACCAGGGCATCAAGGGCTTCCGTGCTCTCGCTCATCATGGGGGCGTATCCGCCTTCATAGCCCACGTTTGTTGAGGAGCCGCCGTATTTCTTTTCCAGGATTTTCCCGAGGGTGTGGTAGATCTCGGCGCCTACCTGCATGGCCTCGACGAAAGTTTCGGCGCCCTTTGGCTGAATCATGAATTCCTGGATTGCAAGGTCGTTCCCTGCGTGCTTCCCTCCGTTCAGGACGTTCATGGTAGGGACAGGCAGGGTAAAAGCATTAGAACCGCCAAAATAGCGGTAAAGAGGCATGTTAAGGGAATCGGCAGCGGCCTTCGCAACAGCCATCGAAACTCCCAGGATCGCATTTGCTCCGAGGTTAGCTTTGTTTTCCGTTTCGTCGAGCTCGATCATCAGCTCATCGATTTCCCGTTGGTTCCGTACATCGAGCCCCAACAGTTCCTTCTGGATAATGGTGTTCACGTTTTTGACAGCGTTAAGCACGCCTTTTCCACCGTACCTGTTCGGGTCTCCGTCCCGCATTTCAAGAGCTTCGTAGGTCCCCGTGGAAGCACCCGAAGGAACAGCTGCCCTTCCGAACCCCTTATCTGTAAACACATCAACTTCGACGGTGGGGTTTCCTCTGGAATCCAGAATCTCCCTAGCGTGTATCTTTTGGATTTTGTACTCTCCAGAACCCTGCTGTAAACCGATATACGACATCATTTCACCCTTTCTAATAACTGACCTAGGTATAGATATATCCTGTTATTTGAAGCTTGACCTTCAACTTAACCGTTGATTTTTAATTTAACCGTAAGAATGCCAAAATGTTATTTAATTTTTTATCCAATTAGCGTTGAATATACCATTGGACTTATCAAGAATATCAAGATTTATTGAGGTTTTTTAGTTTATTCCCGGATAATTTCTCCAACTTTCCTGTCAAATAATTTTAGTTATATTTTAGTTATAGTTTAGTTATATTTTAGTTATAT
>DUKH01000003.1:6089-6779 GCA_013329415.1 Methanosarcinaceae archaeon | reverse complement strand
TTTTAGTTATATTTTAGTTATAGTTTAGTTATATTATACAAATACTTCCTAAAAAGGAGCTTCTAAGTTAGCTGCAGATACATGCATTAAAGGTTTTGGTTCGGAAAAACTCAACACATTTAATTCCAAAGATGGATTTTCTCGATATTTTAGACCGTAACTTTTCATAACCGGATTCAGCAGAAGAGGGTTAAATTTTTTTAAGGGGAATATTCAATCGAGTTAAAAAATAATTTTATCTACATAAATTATATAAACCTGAAAGTATTATTCATTTGCGATGACTGACGATTCTCCTGTTGTTTTAACCGAAAAAGAGTATACAGTTATTGATATGCTCCAGACCCTGGGTCTCCCGCGAACGGAAGCCACGGCAATCGTATGTCTCAAAGACTGCAGCGAACTAAGGTCGCTTCACATAGAGATTGTTTCCGGGCTCAGGCAGCCGGAAGTAAGCGTAGCCATGCGCCCCCTTAAGGAAAGAGGATGGGTGGATGAAAGATCAGAAAAGAAGAGCAAGGGAAAAGGCAGACCTGTCAAATACTACCAGCTGATTTTACCCTTCCCCCAAATAGTAGAGATGCTAGAAGATGAATTCCTGAAAGACAATAAGGAAAAAATGACTGCCCTCAGAAGACTCAGGGAACTGGAAGTTGTGCTGCAAAATTAAAAAATTGATTAATATATCAA
>DUKH01000003.1:0-5757 GCA_013329415.1 Methanosarcinaceae archaeon | reverse complement strand
ATCAATTGAAAAAATTGATTAAGCCGGGTCCTCTTCCGGACAGCGCTTCAGATCTTTTTTATCCCCGGTCATGACTCCTTCCGAAGCTGACCGGTGCAAAGCCCTGCTCCATATCCATGACCCTTTCGGCAGCAATTCCTTCAATTTCGAAGATAAACACTTCAACAACCATAAAAACCTCACTTTCACCCCGGAGACAGCCGAGTTTTACAGAGTCCTCCCGACCTGTCCCGGCATGCAGGTGGATCTTTGGCTTTCCCTCCTCAAGGAAGATATCTCCAATCCCGAGAATCTCATGAACGTCATCAAAACCGGACCATATCGGGATCGGAGGGCGCCTGTTTTCTTTCGGACCTGTCACGAGCTCTCCTTCTTTTAACGCGCCAAGCAGCACGAAAACAGCCGACTCAATCTTTTCGAGTTCCGCGAGTTTAATCAGTTCCAGAATCAGGTCATCCCCATGGTCTATTCTGACGGTAAAGACCCGGCCTATTCTTCCTTTTGCATATTCCATTAATAACCCTCGACATCTGTCCTTCTTAGCTGATGATCTTCAGTTACTGGCTCTACTTTCAAAAACTGCCAGCCTGTACTTTCAAACACTACTCAGGATGTACTTTCAAAAACTGCCAGCCTGTACTTTCAAACACTACTCAGGATGTACTTTCAAACACTACTCAGGATGTACTTTCAAACACTACTCAGGATGTACTTTCAAACACTACTCAGGATGTACTATCAAATATTACACAGGGTGTACTTTCAAACACTGCTTATGATCTTCCCGTCTACAAGCCTGATTATCCTGTCGGCTTTTCCGGCCAGGTCCTCGTTGTGCGTTACCACTATGAAGGTCTGGTCATACTCCCGATTCAGCTTCCTGAGCAATTCATAGATCATGTCCCCGGTTTTTGTATCCAGGTTCCCGGTGGGCTCGTCCCCGAGCACGATAGCCGGAGAGCCGCTAAGGGCCCTGGCAACTGCAACCCTCTGGTTCTGGCCTCCCGAGAGTTCACCTGGCCTGTGGTCCATCCGGTCTTTCAGGCCAACTTCTGTCAGGAGTTTTTCTGCTACCTCTTTTGCTTCTCTCTTTCCCTTTCCGGCGATCAAAAGCGGCATCATCACATTTTCAAGGGCTGTAAAATCCGGGAGCAGGTGATGGTACTGGAAGATAAAACCGAGCATCCGGTTCCGCATTTCGGAACGCTCCTTATCCGACATCTCGGTCACGTCCTGTCCGTCAATCAGAAGGGTCCCTGAACTGGGGGTGTCCAGAAGGCCTATCAGGTGCATCAGGGTACTTTTCCCGGACCCCGAAGGCCCGACAATTGCCACAAATTCCCCTTTTTCGATCCGCAAGCAGGCATCGTCAAGGGCCCGGAACTCCACCCCGTCCTGGTAGATTTTGGTAAGGTTCCTAAGTTCGATGATGGGGGTTTTTTCTGTCATACCGGTCGCTTTTTCTGAAACTTTTATATTGAAATTAGTGGGCTTCTTATGTAAAGAGTTTTTGTATAGGGTTTTGCAGGGTATGGGAAAGGAAAAGTGAGAGGAAGAAATGAAGAGGAAGAAACCGTGAAAACGGTCAGGGCAGGAGCTCTTCCAGATTTCCTTCTCCCTCCCTGCTCCTGCCCGCCAGGTAGGCTGCCATGAGGATAAAGCAGCAGCCCAGGACCGTGTTTATATAAAGAGG
This sequence comes from Methanosarcinaceae archaeon, assembly GCA_013329415.1. Classification (GTDB taxonomy): domain Archaea; phylum Halobacteriota; class Methanosarcinia; order Methanosarcinales; family Methanosarcinaceae; genus MTP4; species MTP4 sp9310u. The sequence continues at coordinate 4,064 of DUKH01000003.1, read as the reverse complement.
GCTTTTCAGGACCGTGACATCAAAGAAGATTCCCGATACCGGTTCGATCAGGGCGAGGATGCTTCCGGTCTGGGCACTTATCCCGGCTATCCCTTTCAGGTAGATGAGAGCCGCAAGAGTGATGGTTACCCCGAAGAGCACCAGGGTCTGCAGGTTTTCAAGGACCAGAGGGAAAGGAGTGGAGGCAATGGAGGGCAGCACCGGGACCAGGCTTACGCCTGTAAGCCAGAAGGTCTGGGCCATTCCCGAATAATCGTCTTTGATGTAGCGGACCGTGATGATCACCGCCCCGAAGGAGAGGCCGGAAAGCATCCCGAATAGCAGGCCCTTGAAAAAACTGCTGTCCGCTCCGAAGTTGCTCAGGCCCTCTCCCGGGCGGGCTATCAGCAGCACCCCGGCAACCGCAAGAGCGAGGGGTAGCAGACTTTTACCATTCCTTTTCTCACCCAGGATAGTAGGGGCCAGCAGGCTAACATATACGGGAGCCGTGTAGAGGAGCAGGATAGCTACGGAAATCCCACTGTACCTGATAGCCGAAAAGAAGCACAGACCGGTCACGGTATTCAAAAAGCCAAGTAGCAGGAGGTATTTCCTATTTCTCCCGAGGCGGAGCTCTTCCAGGCCCCCGCTCAGGAACAGGTAAAGAAAAAGCATGCAAAGCCCGAAAAAGAGCCTGCAGAAAAGAATGGACCCCACGGACATGTCCTGGATACGGTCCAGGAAAATCCCGAGCGTACCGTAGATGATGCTGCCGCCTATGACTTCGGACTGGGATTTGAAAGAGCCTGCCCGCGTGAACATGCCCGAGAATTAAATACTGCTTATATATATTATTTTGGAAACCGGGGTTTTTATTCTTCCTCTGCCCCGAAAATCCATCTTTCCCCGAAGAGCTTCCTTTCCCCGAATACAAGCTTTTTCAGAGAAGCGAAACTTTCCAGGCTCACCGCCAGGGCGGCTGCCAGGATGAAAACGGAGCCCACAAGCATGCCCCCATGTATCGAGCTTCCCAGGACCCTGTAATCGAAAAAGATGCAGGAAACAGGTTCTACCAGGGTAAGAATGCTGCCCGTAACAGCGGTTACACCCGCGACCCCCCTTATATAGAGCACTGCCCCGATTGCCGTGATCAGGACCCCGAAGAGTACCAGGACGTGGAGGTTTGCAAAAAGCACTGTCCCGGGCACTTTAACGGCAACCGGGGCCAGGAAGAAAAGACTGATAGTGCTCTGCCAGAAAAGCTGGGTCAGGCCGTTATACTCATCTCTCAGGAAGCGGACCGAGATTATAACCCCGCTGCTGAAAAGGCCTCCAAGCAGCCCGTAAAGTATACCCTTCAGGTAATTACCCGTGATATCAAGCTGTTCGAACCCGCCCTCGGGTCTTGTTACGTAAAAAACGCCTACCAGGCCCAGGAAAAGAGCTAGAATTGTCCTTCCGGTATTCTTTTCCCCCAGCAGGAGAGGGGCAAGGAAGGTAAGATATATGGGGTCCGTATAGAGGAGCAGGACTGCCGAAGAAGCTCCAAGATAACGGATTGCGGAATAATAGCAAAACATCTGTGAAACATACAGGAGCCCCAGGAGAAGGAGGTACTTCTTCCTTTTTTTCAAGGAAAGTTGCCCCAGCTTACCGGTAATTGAGAGGTAAACGAGGATGGCGATAAGGCCGAACAGTAGCCGGTAGAAAAGAATCGAACTCACGGACATGTCCCGGAGTAATTCCATGAAGATCCCGACCGTACCGTAAATCATGCACGCAGCCAGGAGCTCAAAATGGTGCTTATATGAGGCAGTCATCTATAAATAATAGATATATCAATGTATATATATTTTTAGGATGAGGTACCACTGGAAGAAACAAAATAAGGAAGTACACACATTTTAGCTAAAATATTGGCTAACAATATACCTTTTTCAACATAAATTATTAATTATTTATTAAGCAACTCTTTATCTAGTTAGTAGTTTGTATATATATTCACTAATATCTTTATTTATTTGCCAGTTAAGTTATTTATTCACTAGTCCATTTATCAACAAATTAAGCCATTCGTATAATTATTTATATATTTTTTTAATGTGTGGATTATATTATAATTCTTTTTTAAGGCTGAGCACCACTCTCTCCCTGCTTCCGGTCCTGTAGATAGTAAGCCCTTTCAGGTCCTGTTTCCAGGCATGGACGAGAGCTTTTTCGATCTCTTCTCTCGTCGCCTCATTCGGCATATTGATGGTCTTTGAAATCCCGGCATGGCAGTGGCGCTGGAAGGCTGCCTGCATATCAATGTGGGTCTTCCAGCCTATATCAAGGGCTGACCTGAAGAGCCGCTTTTCTTCCCCGGACACGAGTTCCCCTGACCCGGGGCCAGGCCCCTCAAGGCCGTGCAGGGTGCCGTGGGAATAGACATATTCGAGGAGCCGTTCGTAATCAGCTTTCGGGAGCCTTGGCCTGAAGCGGGCTTCAAAAATGGGATGGACGAGCATGAATTCCTTTCCAACCGTCTGAGTCCGCCGGTATACCCAGCTGAAGACCGGTTCTATCCCTGCCGAACAACCGGCAAGGAGACTGATGGTGCCAGTAGGAGCAATGGCCGTCAGGGCGGCATTTCTCATCGGATGTTCCCAGGTGGACTTCTCCCATTCGGGAAAAGGCCCTTTTTCTTCTGCAAGCTTTTTCGATTCCAGGACTGCGGCTCCGTCTATGCAGGCCATGAGTTTTTCCGCAAGGGCCAGGGCTTCGCCGGAATCATAGGGGATCTCCAATTTCAAAAGCAGGTCATGAAAACCCATCACCCCGAGCCCCACTTTCCGGGTCCTTTTCGTGGCTTTCTCGATTTCCGGGACAGGATAGACGTTTACGTCGATCTCGTTATCCAGAAAACGGACCGCTTTTCCTGTTACTTCCCCGAGAAAAGCCCAGTTTACCTTGCCGCCTTCTGCGAAGAGGGAGAGGTTGATGCTGCCAAGGTTGCAGGACTCGAAGGGCAAAAGCGGCTCTTCCCCGCAAGGGTTTGTGCCGGTAATCCTGCCCAGTTCCGGGGTGAAGTTGTCCCTGTTTATGCGGTCGTAAAAAAGGACTCCCGGCTCACCGTTTTTCCAGATCCCATCAACGATCCCGGAAAAGATCTCGCCAATCGTCGTGCCTGTCCTTTCGTTCCAGACCTCCTCCGTCCGCCCCGTTTCGATCAGCTCCATAAAAGCATCCGGGATCATCACCGAGAGGTTGAAGTTGCTGAATTCCCCTTCAACCCGCTTGGCCCTGATGAAAGAGATAACATCGTCATGGGAAACGTCAAGGATCCCCATATTGGCTCCCCTGCGCCTCCCGAACTGCTTGATCACGTCCGTTGCCGCATTAAAAAGCCCCATGAAAGAAAGCGGCCCGCTGGCAACCCCGTCGGTACAGAGGGCAGAAGAACCCTTCGGCCGTATCTTGGAGAAGTTAAACCCGGTTCCACCCCCGGTCTTCTGGATAAGGGCAGCAGTCTTGATAGCCTCAAAAATCTCCTCGACACTGTCCTCCACAGGCACCACAAAGCAAGCGGCAAGCTGCCCGAGCTCCGTACCCGCATTCATGAGGGTTGGCGAACTCGGGAGAAAAATTTTCCGGACCATCAATTCCCTGAATTCCCGGTACTCTTCCTCATTTGTTGCAATCGCCCGTGCAACCCTCCCACAGATATCTTCCCAGCTCTTTTCCCCTTCCCGCAAATACCTGGCTTTAAGGATCTCATCAATCAGGAAATCCCATCCTTCCGCATTTCCCTGCATCCGAAGTATCTTTCCCGCTAAATTAAACGGCAGTTGCCGCAGGTTTCGAATTTTTCGCACAAAAAAATAAGGTTCAGCTCTCGAAGCAGGAGCCCCCCTCCTCGGAGGCCGCAGGCCGACAGGTGGGGGAGGAATGCGTCATCTGTACCGTCTGAACTAATGTTGTACACGCCGCTCTCAGTCTCCTGCAATTTCTCTTAATGTTAACACTTGTAGTTATCATGTTCTCAAAAATATCACACAAAGTAAAGAGCCCGCTTGACCGTTTTCCTCGAATGAACCCGATCCCCT
>DUKH01000052.1:4722-10094 GCA_013329415.1 Methanosarcinaceae archaeon | reverse complement strand
TTATAGTGAATCCAGGAATTAATTACACTTTTCAAGACCAATTATAGTTAATGACCCAAATTCCTTTCACAATCTCAAGTGAAGGTTTAACCACAGAAAACACGGAAAACACGGAAAACACGGAAAACACGGAATAAAGGAAATAGGGGCACAGTCCTTCCGTGCTTTCAGTGTCTTCCGTGGTTATATGTAAGTGTAAATATTTACGTCCGGGACTATAAAGAAGTGAAGCAAACCGGACCCCGTGTTTCAGAAGCAGAACCCGGCTAGCGTAAATCGGTTGGCGCAAATATGCCAGTTGAAAATAAAAAAATAAGGATGTAGGGAAGTGCCCTTAATACCTGCAAAAAATAAAAGACAGGAGATTCAGGATTATTAATGATTATTACACAGTTTCATATTCATCCCTTTATCTCATGCCCGTTCTTATCTCCCCTTCCGATTCCCTTATACACAAAACCCTTTTCAATAAACTCGGCCGGCTCAACAACATTCCTTCCGTCCACAATGACAGGGTTTTCCTTCCCGCTCAGCTCTTTCAGCCAATCGGCCTTCACATTAGAGTACACACTGTGCCCCGTAAAAACCACCACAGCATCCGCATCCCTGACAACCTCTTCCAGGTCAGCCGAGATCTCGACATCCGGGTAATTTACGACGTAGGGGTCGTGTACCCTCACTTCTGCTCCGGCTTGCAGGCAAAGGTCCCTGTAGGGTTCGGAGGGGGCGTTTCTGGCATCGTCGGAGTCGTTTATGAAAGCCCGGCCGAGCATGGCAATCTTCGACCCTTCAACCGTTTTCCCAATCCGCTCAAGGGCTGCAGCGGTCAGGTTGTACATGTGAACAGGCATGAAGTCGTTGACCTTCCGGGCAAGCACATAGATGGAATCCGCACCTTCGGGATAGTCCAGCTGCCCTTCCCCGATCTTTACACCCCTTTCCAGGTGGTAGGTATCTTTGGTAAGGCAGTGCCCCCCAACCCCGGCCCCGGGCCAGAGGATGGCTCGCGTAATTCCCTCGCCTTTCAGGCTGTCCACGCCGGTCCTGACGTCGTAGACGTTTATGCCCATGGCTTCACAGTAGAGGGCGAGCTGGTTGATGGCTGCGATCTGCAGGTCCCGGAAAGTGTTTTCTGCGGTCTTGGTAACTTCGGCAGCAGTAGCTGACATAGGGATTACTTTTCCGACTGTGAGCACCGGGGTGTAGAGCTCAACTGCCCGCTTCGTGCTGGCCTCATCAATCCCTCCCACAATCCGGTCATGTTCCCTGATATTTTTCAGGAGCCTCCCTACCATCACCCTTTCAGGAGCATGGGCAAGGGCGAAATCTTCTCCCGCTATTAAGCCCGATTCCTCTTCAAGGATCTGCTTTGCCATGCCTTCGGTTGTGCCGGGGGTGATGGTGGACTCCAGGACCACCAGCATTCCGGGTTTCAGGTATTTCCCGACGTTTCTGATACCTTCTATAAGGGCGCTGAAATCAGGTATGAGGTCTTTCGGGTTGGCAAAGGGGGTCTGGATTGAAAGGGTGACGGCGTCCAGTTCGGAAATCCTCGAAAAATCGGGAGTGCACTCGAACTTCCCGGCTCCTGTCACTTTGCAGATCAGCTCTTCCAGGCCTGGCTCTTCGCCTTTTAACGGGCTTTCTCCCCGGTTGAGCATATCGATTTTGTAGCCTGAGGACTTCGAGTTTCTCTGGAACCCCAGGACTTTGTCAAAACAGGGGGCGTCTGCGAAAAGGACGGCTGCAGGAATGCCGACGTAGCCCATGCCGAGGACTCCGATCTTTTTAATCGGGCCGCGGGCTTCGAGGAGAGTTTTAAGTTTGCTCATGAGTACCACTTCAATAAGGACAGCATTTCGGATTTAATGAAGTAAGCGTTTCAGGTTCAGTGAAGTAAGCGTTTCGGATTCGGTGAAATAAGCGTTTCGGACTTTCAAACCTTGATCAGTTTTCAAACCTTGATCAGTTTTCAAACCTTGATCAGTTTTTCTTCTTCATATGAGCGGATGGCTGCCATGGCAACTTCCAGAGCGTGTTTGCCGTCTTCGCCGCAGGTTTTCGGGGCTTTGTCCGTGGAAGCGCATTCTATGAAGTGTTCCAGTTCGTTTTTGAGAGGTTCGCTTTCCACCACTTTGGCCTGCCGGATCCAGCCGTTATCGTGGATTTCTACGGTCTGGTCGATGTAGTCCAGGTAAGCGACGCCGTTGACGCCTATGGCTGTGAGCCTCCTTACCTTGTGAGGGGTTAGCCAGTTTGTTTCCACAACCCCTGCGAACTCGTGGTCCAGGCGGAGGATGATCGAAGCGTGATCTTCGAAGGAGTGGATATCCGCGCCTGCAACGGCGTAGACGTGGTTTACTTTCCTGCCGTAGAGGTACGAGATTATGTCGATGTCGTGAACCCCGATGTCCAGGATCACGCCAACGTCGCGGATCCTGGGGTTATAGGGGCCGACCCTCCGGGTGGAGATGGAAACGACCTTGCCCAGGATCCCGGACTCCATGATCTCCTTGAGTTTGATAACCGCAGGGTTGAACCTCTCTATATGCCCCACCATCAGGATCTTTCCCGCCTTCTCTGCGGCCTCGATCATCAAGTCTGCATTTTCGATACTGTCTGCGATAGGTTTTTCCACAAGGACGTGGAGGCCCGCTTCCAGGGCGTCAAGGACGACCTGCTTATGCAGCTTGGTCGGGACAACGACACTGACCGCATCAAGGCCTTCGGCAAACATTTCTTTGTAATCCGTAAAGGGTTTCGTGTTGAACTGGGTAGCCATGGCGTCCACCCGTTCAAAGTCAACGTCCGAAATCCCGGCAAGTTCCACACCTTTCATTTCACTGTAGATCCTGACGTGGTTCTGGCCCATGGCTCCAGTGCCTATTACTCCTACTCTGATCAAATATCTCACTTCCCTAATTGCGCATCGGGATTGCAGTAAATCGAAGATTTACTGGGAGTTGCACTGCAAGTGCAACAGCACGCAGTCCGTTTCGCTCGCGTTGCTCGCTCAAGCGGACTAAAAACGACGGGTCAAACGTAAATTGCGTATTCTCGCCGTTCTTTCTTCCGTGTGCTTCCGTGCTTTCCGTGGTTTCCGTGCTTTAAATCTTCGTTCGAAATTAGTTTAAGAATTAGATGTCTGACTATATTGTTATTCCTTAGCGTAAAACTCTTTGACGGCAGCGATAATCTGCTGCACATTGGGTTCTGTGACGCCGGGGTGGACCGGCAGGGAAAGGACTTCCTCTGCGGCCTTTTCGGAAACCGGAAGACGGTCTTCGTATCCGAGTTCCAGATAGAGCGGCTGTTTGTGAATGGGCATCGGGTAGTGGACACCCGTCCCGATTTCATTTTCTCTCAAGAATGCAGCAAGCTCGTCGCGCTTTTCAGCCCTGACGGTGTACTGGTGGAAAGCGTGAGTGCAGCCGGCCTTAATTCCCGGGGTTGAAACACCCGAAACTCCCTTGAGCCCGGCCGAGAGCAGGTCTGCGTTTTTCTGCCTGCAGGCAATGAACCCGTCGAGTTTTCCTAGCTGCACAAGTCCGATTGCAGCTGCAATGTCGGTCATCCGCAGGTTGAAGCCCAGGCATTCATGCAGGTAGCGGGTGTGTGAGCCGTGAGCCCGGGCCATCCTTGCCTTTTCCGCAACTTTCCGGTCGTTTGTAGTAAGCATCCCGCCTTCGCTGGTAGTCATGTTCTTGGTCGGGTAGAAACTGAATGCCCCCGTCCCGAAAGCCCCTACCCTCTTCCCGGAATAAGCGGCTCCGTGCGCCTGGCAGGCGTCTTCCAGGACGATCAGGTTGTGCTCCTCGGCAAGCTCCATGATGACTTTCATCTCTGCAGGGTGCCCGTAAAGGTGGACCGGCATAATGGCTTTTGTTCTCGAAGTGATTTTCTCCCGGATTTTTTCCGGGTCTATATTATATGTATCCGGCTCAATGTCCGCAAATACCGGCTTTGCCCCTGTGTAGAGGATGCTGTTTGCGGTTGCAATGAAGCTAAAAGAAGTTGTTATTACCTCATCCCCCTCTCCTATCCCATGGGCTAAAAGAGCGGCATGGAGAGCAGCAGTGCCCGAGTTTACGGCAACTGCATACTCACACCCGGTGTACTCTGCAAAAGCAGATTCGAATTCTTCAACCTTCGGGCCCTGGGCAATCATACCCGATTTCAGTACATCGGTTACTGCGTCAATTTCTTCCTGACCTAAATGCGGTTTTGCAACTGGGATCATGGTTGATCTTCTTTTTGTGTTTAAATTTATTCTGTGTCTTTTAAGATCCTATTCGAATTCATGTCTTTTAAGACCTTGTTCGAATCTCAGTAAATATGTTTCTTTTAAGACCTTGTTCGAATCTCAATAGATATGTTTCTTTTAAGACCTTGTTCGAATCTTACAGGTCTTATTCCGATTTATTTAGATCCTGTTCAGTTCTTTCAAATCTTCCGGGAGGTCAAGAATCTTTGCAGGGACTCCGACTGCCAGTTTCCATGGAGGGACATCCTTCGTAACAAGGGCTCCCCCAGCTACCATAGCGCCCTCCCCTATTTCAACGCCCGGAAGAAGAGTTGCATTTGCACCTATTGATGCCCCTTTCCGGAGGACAGGGCCTTTGAGAGAGTACTCTTTCCTTATAGGATATTTATCATTTGCAAGTACGGCACAGGGCCCGATAAAGACATTGTCTTCGATAATCACATTAGTTGGGATGTACACATTTCCCTGGATGCTCACATTATCCCCGATCCTGACGTTGCCATCGATGATGACGTTTGTCCCTATGAGTACATTGTTTCCTATTTCGGTATTTTCCCTGATCATCACGTTATGACCGGTTTTAAAACTCTTCCCGGTCCTCACCCTGGAAAATATTGTACTCCCCGCCCTTACGATCGAATCCGGGCCTATGGTGCAGCCGGGAAAATCGTAGTCTTCTATTTCCAGGCCCTGTTTCAGGACTTCCATCAGGATTTTGTGCTCGGGATATCCCAGAATCACGTTTTCCAGGATAATTGTTCCTTCACCGATTGTTGAAGAGCCGTATACTTTTGAAGAATTATGGATTCTAAACCCGCTCGAATTCATTTCTTCCCCCATTTAATTCCAGATATACTTCAGAATATGTGCTTCAGAAAATATGCTTCAAATGCTGTTCTCCGGAAGCTATTTCACGGATGCTTTTTTCCATAAAATGTGCATCATATGGCTGATTTGATAATTTTATCCGTGCTCACCTGGCCGGCTTCCAGGAATGATTTTGATTTTTATGCCCCCCGGCTTTCCCGGGCAGGCGTGTTTGCAAATATTTTTAGTTCCGGGCTAATTACTCTGTGTAATTATTTAAATTATTTGATTATTTGATTAT
>DUKH01000052.1:0-4390 GCA_013329415.1 Methanosarcinaceae archaeon | reverse complement strand
GATTATTTGATTATTTGATTATATTCCACAAAGCAGCGCCCTCACAGTCTCCCTCACACTATTTTCCGAAGAATACCCGGGCTTCCACCCTATTTCCTTCAGCTTCCCAATCCCGAGTCTCATCCTCGGGACATCTCCTTTCCAGCCCCTGCTCCCGCCGGTATAGGTAAACTCGACATCCTGAAGCCCCATCTCCTCCGCAACAATCTCCCCGATCCGGGTAGCGCTGATGGTATCCTCGGAGCCGACATTGAAGATGTTGACTTCTTCAGGGCTATTTTCAATGGCAAAAAGAATGGATTCCACGCATTCCGAGACGTGCAGATAAGACTTTTCCTGCTTCCCGTCTCCAAGGACCTCAAGCCGCGCAGGGTTTTCACTCAATTTGCGGATAAAGTCCACGGTAATCCCGTGAGTGCTTCTCGGGCCGACTATATTTGCAAACCTGAATACCCAGGCCTGCATGTCGAAGGTGTGGGTGTAAGAAGTAATCAGGGCTTCACAGGCGAGTTTGGAAGCCCCGTAAAGGGAAATAGGGATGAGGGGGCCATAGTCTTCAGGAGTAGGCATGACTTTTGCATCTCCGTAGACAGTGGAGGTCGAGGTAAAAGCTATTTTTCCAACCCCGGTTTTCCGCATGGCTTCCAGGAGCTTGTAGGTTGCAAAGATGTTCTGGTCAAAGTGGACCTTCGTATCCGAAACTCCGAGTTTTACATCCGGGTTTGCAGCTACGTGGAAAACGAAGTCTATGCCTGAAAGAGTCCTTTCGAGCTGCTCTGTGTCAAGAATGTCCCCGTTTATGAGTTCAAAATTAGGTTTTTTGAGGTGCTGCTCGATAAAATCCATGCTGCCCGAGCTGAAATTGTCCAGCACCACAACCTCGTTTCCATCCTCAACCAGGCGGTCCACCAGATGGCTCCCTATAAAACCGGCCCCTCCCGTCACCAGGATTTTGCCTGCTACAGGGTTTTTTTCACTAAATGCCATAAAAATCCCTTCATCTTCTTTTTTTATATGAAATATTTCTCCTGACCTATTATAATAGATCAGGATGCACTTAACAATTCACAAAATATAACTTATCAACTACCCAAATTTTCATCTGGATACACTTTATATTTATTTAAGTGATTTGGTTTTATTCATATCAGGCAGCTCCGCCTCCGAACCCCCCCCACAAAATAGATCCACGCCCGGAAAAACAAGGGTAAAAAGCGCCATTACTATATTTGCTGCCGAGCCGCAAAGCGACCGGTATAAATGCCAGCCTCTTTTTTAAGTCCGCTTGAGGGAGCAAAGCGACCGAAACGGACCGCGCACTGCCGAGCCGCAACTCGGCCAACTAAGCCGGCGCACGCAGCCTTTCGAATTGGGACGTGCCCGGTTACAGTCCCATCATGGGAAAAATCCCGAAAACGAAGATATTCATAAAGCCGTGGATAAGGACCATAAGGGTAAGGTTCCCTGTCCTGTAGTAGAGCTGGCCGATGAAAACTCCCACAAAGATGGCATAGAAGATCTCAATGAGACTCCCGTAGCCTGCATGCATGAGTCCGAAGAGGAGACTTGCTGCGAGGATGCCTGCGACAGGGCCCAGAAACGTCACGAGCCTTGTCTGGAGAAGGCCCCTGAAAATTAGTTCCTCGATTAGCCCGACGAAGAAGATCATCACGACTGCGAGGCTCAGGAGGCTTGCAAGGCTCAGGTCCGGGATAAGAGCGTCTTTTACACTTACCTGGAGTATGGTATACTCTCCATAGCCAAGAACCGCACCCATGAAAACGGCTAAGGGGAGGAAGAGCCAGAGTCTCCTCAAAGTCAGGCCCATCTTTTCAAGGGTAAACTCCTGGTACACGGCGATAATTGCTACCGGGATTGCCATGGGGGCATAGATGAAGGCCAGGGCATAGAGTGTATCTTCAAAAAAGACAGGTGTTGCGAGGTTGACCAGGCGGAGAAGCGGGAGGAGCATCAGGATCTGGTAGGTCCGCTGTATCTCACGGTCCTTGATGAGCGCGATGCACATTACCAGGGTTATCAGGAGCAGGGTATGCGCCTTTGTGGCTTCATGCAGACTCCCCTCATAGATCATCAGTTCGGCAAAAGCAATAATCAGTATCGGGATAGCTTCAAGAACTCCCCTGCGCCGGGGTAAGGCATTTTCAGGCTCCTCCCGGATTTCACTATTTTCAATCACTTTTTTCCCCGACTCCCTTTTCCGTTCGAATTTATCTATTTCGTTCAGGAAAGATGCGGAGTTCCTTTCATGTTCATAAGTCTCGTCTACCAGTTCCGGGCTTGCCATCTTCAGGCCTCCTCAGCCTTTTCACTTACGTTTATCCAGAGACGCAGTTCCCGGTATGGGACTTCCTTTTCAGTATCGTTGAAGAGCAGGAAATCAAGTTTCATGTCCGTCCCTTCGAAAGGCGGCGTGATTTCGAGAGTATCTTCCCAGGTCTCGTTATGGGCCAGGTTGATGTATTTCATGTTTTCGGGAAGGTCTAAGGATCTGTTCTCAAGCCGGACATCCATTGCATAGTTTACTGTCCTGTACTCATGGTTTACAATCCCCACAATGACAGTCTCGTCTTCACCAAGCACATACTCTGTGGGGTAGTTGCTTGCCATACCCCCTGGTCCCAGTATATAGAATTCCGTAAAGTGCTCGTACTCTTTCGGCACCACAGCCGCATAGGTAAGGGTTCCCAACGACGCAAGAATGGAAAAAACCATTAGCACCATGAGGATTTTCTCGACTGTTGTTTCCGGTTTTTTCAGGATTTCGTCCTTCAGGTCAAGGGCCACAGCCCTGAAAGACACCGCGAGAACTTCCTCCCCGGGAAGGTTCCGCCTCCGGTAGTATGCAGCTCCACACATTAGAAGCGTAAAAACCGAAAGGCTCACAATTATGGGCATGAGCCTTATCCCCCAGGCCGTATAGTTCAGCCAGAGCCCCATCATTGGCACGACTGCAATGCTCAGCCCTAAGGAAAGGACCACCCTTTCGATCCAGTCCAGGTCTTCTTTTCCTGGAAAGAGCGCTGCCACCAGCGTGTACCCCGGCAAAAAAAGCACCATGGGCATCCCCAACACCACCCTGATGAAACTCCCGTTAAGTCCCGGCGTAAGCACGAAGATATCTGTCAGGAGTACAAGACCTGCCACCAGTAGCATGTCCAAAGGAAATCGTTTATTTCCGGCCATTTTCCCTCTGTAAATAATTTTTCAATCACTTTCTTCTTTCCGCACCTGATGTATCAAATAAGTCCTATTGAATGAGTCCTTCATTTTGAAATGGAAATCCTTGTACTCCGGCCCGATTACGGTTTCAATTTATTTATTAGCTGGATACCGGAGAATATGCAGTGTGGCATCCGGGTCGGGTCTCAAAAAAGATCCCACTCCAATCCCCAAAAAGCTTGTATTCCAATCCCCAAAAAGCTTGTATTCCAATCCCCAAAAAGCTTGCATTTTAATCCCTGAAAAGCTTGAATTCCAATCCCTGAAATGCTTGAATTCCAATCCCCTAAAAGTTTGTATTCCAGGTCCCTAAAAGCCTGTACCCAAAGCACCGAAAAACCTGTATCCCAGGTCCCTAAAAGCTTATACTCAAATCTATGGAAAGCTTATACTCCAGGCTCCTAAAAGAACCCACTCCAAGCTCCGATTACCATTTATAATGAAAAACTCCCCCCTGGGCTTCTTCAAGTTTTTAACTTCCCCATACTCATATTGTTCCTTTCTATGAAAAGTTTTTCCCTTTTTAGAAGACTCTTTAGAGAGTCTGTATAAATTCAAACAGATTCAAAGAACGGATTTGAAGAACAGGTATAAATATGGAATGAAAATGCATCCCGGAACTTTCCGACTCACACGGAAAATTTTATGTTTTTTCCCCCCTTCTCTAAAAACCATGAATGTACTGGTTACAGGCGGTGCAGGGTTCATTGGTTCCCATATTGCCAAATATTTTGCGGATGAAGGGCACAGAGTCCGGGTTTTTGACAACCTGGCAACCGGCTTCCTGCAAAACGTCCCTGCACACAAAAACATCGAATTCCTTGAGGGGGATATCTGCGACCCCTCCGCCGTGTCAAAAGCTGTTTCCAACATGGACTATGTTTTCCATGAGGCAGCCCTGGTCTCCGTCCCCCTAAGCTGTGAAAAGCCTGCCGAAGCCTTCAGGACAAACACCCTCGGGACCCTGAACGTGCTCCAGGCCTGCGTAGAAGCCGGGGTCGAGAAGTTCGTGACCGCCTCCTCGGCGGCGATCTACGGAAACAACCCCGTCCTCCCCAAGCGCGAGGATATGTACCCTGAACCTGCCTCCCCTTATGCGATCTCCAAGCTGGACGGGGAGTACCTTGCCCGGATGTTTTACGAGGACTAC
>DUKH01000217.1:1847-4160 GCA_013329415.1 Methanosarcinaceae archaeon | reverse complement strand
TATCAACTCTGTTAATTTCTATTATGCCTGTTCCATACTGTTCCAAACCTTTTCCCGCTCCCATTAAGGTTAAATCCATCTTTCCCTGAAATCTCCTCATGCGCCGAATCATTCTCGCCTCCGCATCCCCCCGGAGAAAGGAGTTGCTAAAACAGCTGATCGGGGACAATTTTGAGGTTTATGTCAGTTCTTATGAGGAAACCCCGATCCCTGGCCTCTCCCCCGAGTCTCTTCTAATACGTCATTCCCTTGAAAAAGCCAGGGACGTCGCAAAACATTTCGAATCCGGAATCATTATCGCGGCGGATACGTCGGTAATCTGCAACGGGGTAGTCCTCGGAAAGCCCCACACCGCAGCCAGGGCAAAGGAAACGCTGGAAAAAATAAGCGGGAAAACCGTGCAGGTCATTACTGGACTCACTGTTCTGGATCTTGACAGGGGCGAGGAAATAAGTGAGTCCGAGGTAACGGATGTCCGGATGAAGGATATGAGCGAAAAGGAAATCGAGGCTTACGTCAGGACCGGTGAACCCCTGGACAAGGCAGGAGCCTTTGGGATTCAGGACAAAGGGGCTGTGCTTGTGGAAAGGATTGAGGGGGATTTCTTCAATGTGGTTGGGCTGCCCCTGTTCAGGTTGGGGAGGATTTTTGAAAAGCTTGGGGTCCCGGTGTTTGATGCTGATTAATTCTTCAGGGTCTGTAAAAATCGTTCCTGCTTTTAGGGATTTAAGGGTGTCGAATTATTACGAAAGCCGTTTTAGGGGTTTAAGAGTGTCGAATTATTACGAAAACCATTAAAACTATTTAGGCTAATTAAATAATAGATATTAAATCCTAATTTTCCGGTGGTGTTCTGAATGCTGCAAGTGTACAATACCCTTTCCAGAGTAAAAGAGCCTTTCAAGCCCCTGAAAGCAGGGGAAGTCTCGATTTATGCGTGCGGGCCTACGGTCTACAATTTTCCCCATATCGGGAATTACCGGACTTTTTTGATGACGGACAACATCGTGAGGACTCTTGAATACCTGGGTTATAAAGTAACACTTGTTATGAACATCACGGACATCGATGACAAGACCATCCGGGACTCGGGAATTGCGGGGGTTTCCCTGAAGGATTTCACGGAGAAGTACACGCAGGAGTTCTTCCGGGGGCTTGACATGCTGAACATCCGGAAGGCCTCGTTTTATCCCAGGGCCACGGATAACGTGGAGGGGATGATCGAGCTTGCCCGGAAACTTATCGAAAAAGGACTGGCTTACGAAAAGGGGGGCTCGGTCTATTACCGGATCTCGGCGTTTCCGGAGTACGGGAAGCTTTCGAAAATCAATTTCGACGAGATTAAAATCGGGGCTTCGGTTGATGTGGATGAATACGATAAAGATAACCCCCGGGACTTTGCCCTCCTGAAAGCCTCAACGCCGGAGGAAATCGAGCGGGGGATTTTCTACGAGAGCCCCTGGGGCAAAATCAGGCCGGGCTGGCACACGGAATGCTCGGTCATGTCCATGAAAGAATTCGGGCCCACGCTTGACATCCACACCGGGGGAGTGGACCTCATCTTTCCCCACCACGAAAACGAGATTGCCCAGTCCGAAGGGGCCACGGGAAAGCCCTTTGTCCGCTACTGGATGCACGGGGAACACCTGATAGTGGAAGGGGAGAAAATGAGCAAGTCGAAAGGAAACGTCTTCACGCTGCCCGAAATTGTCGAGAAGTACGGGGGGGAGGTTGTCCGCTTCATGTTCCTTTCGGTCCACTACCGCAAAAAACTGGACTACTCGGAACCCTTTGCCGAAAACGCGAAAAACAACTACCTCAGGCTAAAAGAAACCCTGGATAACCTGGACTTTGCCCTCCGGAGTGCCGATGAAAGTGAATATCCCGGGGACAGGGAAATTCTTGAAGTTCTCCCGGAACTGGAAACGCAGTTTAAAGAAGCCCTCGAAGACGATATCAACACCCCGAAAGCCATAACGGTCTTCCGGGAACTCTCTCGCAGTGCTAACAGGTACCTAGAAACCGGGAAAAACAGGGAGGTCCTGGAAAAAACCCATGCCCTTTACCGCAGGTTTGCGGATGTCCTGGGGCTTTTTACCGCTGCCGGGGAGGAAGAAAAGGTCCCGGATGTTGTCCTGAAACTTGTCGAAGAGCGTGAAGAAGCCCGGAAGAAAAAGGACTGGGCAAGCGCAGACGTCCTCAGGGATAAAATAAAGGCGTCTGGCTATATCATCCAGGACACAAAGGAAGGACCGAACCTCAAAAAAGTTGAGTGATGTTGATTTCAGATCTTTTCACGTGATTTTCAGATTA
>DUKH01000217.1:0-1462 GCA_013329415.1 Methanosarcinaceae archaeon | reverse complement strand
ATTTTCACGTGATTTTCAGATTGTTAGTTGAGTTATTAATTGGGTGAGTTATTGGGTTGTTAATCGAAAGTGTGTTTCAGGCTTCATTGAATATATCCTGATGAATGGTTCTTATAATTATTTATTTAATTATATGCAATTTTATTCATATAACTTTTATTTATTTCCACATGGGAATATTTTAACTCCGTATCTTTTTTGTTTGATACGTTTGTTAGGTCATTTTTGAGGGGGTTTTGTTCACGTATGGACTTAAGGCTAAAGAGGAAAAACCTGCTGTGATTGACGAAGATGACGAAGATGAAGACGAAATGCCAATTATGGTAGATCTGAGCCATGCTGACAGTCCGGTAAAGGTAGTGCTGGTATCTCCAAAGTCTGTTGAAGAAAAATCCAGGGAAGCTCTTAAAGATGCAATGCGTATTATTCATCAGGTCTCCAGAAGAGTTGTAGACACGGTGGAGGAACTCGATGCTGAGCATAGACCTTCCCAGGTTCAGGTAAATTTCGGGCTTAAACTTACAGCCGAAGGAAGGGCAGTCATGACCAGAGTTAAAAATGAAAAGGATACCAACATGAAAATAATACTAACCTGGAAGGGTGAGGAGTAAGCAAGCTCCCTCAAAATAATTAAAAAAGGTAATGAGGTTTTAAACTACCTGGAAACCATCATAACGCACTATATCCTTTCAATGCGCTGTAATCCTTTTAAATGCTCTAAAAAAACCCTGGTTTTTTTGTTGTGCATTGGCCGCCACTGTCTACTTTTTACAAATCCGTTTGAGGTTTTTTTGCAGGAAAAAATGTAATTTTTCAGCTTTACTTTGTGGTCATGAAACTGTTTTGCTGAAATCGGACTGCTTGCCGGAAGAATTAGAAAGAGATGTTTCTGTGAACTACCCCCCGCTGAACCTTGGGGCTTTCTGGCTGTCACAGGTAAAAGCTGTCTTTTCGAGTCTACAATATTTTAATATTATTTAATTACCATAAAATTCATATCATAGAACAGGCATTCCCGATAAATAACTAAAAGGTGACAACCGTGTTTTCCCGCATCATCCCCAGACAGCGCAAAATGTCCACTCGTGTAGGTGGTTTCCTTATCCTCATGAGCGAGACCATGTTCCTCTTTTCGATCCTGAACTTCCTCATGATCAGCCGCCTGCAGTACTACAGTTCGGGAGACTCTTATATCCGGACTCTCTTCCCGCACTTTATTTTCTTTCTCGGAGCCATGGGCTTTGTCGGGCTGACTGCGATGTTTTTTGTTTATACTTACATCCTGCCGAGCAAGCAGCGCTTTTCCCAGGAACAGGCAGTTAAAGACAACCGGAGCCCTACCTATAACAAGCTGCTTGAGGTTCAGGGGGAACTTGCAGATATGCGAAAAATGATGGCAGACCTGTCGGAGAAGGTAGAGAAACTTTCGAAATAAGAATAAAATCCTCAGACAATAAATCCT
>DUKH01000080.1:5369-6798 GCA_013329415.1 Methanosarcinaceae archaeon | reverse complement strand
CCCCAGTTTTGCCAGGTCGGCTGCGGCGGTGAGGCCAGCGGGCCCCGAGCCCACAACTGCCACTGTCCTGCCCGTGGGTTCCACGATGTCAGAACCGGGGACATAGGGGGCACTAACACCTTTTTCGCGCTCGTAATCGGCGCAGAAACGTTCAAGCCTTCCGATGGCAACGGGCTCACTCTTCTTCCCGAGCACGCAGAGGGCTTCGCACTGGGACTCCTGGGGACAGACCCTGCCGCAGATTGCGGGGAGGGCGTTTGTAGCCTTGATCTTTTCAATTGCCCCTTCAAAGTCTTCTTCACAGATTTTCTTGATAAAGCCGGGGATGTCCACGTTTACGGGGCAGCCTTCCACACATTTCGGTTCCTTGCAGTTGAGGCAGCGGGAGGCTTCTGCAATTGCATCTTCTTTCGAATAGCCCAGGGCTACCTCTTCGAAATTTCCTGCCCGGACCTCAGGGGGCTGCTCGGGCATTGGAGTCCTGGTTTTCTGTTTCTCACCTGTTTTCTCGCTCATTTTGAGTCCTCCTTCACTCCGACTTTCAGTGCAGGCCGCACCTGCATTTGTGTTCGTATTCTTCCGTGGCCTTTGCCTCATCGTCCCGGTACATGGAAAGCCGGTTCATGAGTTCGCCGAAGTCCACCTGCCGGGCGTCGAACTCGGGCCCGTCAACGCAGGTAAACTTTGTCTCTCCGCCTACGGTCACCCTGCAGCCGCCGCACATGCCCGTGCCGTCCACCATGATAGAGTTCAGGCTGACCAGGATTTCCACATCGTAAGGGGCTGCCATTCCTGCGCCTACCTTCATCATGATGGGGGGACCTATGATCACTACCCTTGCAACCGGTTCGTCGCTGTCCAGGATATTCTTCATGATCTCGGTCACGAAACCGTGGTGCCCTTTGGACCCGTCATCGGTTGCAATGAACAGTTCGGAGCTGGCTTCCTGCATCTCGGCTTCAAGGATGAGGAGGTCTTTGTTGCGGGCGCCGATAATTGTGAGTACCCTGTTGCCCGCTTCTTTGTATGCCTTTGCCTGGGGATAGATCGGAGCAACCCCTACCCCGCCTCCAACAAGGATAACCGTTCCCAGTTTCCTGATATCTGCGGGAGTCCCGAGGGGTCCGACAAAGTCTTCCAGGGAGTCGCCTGCGGAAAGTTTTCCAAGCTGCTTTGTAGTCTTGCCCATTTCCTGGAAAATTACGGTGACTGTACCTTTCTCAGGGTCGAAGTCCGCAATCGTGAGGGGAATCCTTTCTCCCTCTTCATCGATTTTCAGGATTATGAACTGTCCGGCTTTTGCAGCCTTTGCCACGTCCGGGGCATCGATGACCGTCCGGTGCACCGACGGGGCGATTTCTTCCTTCTCAAGTATTTTATATGCCATGTGATCACATTTTCCTTATAAAACGTATCTGGTGAACAAAGT
>DUKH01000080.1:4376-5031 GCA_013329415.1 Methanosarcinaceae archaeon | reverse complement strand
TGGTATCTGGTGAACAAAGTGGATAGATAAACTTAAATCTGGAGGATTTTAAGGCGTGGATCTTTTCCCGGGAGCTTTCCCGCCCGGACTTTCAACTTATAATGACTAATGGGATATATATTCTCCCAAATAATTTTTATTTATTTTACATGTTTTGCTTCTTTTTTGCTCACTTTCTGCTTAATTTTTGTCTGCCTGCTTTTCCCTTACGAAATTGAATGAGTTCTCCTCAACTGTTTCTCTTTTTTTAGGCCAGTCGCAAAAATTTAATAAATCTCATTGGTATATTTAGTTAAGGGATAAATCCCAGTCTAAGTTTGTTTAAGGGGGTGATAGAATGGCTGAAGATAAAAAAGAAAAGAAAGAAAAAGCAGAACCTGAAGTTGCAAAAGTCAGTCCTATACATTTGGAAGATGAGCGTGGGGGCAAAAAGAAGCATCTTTTGAGTTGTGAGAAGACTCAATAAATTGCCAGGGCGGTTCAGAGGTCGAGTAAAGCAGCAGCAATACGGAATCATGAGTAAGCTGGATATTTTAAAATTCGGAAATTTAGTGCTATAAGTTAGATACTTTATTTGTGATTGATTAAGGGGGTTTTTAAAATGGTAGTGGAAAAGAAAGCAGAAGAGAAGGCGGAAGAGAAAGAAGAGGTAGCG
>DUKH01000080.1:0-3977 GCA_013329415.1 Methanosarcinaceae archaeon | reverse complement strand
ATTTCTTAATTTTTCATTTTTTCAATTTCAGGTATGAATTAAAAAGGGGTAATTTATGTCACAGGAACCTAAAGTTGAGCCGATTAATCCAATGGAAAAAGAACGTGGGGGCAGAAAAAAGCCTCTTGTGAGCTGCGAAAAATACGATGAGGAAGAAAGAAAAACTTTTATCGAGGAACAAGAAAAAGCAGAAGAAAAGGTGGAAGAGAAAGAAGAGGTAGCGCACGTTGAACCCATTCACCCCAGTGAAAAGGAGCGCGGGGGTAAAAAGAGGAGTCTCCTCGATACCTGCAAGTAAAAAATTTCTTAATTTTTCATTTTTTGAGCCATATATTTTTGAGCCATATATTTTTGATTTCTATTTACTTATTTTATAGTTAGCAATACAGGTATTTTTCCCGAAAATGATATATTCTTATATGCGCATATATGCATATATCCATGATTGGAAATAAAGTGAAACTTTTCAAAGCCCTCGGGGACGAAACAAGGCTAACCATTCTCTCCTACCTGCTGAAGCACAGCTACTGTGCTTGTGATTTCACGCCTTTTACCGGAAAAACCCAGACTACGGTTTCAAAACACCTTAAAGTTCTGGTTGAAGCCGGGGTTCTGAAGTATGAAAAGCAGGGGCGCAATATCATTTACAGTATCAGGGATGAGGAGACAAGGGAATTGCTGCTGGTCCTTGGAATCGGAGAGCTGGAGCCTTGCTGTGAAAGGCAGGAAGGTTCCCCTGGATGCTGTATAGGTCTGAATGATTGACGAGAAACAGGGATTAAAAATAGCTGACGAGAAATGAAGATTAAATATAGACAGCGGAAAATGGGGATTAAAATATGGATTCCAGTGAAAAAAAGCAGATTATCAAGCTGAAATACGGTGAAATTGCAATGTCAGGTGGCTCCTGCTGCTGTAGCAGTGAGTGCTGCGGAAATACTAGCGCGGAAGATCTCTCGAAAAGCCTCGGTTATTCCGGAAAAGAAGTCGGTTCAGTCCCTGAGGCCAACCTGGGGCTGGGCTGCGGGAACCCCACGGCTTTCGCAGAACTCAAAGAAGGAGACCTGGTCCTGGACCTGGGTTCCGGTGCAGGCTTTGACTGCTTCCTGGCTGCGCAGAAGGTTGGGAATACCGGAAAGGTCATCGGCGTTGATATGACCGAAGAAATGGTGGAAAAGGCCAGGGCAAATGCCCTGAAATACGGATATTCTAACGTTGAGTTCCGCCTGGGGGACATCGAAGCCCTTCCTCTTGAAGCCTGTTCGGTGGATATTATCATCAGCAATTGCGTAATCAACCTCGCCCCTGACAAAGAAAAGGTTTTCATGGGAGCTTACCGCGTCCTGAAGCCAGGGGGAAGGATGTACATTTCGGATATGGTCCTTCTGGCTGAACTTCCAGAAGAGGTGCAGGAAAATGAAGAATTTCTGGTAGGCTGCGTGGCAGGAGCGGTCCTTAAAGAAGAGTATCTCAGGCTCTTGAAAGAAGCCGGGTTTGCAGTTGAAATCCTGGCAGAAGATTCCGATATAAGTAACAGGCAGTATGGTGGGCTTCCGGTTGAGAGCCTCAAGTTAAAGGCCTTGAAGTAAACTATATAGGAATTGAAACCGTTTATATTACTATTCAATTATTATTTTTCGTGGTCCGCGTATTCAAAGTTTGATCCTCTGAATTCCCGGGCCTTTCCGAATTTGGGGGATAGGAGTCCGGAGACCTGGATCTTCTTGAGGGTGATACTACCGATAAGTATACAAACAGCAAAAATCTGTTTTATCGTAGCTTCCGTATTTTTGATGCTGAGCGCAGGCTCTGCAGCCGCAAGGAGGATCACTGTGGGAGATGACGATTACAAGGACTATTCTTCTATTCAGGAGGCTGTGGATGCAGCGAAGGCCAGGGATATTGTATATGTTTACAGCGGACTGTACCGGGAAAACGTGGACCTTGAAAAGGAAATCTCCATCCGTTCGATCTCGGGCACTCCGGAGAATTTCATCGTAAAAGCTAAAGACCCCAATGATCACGTTTTTCACGTTAAGGCCAATAATGTAACGATCAGCGGCTTTTCCATAAAAGGAGCCTCTGATCCTGAAAAAGCCGGGATTTATCTCGAAAGCACCCACGGGACCATGATAAGCAACAACAGGCTTTCGGACAACCGCCTCGGGATCTACCTCAGTGAATCGAACACCAACATGCTGAACGTTAACGATATTTCGGGAAACGATGTCGGGATCTATCTACAGGCTTCACGGGATAACTGGGTCATTAACAACAAGGCAAAGGAAAATTTCCGGAAAGGAATCTTTTTGCAGGCATCCGATGAAAACCGGCTTACCGGAAACATTCTGCTTTTAAATGAAGAATTCGGTCTCATGCTCTCGGACAGCAGCAAGAACCTTATCTACAACAATTTCTTCCAGAACGCCGCAAATGTCGGCTACGACGGAATAAACCTCGAAAACGTCTGGAACACAGAAAAGAAACGGGGGGCCAGTATCGCAGGCGGCCCCTACACAGGCGGCAATTACTGGACAGATGACAAAAGCACGGCCCTCTGCATCGGAGACGACGTAAACGATGACGGCCTCTGTGATATCTCATATGACCTTGGAGAAGGCAACATCGACCACATGCCCCTCATCCTCAGCAGTACCCGGGTCCAGGCTTCCCCTTTCATCATCACCCTCCCGCTTCTCGCATTTGCCATATTCAGTCTCTGGCTTGCCGCATTCGTAACAAAAAAAGTTATGGGCTGGGGAGATGACCTTGATCACGATTTCGATGACGACGATGAATGAGTTTTGTAGAAAACGGGCGCCCGATTTTTCTTTGGATTTTTTCCTGCCCCATGAATCCGTTTTTTAATTTGATTTTCAGGTACCGACGTTCTCAACGGCCGCAGAGCGGAGCGAAGCGGACGGCCTTTCCCAAATATTAATACCTGGAAATTATAATTGAACGCTGTAGCTGTTTTCTGATTAATTGACACTTTTAATCCCGGCTGTCCTGGAGTAATAAATTTCAGCGGCGGGATGCCGCTAAAGCTACTGCCAGGAAGGTTCCGAAGGTTGTGAAAGCTGGTGTTGATTCCGGGGAGGTTTTGGTTTCTGAGGATGGGGATTCAGGGGTTGTGGGGGTTTCGCCTTCGTAGTATTCGGTGGAGATGTGGGGGTAAGCAATGGTGAATCCACTGTTAACTAAAATTCCTCCAGTTTCAAAATCATTAATTTGGTATACTAAATCTATTGGTAAAGATCCACCTGCCCAATTTTCAGTAGGTGCAACTGTCCATTCATATGATTTAGTGGAATTCTTCTCTACAACATCCCCTGTATATACATTCATTCTTTGGGTCGAACCAGTTATAACATAATAATTATTTTTTTCTATTTCATTTAGCATTACGGACAATTCACATTTTTTATATATTTTAAAATCAATTCTTACTGTGAATGGTTCATTTATTTTCAATATCGGTTTTGGGACTTCTGTCGTATCTAAGAGTTTGTCATTGAAATAAAGGTCGTATTCATAAACTTCTCCATAAGGATTATATGCTGATGCCGTATTTATAAGCAAAATAAAACTTAAACTTAATAGTATAAATTTCATATTCATAGCTCTACCCCAAGTTCTGATAATAGGTCTCCGTATGCAACGGATTCCTCGAAATCCCCACCTATTTTATCACCTACACCTTTAGGTCCAGGACCAACAATTGTAGCGCTGTACCCACTAAAATGGAAACTGACTCTATTATTATTTCCAATCCATATACTACTTCCATCTGGATTTTTTTTGCACGGATGGTTTATACGCTCATATTTCCTCATATACTTCTGTCCTTTATGCCCAAAGTAAGGTTTAGGAATTACTTCATTATCGTTATCAGTAACAGTAAATCCTTCATATCTGCCAACCACTTCATAAGTCCGCACATTAATCGGGAACACCTAGTGTGGGGGCAGTACAGG
>DUKH01000158.1:47012-53044 GCA_013329415.1 Methanosarcinaceae archaeon | reverse complement strand
TGCAAACTAATAATCTGCAAACCAGCAATCCCGAAAAAAAGGCAATAAATAAAATCAACAATCCAACTCATAAAAGAGGTTTATAAGAAATGCAATTCAGTCTGGGAATCGATGCAGGAGGGACCTATACAGATGCGGTCATAGTGAGGGATTCTGACGGAATGGTAGTCGCCTCCAGCAAAGCACTCACTACCTACCCCGATCCCCTCCCGGGAATGAAAAACGCAATTGATAAACTTGACCCGGGGTATCTCAAGGATATAAAACTGGTATCCGTTTCAACCACCCTTTCCACCAACACCATCCTGGAAAAAACCGGCTTTCCCGTTGGGCTTATCATGGTAGGGGACTACGTAATTCCCGAAGACCTTCCCAGCAACTACTGGATATCCGTGGAGGGAGGACATAACAGCGACGGGGAAGAGCTGAAAGCCCTGGAACTGGAAGCTGTTGAAGAGTTTGCCCTGAAGGTAAAAGATAAGGTCTCGGCTTTTGCTGTTTCGTCTTATTTCAGTACCCGCAACCCGGAACACGAGCTCGCGGTCAAGAGGGCAGTGAAGGAACTCACGGGACAACCCGTTGTCTGCGGGCACGAACTGTCACAGGACCTCGGCGCCTATGAAAGGGCCGTTACCGCTTTTTTAAACGCCCAGCTTATCCCTATCACCCACAAATTCACCCGGTCCATCATCGAGGAGTGTGAAATCCGGGGGATCGAAGCAAATATGCTGATGCTGAAATGTGACGGCTCGGTAGTGGGAATCAAAGAAGCCCTGGAAAAACCCATCGAGACAATCTTTTCCGGACCCGCCGCAAGCCTGGTCGGGGCATCCCACCTCAGCGGGCTTGCCACCTGCGCAGTAATCGATGTTGGAGGCACGAGTACGGATGTTGCAATGATGCAAAACGGACTCCCGGAACTCAGCAGTGAGGGAGCCGTAGTAGGGGGGTGGCAGACCCGCGTGAAAGCCATCCGTATGGAAACCTCGGCCACCGGAGGAGACAGCCATGTCTGGGTAAAGCACGAGAGAGTCCGCGTGGGCCCCCGTCGGGTTATCCCCCTCTGCAGGGCATCCGCAATGTACCCGGATTTCCTGGAAAAACTGAAAAAGAACAGGGTTTCCAAGAGCCATCTGAGCGAAAACGTCCAGGCAACAAAATTCTTCATAAGGACTGATTTCAAGCCCATTGAATTGACGAATAGGGAAGAAGAGGTCTACAGGCATATAGAGAAAGAACCCGTATCCTACGGCGACCTCATCGTGAACCTGCAAAAGAGACCGTCAGTTCTTGTCCTGGATTCCCTTATCCAGAAAAGGTTGATCCAGGCAATAGGCTTCACCCCCACGGACGCCCTGCACGTCCTGGGAGAATATACGGACTGGGATGTCGAAGCTGCAAAGGTTGGGGCATCCATGCTCGGGAGATTGCTGAAGCAGGACCCTGAAAAGTTCAGTATGGAAGTGAAGCAGAAGGTTGCGCTTAACATTGCCCAGGACCTTATTGCCTATCTCGTGGAAGGAATGCCCAGAGCCGAAATTGACAGGGTACTTTCGAACAGCCACTTTACCCGCTTCAGGATAGAGATCCCGGTCATCCTCCTGGGAGGACCCGTAGGGGCTTACGCCGAAGACATGAAAAAACTTATTGATGCCGATTTCAGGGTTCCGGAACATGCTGACGTCGGAAATGCCGTCGGAGCCCTTGTAGGGAAGGGCATCAAGAGGGTTGAGATTCTCATAAAAACAAAAGTTGTCCCGAAATCCGAAGAGCTGGCAACCGGCAGTTCAGAGGGAGGAGCCGAAAGCGAGATTATAAGGGATACCCTGAATCAGGAAAAGAAAAACGTGTACATCGTCTTTTCCCCCCAGGGCAGGAAAAAATTCGAAACCCATCCCGAAGCCCAGGAATATGCAGAAAAAATCGGAAAGCAGCTTGTTATGGATTATATGCAAAATGCGGGACTTGGAAAAGAAGATATAAGGATAGAAGTCAGCAAAAAAAACCTTGCACCCAAAGGATGGACAGGCCCCCCCATGGAAACGAAACTTGTTTACGTAGGTGTGGGAGTCCCGAAAAATTCCATAGCAGGTTGAGAAAAAGGAATGAGATGTAAACAAGAAGTAAAAGAAGAAGGCAAAATAAAAAATAAAAAGAAGAAGCTAAATAAAAAATAAAAAGAAGAAGGCAAAATAAAAAATAAAAAGAAGAAGGCAAAATAAGAAGTTAAAATAAAAGGATAAATATATATCATTTGAATAAGAATTCCATGAATCCGGCTAAAAAAGAACTTAAATCGCCTGAGAAAGAAATGTAAAAATGGGGCTGTTTTAACATGCAATATAGTCTGGGTATTGACGCAGGTGGAACCTACACCGATGCAGTGATCTTAAGGGACTCCGACAGTAAGATCCTTGATTCCGGCAAAGCGCTTACCACCTATCCGGACCTGATGACAGGGATTCGAAATGCTATCGATAAGTTGGATCCGGAGTACCTGAAGAAAGTCAAACTTGTATCTGTCTCCACAACCCTTTCAACCAATACAATCCTGGAAAAAGCAGGGTACCCTGTTGGCCTGATCCTTGTGGGAGATTACACTATCCCGAAAGAGCTTCCCGCCGAACACTGCATCGCCGTGAGAGGAGGGCATAATAGCAACGGAGAAGAACTTCACCCCCTTGACATCAACGAAGTGGAGCACTTTGCCCTGAGCCTGAAAAAGAAAGTGTCCGCATTTGCCGTATCTTCCTATTTCAGCACCCGCAACCCGGACCATGAACTCAAGATAAAAGAAGTAATCCTTAAACTAACAGGACACCCCGTGGTCTGCGGACATGAGCTCTCCCAGGAACTGGGAGCTTACGAAAGGGCAGCAACCGCAGTCCTGAATGCCCAGTTGATACCTATCACCTACCAGTTCATCCATTCCATAATTTCCGAAGTAAAGGGTAGGAAACTTGACGCAAAAGTACTCATGCTGAAATGCGACGGCTCGGTCATAGACATCAAAGGAGCGAAACAGCGCCCGATAGAGACCATATTTTCAGGCCCCGCAGCAAGCATTATCGGGGCATCTCATCTCTCCGGACTGGATACCTGCGCCGTGATCGATGTGGGAGGAACCAGTACCGATGTATCCATAATAAAGAACGGGCTCCCTGAACTCTGCGAAAAAGGGACAGTCGTAGGAGACTGGCAGACCAGAGTGAAAGCCATCAAGATGGAGACCTCCGCAAGCGGAGGAGATAGCCACGTCTGGTTCATGAAATATACGAGGATAGGGCCAAAGAGAGTTATCCCCCTCTGCGTGGCTGCGGAACATTACCCGAATTTCAGGGAGAAACTGGAAAAGAACCCGGTGCCCCTGAGGACCATGCTCAACGAACACATCCAGCCCACCAAGTTTTTTGTACGGACCGGGCAGACACCCATCAATCCCACGGAAAGTGAGGAAAAGTTACTTGAAGTTATGGGAGACGAACCCCTCTCAATTAATGAGATCCTGAACAAAATGAAAAGGATCCCTTCCCCCTGTGTCCTTGATTCCCTGATCAACCAGAGAGTGATCCAGGCCATAGGCTTTACTCCTACCGATGCCCTCCACGTCCTCGGGGACTACACGGAATGGGACGTAGAAGCCGCCCAGATAGGTGCAAAGAAACTCGCCCGCTTTACCCATCTGGCCCCCCACAGTTTCTGCAAGAAAATAAAGCAGCAGATCGCCAGCAACATGGCTTACAGCCTGATGTCCTTTATCATGGAAGGGAGAGGTAGAGACGGGATCAGAAAGATGCTTGAGGGGGATATTCCAGCCCAGTACAAGGTGAACATTCCCATAGTCCTGCTCGGAGGCCCCGTGAAGACCTACTACGGGGAACTTAAGCAATTGATCGATGCTGAGATCATAGTCCCTGAATATGCCCAGGTAGGCAATGCAGTGGGCGCTCTTGTTGGAAAAGGGATCAAAAGAGTGGAAATCATGATCAGGCCCGAAGCCATGGAGAACCCGGATCAGAATTTCCTGGTATTTTCCCCTGCAGGAAGGAAGAAATTCGACCAATATCGGGTAGCGGTAGAATATGCCCAGAAAACGGGAGAGGAACTGATTCAGAATTCTATGAAAAGTTTCGGCCTCCCGGAAGGTTCGATAAAGATAGACACCAGCATAGAGTACCTGACTCCCCCGGAATGGAAACATACCCCCATGGAAACAAAAATGACCTTTGTCGGGATCTGTACTCCGGGATATTCAGAAGACGTGTAAGCTGAAGATTATGAAAACACCATTCTCGAAAAATTCACCTGAAAGGTTTAGGAAAGCACTGGAATTTGAAAGGAAGGCGAGGAATCGGCCTGCTACGCAAAAAGGCCGGTCTGGTATCACCACAAAGCCGAAAAATCAGATGTACATAGAAATTACAGCACAGGAAGTAAGGAGACATGGAATCTTCACTTGTTGATTTGGTTTTCCGCTCCGATAAAAGAAAAAACCTTCTCTTGCTACTGGAAAACGGATCAAAAAATATTGATGAGATCAGAAACGAACTGGATGTCACAGCCACGTCAATCCTCCCCCAGATTAAGAAACTGATAGACAGTGACCTGATTGTCCAGGGAGATAAGATGTACAGCCTTACCTTGCTGGGGGAGTTCATTGTCAAGAAAGTCAAGCCGCTGATCAGCGCCCTTGACGTTGTGGAACAGAACAGCACGTACTGGACAGGGCATGACCTGAACGCAATTCCCCGCAACCTCCTGGAAAGGATCTCCGAACTCGAGGGCTGCATCCAGATAGAACCGGACCTGAACCATATTTACGAGCCGGCCCAGGAAATCATTGACAATATGGCAAACGCAAAGCGTGTGGCAACCTTTGCATCTTATTTCAACCCTTCTTACCTGCCCCTGTACGTGGAACTCGGAAGAAAAGATGCCGAACTTTCCCTTAACTTTACGCAGTCGGTCTGGGACCACCTCTCAAGCGAACATTATGACATGATAAAAGAAGTTATGGAGATGGAAAACGTGAGCCTCTACGTTTCCAGGGAAGGGACAAAACCAACCGAGATCACAATTACCGATAAAATCATGCTACTCGGGCTCTTTGATAAAAACGGGAAATTCGACCAGCAGTTCGTAATGAGCGTTAAGCCCAGAGCCCTGCGCTGGGGCCAGGAATTGTATGACTATTTCAAGACCATGTCCAGGCAGGTTAACAAGATATAAAGTAAAGCCCAGGTGGCTTACTAAATAAAAAGACCGAACTTAGAGCAAGAAAATATCATATTAACCCCCATAATGGCATTAAAATCAAATAGTACATTCACAATTGATACTCTACTGCCAGCATCCGGGAAAACTGTCGGCACTCGGAGAAATATAAGAAACGTTACATAAAATGGCCTTTCCGGAGAACGTAAATAAAAAAGTAATGAAAAATAATTATATATTTTATAGTAGTAATTATTGACGTAAATTAAAACTTCAAGCATGTCTTCAGTCCCAAACCCCCCTCTGAAGCTTCTACCTCAGCAAAAGTCGAGAAAGGACTCCAGTGCTTCCATCCCACAGGAAGCAAGTCATAAGAGGACCCCAAAGCTTCCATCCCACAGGAAGCAGAAGTCACGAGAGGACCCCAAAGCTTCTATCACACAGGAAGCAAAAATACAGGAAATGGCAGACAGGGACTGCAGGACTCACAAGCACAGATATATAAACAGCCTTAAATATAAATAAGGTGATTTATAAGAGAGAGGGAATCTTAATGGAATCATCATTACTGGACGTACTCTTTCTTTCGGAAAAAAGAAAAAGCCTCCTTCTATTGCTACTTGACGGACCCAAGAACATTGAAGAAATAAAGAGCATGCTCAATGTCCGCTCGAGTCCGATAATGACCCAGATAAAAATTCTGATGAAACATGACCTTATAGTTGAAAATAACAGGCTCTACAAACTGTCCAGTATAGGAGAAATCCTTGTTCCCAAAATGAAAACCATCCTCGAAACGTTCAATGTTTTTGATAAAA
>DUKH01000158.1:45255-46700 GCA_013329415.1 Methanosarcinaceae archaeon | reverse complement strand
TAAAAACCATGAGTACTGGGTAAACCAGGACATGAACTCCATCCCACCGGAGTTTCTGGACGAAATCGGAAAGCTCGGAGACTACATGGAGGTAAACCCCGATCGAAACCACGTTTTCGAATACCCGAAAGAAGTTGTGGACCACCTGGCAGAATCAAACAAAGTGATGATATCTTCCTCGTTTTTTCTGCCAATCTACCCATCTCTTTGCATAGAACTTGCCGCCAAGGGGACGGAAATTTCCCTGGTGTTTACGGAATACGTCTATGACAGGATGCTTAACGACTACAGGCGGGAACTCGAACACTTTCTGAACCTGAAATATACAAAACTCTACGTCTGCAACAACAATAACATGAGAATTGCCTCAAGCATCGTTACTGAAAAGTTCATGGCAATTTCCCTCTTTTGCAACAGCGGCATCTACTATAACCACAACCTGGTGAGTTTTGACGACAGCGCACTCAAATGGGGCAGGGAACTTTTCGACCACTACAAGAACGTGGCAAGGCCTATAACCAGGGTTTGAATCAGGTACCGACAAAAATAAAGAACCTCTAAAAAGAGGTTTATTTTACCGTGACGGTCATGTTCATTCCCTGGACATATTCCACAGTGAACAGGTAAGTTCCGGGCTCTTTAAAGGTATACTTAAAGGGAACCCTGTACGAAAGTTCTTCATTCGGAAACAGCCCGTCTTCACTGACAAGGACATACGTACCCTGCCTTTTGTTGCTCCACCAGGCAATCGTATCTCCCCGGTTGATCTCCCGTTCCGGAGGAGTCATCACCCCATAATATTCAAGGTAGACAATATACTCTTCAGTAGGCCCGACAGGCAAGCTTTCATCCTGCTCCTCAACACCGGATTCCAAAACCTCGGCCTCATCTGTCTCAACCGGCCCTGCATCCTCCTCCGCACAGCCGGAGATAAAGAGAGACGCAAGCACCAAAAACAAAACCAAAATTTTTGTATTCATAAGTATCCCCTGAATTCCATGGATTTTTGTATTCACTTGCTTTTGATAGACTTTTGCTATACTTGCTTTTGAGAGCTTTTGCTACGCTTGTTTTTATGGACTTTTTTATTCATTTTATTATGTGGACTTTTGCATTCCCTGAATTTATTGATTCGTATAGATTCAAGTTTTTATGGATTATATATGTCCTCACTCCTTATATTCAATTATCCTTTTTTTCGATCCGGGACATGAGGTATGACGGTTGAAAGGGCCGGATTACCACGATTTGTAACTGGAAACTTTAACACAAAATCCACTTGAACAAAGAGAAACGAGAATCCCTGGTTGCTGAATCAAAAAGCAGAAAACCAAACAAAAAGCAGAAATCAGACAAAAAGCAGAAAACCAAACAAAAAGCAGAAAGCCAAACAAAAAGCAGAAATCAGACAAAAAGCAGAAAATCAAACAAAAATAAGAAGTCAA
>DUKH01000158.1:34968-44925 GCA_013329415.1 Methanosarcinaceae archaeon | reverse complement strand
AGAAGTCAAACAAAAATAAGAAAAGAAGTTAACGTCCCGGCTGAGACTTGAACTCAGGTCTAAGGCTCCGCAGGCCTCAAGGATATCCGCTACCCTATCGGGACGCATAGTATACAGCGAGCACTCCTCCATAAGAACATTCAACGATATAAAGTTTATCGCCGGAACTCCGAAAATGGGCTCCTGACCTTTTCAGGGATTTCACAGTGGTTATCGGGAAAAACCTGTTTCCCTGACATCTCTACCAATAAAGATTAAATGCAACTAGCTCGTTTTTATAATTTATGTCGATGACTATAGGACTTGCAGGAAAACCCAATGCAGGGAAATCCACTTTTTTCAAAGCGGCTACCCTTGCAGATGTTGAAATTGCAAATTATCCATTCACAACTATCAATGCAAACCACGGCATCACCTATGTCCGGGCCGAATGCCCCTGCGGGGAGAAGGAAAAAATCTGCGGGAAATGCGTGGACGGGGTCAGGCTCGTCCCGATTGACATTATTGACGTGGCAGGGCTTGTGCCTGACGCCTGCAAAGGGAGAGGGCTTGGAAATACCTTCCTGGACGAACTCAGGCAAGCCCAGGCAATCATCCACGTTGTCGATGCCTCGGGAGGAACGGACTCCGAAGGCAACCCCGTGGAAATCGGAGAGCACGACCCCCTCGAAGATGTTACGTTCCTGAACCGGGAGATCACCATGTGGCTCTACGGAATTCTGGAACGGAGCTGGTTCAAACTTTCCAGAAAGATCCAGGCCGAAGGGCTCAAGATAGAACTCGTGGTCGCCGAGCAGCTGGCAGGAGCCGGGATCAGTGAGTCCCATGTGAATGCCGCACTGATTGAAACGGGGCTTGCCCGGGTGGATCACCTGAAGTGGAGCGAAGAGGACATGGTAAGGCTCTGCGATACCATGCGGGAAATAAGCAAACCTCTGCTAATTGCCGCAAACAAGGCAGACGTAGCTCCAAGGGATAACCTGGATAAGCTGGAGGAACTCGACAGGATTGTCGTGCCCACGAGTGCTGCCGCAGAACTTGCCCTTAAATCCGCCGCCAAAAGCGGGGCAATCAAATACACCCCCGGAAACGAAAGCTTCGAGATAGTTGCCAAGGAGCTGACAGCAGCCCAGAAAAAAGGGCTTGAGGCTATCAAAAAGGTGCTTGAGCACCTGGGCGGAAGCGGGGTCCAGGAATGCATCAACAGGACAGTTTTCGAGCTGCTTGACCTGATAGTGGTCTATCCCGTAGAAGACGAAGGGAAATGGACCGACAAAAACGGGAACATGCTTCCCGACGCCTACCTTATGAAACGTGGTTCGACCTGCCATGACCTTGCTTATCAGATCCACACCGAAATAGGAGACCGTTTCCTCTACGCCGTAGACGCAAGGACCAGACTCAGGCTGGGGGAAAAACACGAGCTTAAGAATGGGGATGTAATCAAGATCATATCCACCGCAAAGTAAAAGCCCGAAATAAAAACCAAAACTTAAACCGGACCCGGAAAAAACCGGAACCTTTTCGCAGTATCCAGAAGGAGGAGCTTTTCCAGATGAACCTGCTTTCATTCGGCTATCCTGTCTACGAGAGGTACCTGACCTGGCAGATATCCAAATACCCCTCAAAGGCCCCGAAACATGTGGCAGTAATTCTTAAGGAAACCGACCTTCTGGACTTGAAAAGTATGGAGAAACTCCAGCTTGCCCTCCTCGAATTCAGGAAATTCAAGGTAGACCTTGTGAGCATCTATGTGGACATCCTCAAGGATGACCCGGCATTAAAAACGGAGTTAGTATCCGGAATCGCGTCCAGGCTGGAAGAAAGCTTTTCGAAGCTCCCTCAGGGGACAGGGTATGAGATATACGGGCAGGAAGGAGAAGTCACAACCAGGCGTGAAGGAAAAACCTTCTTTGTATACGTCTCTCTAGGTTTAGGAGGGAGAGAAGAAATAACCAGGGCGGTGCTGGAAGTCCTGAAGGACGTGAAACAGGGCAGCGTCAGGCCCGAAGAGATTGATGAAAAGCACCTGGAATCCAGCCTGCTTGTCAAGCAAGAACCGGACATCGTGATCCGTTCGGGAGGCCAGAAACTCTCGGATTTCCTGGTCTGGCAGTCCGTGTACTCGGAACTCTATTTCACGGACGTCAACTGGAAAGAGGTCCGAAAAATAGACCTTCAGAGGGTTATAAGGGATTACCAGAAGCGGCAGAGAAGGTATGGGAGGTGAAAAAGCCTGGAATTCGGCATAAGCCCGGAAGAACTTCACTACTCTGTTGTAGTCTGTCCCAGGTGCAGGGAACATGCCCAGATCATTGAGACCGGGAAAAAAACCGTAAGCTGCCAGCACTGCGGAGCCCGCCTGCGGGCCAGGAAACTCCGGGTTTTCTATTCTTCCGACGAGCTTGAAAAAGCCGTGGCTGCCAGGACCCGCCTGCAGGCCGAAATCTCGGGGAAAGGAGAAAAACTATTTACAGGGAACCTTTCCCAGGAAAGTGGGAATTCGGATTTCGGAACGGGAACCGAAAGAAAATTTCCCGTGAACCCTTCCGGAAGGCCTTCAAACCCCCCAAATTTGAAAAAAGATCCGCGAAAGGTAATTCTCGAAACCCTTGAAACAGCCGGAGGGGAGATGGAAATAGGAAAACTCCGGGAAAATATCCTTGAAAAAGACCCGGACCCGGAAAAATTCGAAGAAACCCTCAAAAAGCTCCGGGAAACAGGAGAAATCTATTCCCCGGCCAGAGGGAAGATAAAAATTGTGTAAATGCTCATCCCTCAGGAAAAAGATAAAAATTGTGTAAATGCTCATCCCTCAGGAAAAAGATAAAAATAATGCAAGTGCTCATTCTTCCGGGAGATGGGAACTCCGGAAAAAAACTTCCTTGCAAACACGTAAAACTGTTTCGTTCAGGTTCGGAAAAAAATCTGTCTCCGGCGGCACAGGAGACAAATGTATTTAAGTACTAAAAGATTTACTATAATTGAATATTTAAGATCAGCGTTGAATCAAAATCAACAACATATTTGCATTTGCCTTTTCAAGAGCATTTTCATATCTTTCACAATTTTTCTCGCGGAAACCCGCGAAGATCATGATTTTCCATACAGGGTACAACGGTGTTTAACATGATGGATCCGCAAATAGAGCGAAAACTCATAGAGATTATGAGGGTAATTCACGAGAGTGACAAGCCCATAGGTGCCCGGGCCATAGCCGACGAACTGAACAACAGGGGCTATGACATAGGGGAGCGGGCAGTCCGCTACCACCTTAGGATCCTGGATGAGAGGGGTTTTACACGCAAGCACGGGTATGCCGGGCGCACGCTTACGGAACTCGGGGAAAGCGAGATGCACGATGCCCTTATAGGGGACCGTTTCGGTTTTGTGATATCCCGAATCGAGGAGATGGCGTTCAGGACCACGTACAACCCCGAGACTCACAAAGGGGATGTGGTAGTAAACGTTTCGTATTTTGACAAGGACGATTTCGAAACCGTCATTGACGTGCTTTCTTACACGGCAAATTCCGGGTACACGATAAGCTCGAAGGTCAGGATTTTTGAAGAGGATACGGATACGGGGATCTCCCTTCCCCCCGGGAAAATAGGAATTGCAACCGTCTGCAGCGTCACTTTCGACGGGCTCATGCTAAAAGCGGGAATACCTGTAGAACCTGCTTACGGAGGGGTCATGCAGATCGAAAACAACGCACCTGACCGCTTCCTGGACCTTATATCCTACAGCGGGACATCCATCGATCCGATAAAGGTCTTCATGACGAGGAAACCGACCTCGGTACTCGAAGTGCTTGAACACGGGAACGGGAAAATCCTTGCCAACATGCGCCAGGTCAATTCTTCGGCATATGACAGGGTAAAGGAAATCATTGAAAAGGCAGAAAAAGCCGGGTTGAAAGGCTGCCTTCCTCCGGGAGATATCGACGAGTTTCTATATGGGGCTCCCGTCGAAACAGGAAAGTTTGGAATTGCGGTGGTAGGCGGGATCAACGGGATCTGCGCCCTTGAAGAAACCGGGATAGAAATTGTCACCGACCCCATCTCAACAGTGCTGGAATACAGTAGCATGTCCGAACTCTGAGGCAGAAGAAGGATAGAAAAGTGAGGATAGAAGAAGGGAGGAAGGATGCTCAGGCTGACCATAGTATATGACAACGAGGCAAAACCCGGATTCACCGGAAGCTGGGGCTTTGCAGCCCTCCTTGAAACGGAAGAAGAAACGCTCCTTTTTGACACCGGCTGGGATGGCGGGCTCCTTCTTGAAAACCTTAAAAAACTGGAAATCGACCCCACAAGCATCCGGAAACTTGTCCTATCCCACCAGCACTGGGACCACATCGGTGGGGTGCCCGAAGTCCTCAGGGCAAGTCCCGGGATTACGGTCTATGCCCCCACTTCCTTTTCAAAAAACATAAAGGCTGAAATCGCAAAAAGAGCCGGTCTTATAGAAATTAGTGAAAGCCGCGAAATAATTCCCGGAGTTTGGAGTACCGGAGAACTGGGGGATAAAATCAAAGAACAGTCCCTCCTCCTCGATTCCGGCAAGGGACTTTATGTGCTGACAGGTTGTGCCCACCCCGGCCTTTCAGCAATTATGGACTCCGCCCTTAGCTTCGGAAAGGTAAAGGGGATCATCGGAGGCCTGCACGACAGCAAGGAGTTCGAAAGGCTTGAAGGACTGGAACTTGTTGCAGCCGGACACTGCACAACCCATAAAGAAGAAATAAAAAAGCTGTTCCAGGCAGAATATGTGGAAATCGGAGCCGGACTGCGCTTTGAATTGGAGTGAATAGTTCTTCGATCCCGGACACCCGAAATCCTCCTGTTCCTTCAGTACTTTCCCTGCTCCAAATTTTATACATCATATCCTTAGTAATTCCCCTGCTCCTTATAAGTCCCTGTTCTAAATTTTACAAACATTCTTTACCTCTTACTTTTGAGTATATAATACATTTTTCTCAACAAATCAATCCCTTGATTTTGCAGAGGGGATACAGGGGAAAACAGGAGATGCAGAAAACGTATAATAGAAATACGATGCCCTCTTAAAATGATACAGGATTCTTGCGGGGAGACGGGAGAGTCGGACAAAGTAATTTATTATGTTGGGATTTCTTATGATCTTGCCTGCAGAGTTATGTCCATTGAATGATGCACTTTGAATGACACACAATCGTGTTTTTTGAATGACACGCAACCGTGTGCTTTAATGATGCGTTTTGAATGACGTGTTTTGAAAAATAATTATCCCGGAATGCGGAAGAAATTGGGAACCGTGCCGGATGAAAATGAGGGAGAATTGCCGATGCTTAAAATAGAAAACCTGAGAGTAGAGGTCAACGGAAAAACACTTCTCCATGACGTCAACCTTGAAGTGGGGAAAGGGTATACTAACGTGCTCTTCGGGCCGAACGGGGCAGGAAAATCCGCCCTGATGCGGACTATCATGGGCTTTAGCGAATACAAAGTCGTGGAGGGCAGTATCCTGTACAAAGGGGAAGACATAACCCACCTTCCAGTAGACGAAAGGGCCCGAAGAGGGCTTGGAATTATGATGCAGCGCCCGCCCAACATGTCGGGGATAAAGCTCAGGGACCTTGTGTATACGGTAGCGAAAGGAGAAAAGGACCCGGACGTCCTTGCCGAAAACCTTGACATGCAGCGCTTCCTGGACAGAGACGTGAACGTCGGTTTTTCGGGGGGAGAAATCAAACGTTCCGAGCTCCTGCAGCTTGCAGCCCAGAACCCGAGTCTCTACCTCCTGGACGAGCCCGAGTCCGGAGTTGATCTTGTGAGCATAGGACATGTAGGGACGAAGATCAGGGAACTGCTAAACCAGGGGATCGAATGTCCCGGGGAACGCTGCCAGAAAGGAAAATCCGCCCTGATCATCACCCATACCGGCCAGATCCTGGACTACGTGCAGGCGGACAGGGGCTACATCCTCTGCAACGGGACGGTCATGTGTTCCGGCAATCCCCTGAAAATGCTAGAAGAGATCAAGAAAAAAGGGTATGAGGAGTGTGTCAAATGCAAGCTGATGAGATAAACCTGAAGAAGAAAGCCGAAAGTGCGATTGGGAAAAAAGCGGCTTTCGGGGAAGATTTCGAGCTTGAGAAATTCGAGGAGGCTTCAAAGATTTCCGAGCCCATCGAAAACATGAAGGAACTGGATGAGGAGAGCCAGAGGACCCTTCTTCAGGTAGGAGTGCTCCCGAGCGAGGAAGGCCGTGCAGGCACCCTGCTGATGAAGGACAATGCAATTTCCCATACCTCCCTGAAGGATAAGAACATAGAGCTCATGTCCACCCGGGCAGCTCTGCAGAAGCACGAATGGCTCAAGGACTACGCCTGGAACCTCGTGGCCGTGGACGCGGACAAATACACGGCAAAGAGCTACCTGGAAGATGCGGACGGGTACTTCATCCGGGCGCCTGCAGGCAAAAAAACCGTATTTCCTGTCCAGACCTGTCTCCTGCTGGGAAGCAAGAAAGTCTCCCAGACCGTGCACAACATAGTGATCGTGGAAGAAGAAGCCCGGCTAGACATTATCACCGGCTGCACCACACAGAAAGGAGTTGAGGAAGGGCTGCACCTGGGAATTTCCGAAATGTACGTAAAAAAAGGCGCCACCCTGAACTTCACCATGATCCACAACTGGGCCGAGAACATAGGAGTCCGCCCCAGGACTGTTGTCCATGTGGAAGAAGGCGGGACCTTTGTGAGCAACTACATCTGCTTAAAACCCGTCCGTTCGGTCCAGAGCTACCCCACGGTCAGGCTCGAAGGGGAAGGCGCGGTTGCCAGGCTCAGTACCATCGCAATCGCCCACCCGGGCTCGGAACTTGACCTGGGGAGCAGGGCAATCTTCAATGCCCCGGGCACAAGGGCCGAACTAATCTCGAGGACTATCACCACGGGCGGGAAAGTAATTGCAAGAGGGGAAATGATTGGAAACGCAGCAGGCGCAAAAGGACACCTGGAATGCCGGGGGCTCGTCCTTAGTAATAAAGGAAGCCAGCGGGCAATCCCTATCCTGGAAGCAAACGTGGACGATATAGAACTGACCCACGAAGCGGCCGTAGGAAAGATCGCTCAGGACCAGATGGAATACCTGATGGCCCGGGGGCTTACCGAAGACGAGGCTGTGGGCATGATCGTGCGCGGTTTCCTGGACGTAGGTATAAAAGGCATCCCTGAGGAACTCAGAGGCGAAATAGAAGATACGATTACCCAAACGGCTCTCGGGATGTAAACTCCCGGGACCTATCTACCTTATTTGAGAAAACAGACTTACTAACTTTTACTTACATACTTACATTTCTTTTTGAAAAAAGTGTGGAATCCGGCAGGAAAAAGGATAAACCTGCCGGACTTTTTTGTGGAGTTTTGTGGAGTATTGTGGATAAAATGAGCCGAAAATGTGACTCTAAAGTAAGGTTTCTTTGTGGAGGAGAAACCTGAGAGAATGAACCGCTCATTTAACCGCAATTTGCAGATTAGAGAGGGGATATAAAAACTTATCTATGCCGGACAGATAGTGGGCAGTTATTTAGACAAAAGTAGAAAAGTCGCTGTGAAACATCAGTAAAATGTCGCAAAAGTGATAAGAGCTGGACAGGATAGAATAAGGAGTTTTCCGGATAAATTTTTCCCCCTTTAAAGTAAAATTTTGCGTATTCAAATAGATTTGATTTATTTTGTGATTAAACTCCCTGTTAAGCTTAAAATTTCTGAGAACAGTGCTTACTGTTATTCTGCCAGATGTGAAAGAATTTCAAAGAAGCTC
This sequence comes from Methanosarcinaceae archaeon, assembly GCA_013329415.1. Lineage (GTDB taxonomy): Archaea > Halobacteriota > Methanosarcinia > Methanosarcinales > Methanosarcinaceae > MTP4 > MTP4 sp9310u. Next base: position 37,114 of record DUKH01000158.1, on the reverse strand, counting down.
CTGTTTTCAGAAGTTAAGATTAGCTGCATACGGTTAAATACAAGAGTAAAAGATAACTTAATAAGTTATTTTTAATGAGTGGAAAAATTCCCGTCTAAAGGGAGAAAATTTGTTTATTTCCAAATATATCAAGAGCTAGAGGCTTAATGAGAAATAAGAACTTATAACAAGGTATACCTAATATTTTAGCGTAAAAAGGGTAATTCGATGATTGAAGAAAAAAGCACGGCCCTGAAAGAAAAAAGCCTGAAAAAAGCCCCGACAGGCATAGCGGGTCTGGATGAAATTACCTATGGAGGGCTGCCGGAGGGCCGTCCGATTCTGGTGTGCGGGAGCGCGGGTTCGGGAAAAACCCTTCTGGCTATGGAGTTCCTGGTAAAGGGAGCCCGGAATTACGGGGAACCCGGTGTCTTCGTGGCTTTTGAAGAGACTTCCGAGGAACTGACCGAGAACTTTGCCTCTCTGGGATTTGACCTGGAGGACCTTGAAGCCGGGAACAGGCTGATAATCGACCATATCCACATTGATAAGAGTGAGATAGAAGAGACAGGCGAGTACGACCTTGAAGGGCTCTTCATAAGGCTCGGGCTAGCCATAGATTCCATAGGCGCCAGGCGTGTGGCTCTGGACACGCTGGAGGTTCTGTTTTCAGGGTTCCAGAATGAGACCATACTGCGCTCCGAACTTCGCAGGCTCTTCAGATGGCTGAAAGAAAAAGGCGTGACTGCAGTGGTTACCGGCGAAAGGGGTGAAGCATCCCTTACCAGGTACGGGCTTGAAGAGTACGTTGCTGACTGCGTAATCCTCCTTGACAACAGGATGGAGGAGCAGATAGCCACGAGGCGCCTGAGGATTGTTAAATACAGGGGCTCGAAGCACGGCACCAACGAATACCCCTTCCTGATAGAGGAAGACGGGATATCGGTCCTGCCCATCACCTCTCTGAGCCTGGAGCATGAGGCGTCCGCAGAGAGAATATCCACCGGCATAAAACGCCTGGACACCATGCTTGGAGACCAGGGCTGCTACCGCGGAAGCACCATACTGATCTCCGGAACGGCAGGTACGGGAAAGACCAGTTTTGCAGCCCGGTTCTGCAAAGCTGCCTGCAAGAGGGGAGAACGCTGTTTGTATTTCGCTTTCGAAGAGTCGCCGAGCCAGATAATCAGGAATATGAGATCCATAGGTATAGACCTGCAGCCCTATATCGACTCAGGAATGATGCAGATCGATGCCACCAGACCCGTGACCTACGGAATGGAGATGCATCTGATAGATATTCGCAGAAGCATGGAAACATTCGGACCGGATGTGGTGGTAGTAGACCCGATCTCCAACCTGAGCAACGCAGGCACCGATAATGAGGTAAAGCAAATGCTTACCAGACTTATTGACCACATGAAGCTCAGGAATGTCACTGTCATATGCACAAGCTTGGTGGATCACGATAGCGCCGAATGCGTGAATGCTCAGGGCATATCCTCTCTCATGGATACCTGGATAAAACTCCGCTTTTTCGAGAGTGACAGCGAGCTCAACCGCGGCATTTCAGTCATTAAGTCTAGAGGCATGGAACACTCAAACCAGATAAGGGAATACCTGCTGACTGATAACGGCATCGAAATTCAGGACGTATACCTGGGTCCCGCAGGAGGGCTGCTGATGGGCTCTGCCAGAGCTGCCATGGAAGCAAAGGAGCTAGCTGAGGCTGCAGCTCAAAACAAGGCTGTGGCACAGAGGAAGAGAGAGCTGGAAAACAAGCTCAAGTCCCTTGATGCCAAGATTACAGCCCTGGACTCCGAGTATGATAAGGAGAAAGAAGAGCTGAAAAGGCTTATTTCAGAGGATAAACTCAGGTGTGAGGGCCTCGAGGATAACAAAAAGGAGATAGCCAGCATAAGAAAAGCAGACACTTCTGAATAAGAATTCCAGGGCAAAAGTTTCATTTAAAAGTGCCCGACAGAGACCATCACTTCACGAAAAATAACGATTTTGTTAAGAATAAACATCTTAACAGAAGTTTCCTTTCGAAAGGGCACTAAAACCAGAATGGGGAGCGTAAGGCGGGGTAATCCAGACCTTACATCGGCAGTGATTTATGTGATGGGTATCAAAAATCTGTATAAATGAATGTCCTGTTAAAATG
>DUKH01000158.1:22429-34642 GCA_013329415.1 Methanosarcinaceae archaeon | reverse complement strand
TAAAATGAATGTCCTGTTAAAACGAACATTTTTTTTCATACAAGGCATATTAACTAAAACCGACAGCACCCAAAAGTTCTTACGAGATAACCTTGCGAAAAAGCATCAGGAAAAGAATTCAAGGAAAAACCTGAAGAAAAGCCTGAGGAAAAGTCCGGGGGAAAAGCCTGTTCAGGATAAAGTAGCTTTCTTAGTTCCAGGCGGTTGAAACTCGATGAAAAGTGAAGTACAAAGTAACGAAGAACCTGCATCTGCTGAGCCTGACACCTTGCCTGACCAGGAGACTTATATTTTAAGGCTATATGTGGCTGGCCAGACCAGAAAAAGCCTGACGGCTTTTGCAAATTTGAAGAAGATCTGCGAAGAGCACCTGGGAGGCAGATACAGGATTGAGGTTATAGACCTGCTGGAGAACCCGCAGTTAGCCAGGGGAGACCAGATATTAGCCGATCCGACGCTGGTTAGAAAACTTCCGCCGCCGATAAAGAAAATTATCGGAGACCTTTCGAATACCGAGCGCGTTTTGATAGGCCTGGACCTGCGCCAGATGGAGTGACACTGAATGACCGGAAATGGGGAGACAGGGGTATCGGAAATCAAAGACTCCACAGAAGATTTTGAAGAAGCTCTTGCCAGAGCTCAGGATGATGAATATGTTTTGCGCCTCTATGTTGCGGGAATGAGCCCGAAATCAATGCAGGCTATAGCCAATATCAAGCGTATATGTGAAGAGCACCTGCCTGGCAAGTATCACCTGGAAATCATAGATATTTATCAGTACCCCATATTTGCAAAAGACGGCCAGATAGTGGCAGCCCCTACCCTTGTAAAAGAGCTTCCACCCCCCTTGAGGAAGTTAATAGGCAGCATGGAGAACACCGAGAGGGTTCTGCTCGGAATGGACCTGAAATCCCGATCAGATAAAAAGTAATTGAAATGTGGGAAGCAATTGAAACCCGGGGACGTGGGAGTGAATTGATGAAAAAAATAAGCAAAAGAACCTCTCTGAATTTTCCCGGCAGGTGGGGTGTGTTCTTTTATCCGGAAATTGAGTAAGGACCTATCTCAACGACAGGCTTTTGAAAGGACGATGTAAAGATGAGTTCTAAATTGGGAAAAGACCGGGAGTCCACATCGTATCATGCACTTTTAGATGAGAATCATGCCTTGAAAGAGGAAATTGAGAGCCTGAAAACCCGCCTGGAAGAAGCCGAAGAACTCAAACGCGCAATCACAGAGGGAGACCTGGATGCCCTTGTAATACCAGGTCCTGAAGAGGAGTTAATTTTCACCCTTGATAGCGCAGATCGTGCATACCGCGTCCTGGTAGAGACAATGAACGAAGGCACCGCCACTCTCGGCTTCGACGGCAGCATCCTTTACTGTAACCGCCAATTTGCAGAACTCCTGAAGATGCCTTTGCAGGCTGTAACAGGCAGTTCTGCCTACCAATTCATCGAACCTGAGAATATGGCTGCCTTTAAGGCGGTTCTGGAGCAGGGGAGAGGTGCAGAAGAGATAAAACTGAGGACCGGAGAAGGGGGCTCTTTGCCAGTATACCTGTCCATTAGCTCATTACAGTCAGAGGGAACTCCGAATGCCTGGTGCCTCGCGGTCACAGATCTGACCGCACAGAAGAAGAATGAAGAGATTCTCGCTGCCGAGCGCCTGGCAAGGTCGATCATAGAGCAGGCTGCAGAGGCCATAATAGTCTGCGACAGGTCAGGGAAGATTATCAGATTCAGCAACTCCGTACCCGGGCTCTGCGGATGCGATCCGAAGTTCCAGAAATTTGAAGATATTATAAATTTAAGTTTCTTAGAAGGAACAGACGTTGGCAAAAGTATTTTTCCTGTCACCTCTGCTCTGAAGGGGTCTTCCATTCTCGGGGTGGAAGCAATCCTCGAACCTGAGGATTGTGAGCAGTTTAACTTACTTTTAAATTCAGGACCTCTGAAAAATGCCGATGGCGAGATCATAGGCTGTGTGGTGACTCTCACTGACATCACCGAGCGCAAAAAAGTAGAAGAAACACTTAAAAAAGCACATGAAACCCTGGAAGAGAAAGTCAAAGAGTGCACAGCCGAACTTGAAGAAGCCTGTAACACATTGCTGGAAAACGAAATTAGGCTCAATGAAGCCCAAAAAATAGCCCATGTCGGGAATTGGGACTGGAACCTGCTGACCAATGAAATATACTGGTCTGATGAAATATACCGCATTTTCCGACTTGACCCCCTGGAATTCGGCAGAACTTACGATGCGTTTTTGAATTATGTAGATCCGGAAGATCGAAACCGTGTGAATAATGCCACTCAAAAAGCTTTAAATGGGGAACCCTTTAGCATCGAATGCGGGATTATCTTACCTGATGGAAAAAGAAGCATAATCCATGCGCAGGGAGACGTTGTTTTTGATGAAAAAAATATCCCAGTTCGAATAAGAGGAATAATACAGGATATAACCGAGCGTAAAATGGCTGAAGAAGCCCTTGAGAAGATGGATAAAATCCGGATAAAAGAAATTCATCACAGGATCAAGAATAACCTGCAGGTTATATGTTCCCTTCTCAGCCTTGAGGCTGAAAAGTTCAGTGACGCAAAAATGCTTGAAGCCTTAAGAGAAAGCAGGAACCGCGTAGTTTCAATGGCTCTTATTCATGAAGAACTCTACAAAGGGGACAAACTCGATGCCATTGATTTTGCAGCTTACCTCCATAAACTCACTGCAGATCTTTTCAATTTGTACAATTTTGGAAATGAAAATATCAGCTTGAGTATGGACCTTGAGCAAATATACCTTGATATGGATACCGCAATTCCTCTCGGAATTATTGTCAACGAGTTGATCTCAAATGCCCTGAAACATGCCTTTCCTGCAGGGAAGAAAGGAGAAATATATATCAACCTTTGCAGGACCGACACTCCTGCCTCAAGATGTGATGTTTCGGACCATAGCACGGACCATGTGGAAAAAGACAGCCTGCCTTACACATTGACGGTAATGGACAACGGAAGAGGCATTTCAGAAGAAATAGAATTTGAAAACGCAGAATCTCTCGGCCTCCAGCTAATAAATATTCTTGTTGAACAGATAGACGGCTGGATAGAACTTGAAAGAGATCAGGGAACAAAATTCACAATCCGGTTTAATAGTGTAGAAAATCTAAGTTAATATTCTGGAAAAGAAGGCGGATGCTTTAATAAAAAGGAATTGCACCTTTTTCTTTTTTATTTACCGACTTTATCCAGGTTTTTTCCCAGGCTTATTTCAAGCATTTTCTCAAGCATTTTCTCAAGCTTATTTCAGGTTTATTTTCGAGTATAGTTGCCCGACATAGCTGCTTAAAAGTCCTTTCTCCGGAATACGCCCTGAAATGAAAAAATTGCAGAACTTCTGTTTTTTGACGGCAGAATTCAGTACTTGTCAGTGTTTATATAAGACTGCTGATATAATACAGTACTGCGAGAGATTGGAGGCAATGGTATGATAGACTTTGCATGTAAGGAATTCAAAGTAGAAGACGTAATCAAATGCGCCCTGAGCCTTACCAGGGCTGACCTGAAGGTATTGAAGCATTTCTTAAACGATACCGAACACTGGTTTGACACTGACACTCTTTCAAAAGCCCTTAAACTTGACATCTCCACTGTCCAGCGTTCCGTGAAAAAGCTGTACGAAAAAGAGATTCTTCAGAGATCTCAGCAGAACCTGGACGGCGGAGGCTACGTATTCATCTACAAAATTCACTCCAGAACTAAAATAAAAAACATCATCATGAGCGTTGTCCAGACCTGGGCCGAAAGGCTAGGGCAAGAACTGGAACAATGGGAAAACAGAGGTTGATAAACTTGCTTAAAATAACACCTTACCTGGGGATTCTTGTCCTCATCGTGTCCATAGGAGGGCTCTGGTACCCTGCACTCGGGTATTTCATGCTGTTAGTCTTTGCCGCCATATTCCTTATAAGCCCCTTCAGAGGCCGCTGGTTCTGTGGAAACCTATGCCCCAGAGGCAGTCTTGTAGATTTCTGGATTTCAAAAATCTCTAGAAAAGAAAAGATTCCCGCCGTATTCAGAAGTTTCTGGCTGAGGATTCCGGTCTTTTTCCTGCTTATGGGCTTCATGGGCTACAGGGTCATGAGCGTCATAGGAACCCTGAATATGTTTGAAAAAATAGGCATGATCCTCGTGACTATGTGCATTGTGACCACAGTAATTGCAGTTATCTTTGGCACCTTCTTGAGCCCGCGGGCCTGGTGTTCTTTCTGTCCGATGGGCACAGCCCAGAACCTGCTCGGAGGCAAAAAGTACCAGTTACAGGTCAAACAGAAAAACTGCATCAGCTGCAAAAAATGCGAAAAAGTCTGCCCAATGCAACTCGACGTCTGCAACAGTGAAGCAATGTCCGACTGTATCAAGTGCGGACGCTGCGTGGAAGCCTGCCCGAAAGACGCTCTGCATTTCTGAACGATTGCACTTCCAATCATTACTATTTCAATTTTTACAATTTTTACATTAGTTAACGCCCTGTAAACAATATTTTTAATCAATTAATATACAATATATAATATGGGGAGCCCGGAAACACTTCTAATCAGGCCTGACTTTATGCCAGCTGGACATGAATTTTTCAATTTGGTATGACTTTTTGCCAATTGGATATCAACGAAAATGGATTTTTACTCCAGCGGATTCGGATAAATTCCAGGTGAGTCTAACTTAATTTCAGCTTATCAGGAGTTATTCCAGCCGGTCAGAGGTAATTCAACAGTTCATGTACATTGCTACGGTTTACGGGAATCCGGAAATTAATCCAGGAGGAAAAGAACATGACAGATCGTGTCCCGGAACTTTCAGCCGCCCAGAAAACGGAACTTTCGGAAATATTCGGAGAGTACGTCAATCTTGACAAACGCGAACGCCACTACTACAACCACGATATAGGAGCCCTGCCACCTCTTGTAAAGAAGGTGATAGGAAATACCGATCCTGCTGCGGTCGTAAAAGTCAGGAGTGAAGAAGATGCTGTCAAACTCCTGGAATTTGCAAACCGGTACAAAATTCCGGTGGTCCCGCGGGCAGGAGCTTCTTCGGGATACGGGGGAGTCATCCCGACAAAAGGCGGAGTTGTCGCTGATGTGACCCTGTTGAATAGGGTTCTTAGCATTGACCCGGAAACAGAGACAACCGTTGTGCAGAGCGGGATCATCTGGGAAAAACTTGAGAGAAAGCTAAACGAAAAAGGGCTTTCCCTCAGAGCCATACCCTCAAGTGCTCCTTCTTCAACCGTCGGGGGCTGGCTCATGCAGAGCGGGGCAGGTTACGGCAGTTACGAGTTTGGCTGGGGGCACGAGAGCATGGAAAACGTCCGGATCGTCCTTCCAAACGGGAAGCTGAGGGAATTTTCAGGCCCCGAACTCGGGAAACTCATCGGGACCATGGGGACAACAGGTATCATCACGGAAGTTACCCTGAAAGTCCAGAAACAGGAAGAAAGAAAGGCCGTTTCAGCCAGTTTCCCGGATGCTGAGGCCCTCAGGAAAGCTGTAGAAACCATAAGAGAGAAGAAAGTCCCGCTCTGGTCAATTTCTTTCCTGAACCCGGAATGGGCGGACATGAAGAACAGGGCCCCGCAAAAACTCCATTACGGGGAAATTGTGGATAAGGACAGGCCTGTACTTCCCATGGCTTACGTTTGCACCTTCATGTACCCCGCTTCAAGAGACGTCTCAGGCCTGAGTGAAGCGATTGAAAGCGCAGGAGGCACTGTCCTCCCCGAAGAAATCGCAAAGCACGAGACTAAAGAGTGGTTCAAGTCCATGAAGGTGAAGAGGCTCGGCCCCTCATTCATCCCGGCAGAGGTCCTTGTGCCGCTTGATAAGATGGACAGGGTCTTTGAAGAAATCAAAAAGAAAATCAAACTCCCGGTGCTTACCGAAGGCATGGTCATAGGGGACGGAAATGTGGTGCTCCTCTGCTTTATACCCCATTCGGAACGCTCGGTCCTCTTTAACACGGCTTTTGCCCTTTCCCTTAGCATCCTGAAGATCGCGGAAGAAAACGAAGGCAGGGTTTATTCCTCGGGACTCTTTTTTGCCTCAAAGAAAAAGGACGTCTTCGGGGACAGGCTTGCCGAAATCGAAGCCCTCAGAAAAGAATTCGACCCCAACGGGATTATGAACCCCGAGACCCTGGAAGGAAGAGGGCTCCTGAACACCGCCATTTCCATGGGATCTTCATTTGAGCCCCTGGGCCGGATGATGGGAAACATGTCCGGGATAGGGAAGACGACCTTCAAAGACGAAAAGGAGATCCCCGCGGAGGTCGCGGAACTTGCCTACTCCTGTTCCCAGTGCGGCTACTGTGTGAGCGAATGCGACCAGTACTACGGCCGGGGCTGGGAGTCACAGTCCCCACGGGGAAAATGGTTCTTTATCAAGGAATACCTGGCAGGCCGGGAAAAGCTTGACCAGCGGCAGACAAACACCTTCCTTGCCTGCACCACCTGCCAGATGTGCGACGCTCGCTGCGAACTTGACATGCCAATCGAACACGCCTGGATGACCATGCGCGGGAAACTGGTTGATGAAGAAGAGAAAATGACCTTCCCGCCCTTCGAGATCATGGCAGCCAGCCTCCTGAAAGAGCGGAACATCTGGGCAAACTACCGCAAGGACAGGGACAAATGGATTCCGGACGACATCCGGGCAAAGATGAAGGACGAAGCCGAGTACGCCTACTTTGCGGGCTGCACGGCGTCCTTTGTGGAAAAAGACGTGGCTGTCGGGGCTGTGCGCATGCTCGATGACGCGGAAGTCGAGTTTACGGGGCTCGGCGATAAAGAAGCGTGCTGCGGGATTCCCATGCTCGTTGCCGGGAAGTGGGACGTCTTTGAAAAGATCATGCGGATGAACGTCTACAACATGAAAAAGAAAGGCGTAAAAACCGTGATCACTTCCTGCCCTGCCTGCTGGCTCATGTGGCACACCGTCTATCCCCAGTGGGCGGAAAAACTAGGAATCGAGTACGGACTTGAGACAAAGCACTATTCCGAAGTCCTGGTGGAGCGCCTGGACGTGCTTAAGCCCAAATTCAAAAAACCGCTCAATAAAGTGGTTGCCTGGCATGACTCCTGTCACCTGGGTAGAGCCGGAGGCAAAGTCTACGAGCCCCCGAGAGAGCTTTTGAAAGCCATCCCGGGCCTCCAGTTCAGGGAACTTGAACATAACAGGGAACGGGCTCACTGCTGCGGATCGGTGGTCAGCCTTATTGCCGAGCCTCCGGTTGCATATAAACTTGGGGGTATGAGGCTTCAGGAAGCTGTAGATGTGAACGCAGACATCATTGCGGCTCTGTGTCCCTGCTGTACGGTCCAATTCCGTGTTGCAGCCGAAAAAAACAACATGAACATAGAGTCCCAGGACCTCGGCGCCCTTGTGGCCAGAAGCCTCGGCTACGACATCCCGGATACGACAAACTACGCCCTGCAGTCATGGGTGCCCTTTGAGAAAATGATCGACCTCATGCAGCCCGAAAACATGGCCGACCTTATGGTAGAACTCCTGCCCGAGATGATGGCAGCCATGCCCGCACCCCTCCAGTCCATGATGAAAATGGTCAAATACGTGCCCGGCATGGGCGCCCTGATGAAGCCCATGATGCCTGTTATGATGCCCAGGCTCATGCCCTCGGTCATGCCCAAAGTGATGCCGGACATGCTCAAAGCCGTGGAAAGGCGGGTCCCGATGCCGGACTATATGAGAGAGCAGCTCCCGGACCTCATGCCAAAAGCCATGGAAAACCTGATGCCGAACATGCTGCCCCAGATCATCCCCCTGCTGACCCCACGGATGATCGAGTATATTAAGACGCATTGAAACGGAAACGTTGAAACGGAAACGTTGAAACAGAAACGTTGAAATCGAGTTGCAGAGAAAAAAATAGGTTCAGGGAAAACAGGTGCATAGAAAAATCGGAGGAAATTGTCGGAATTCCTCCGACCTTAACTTTTTTATTTAACTTTTTGTGATTCAAATCTGCAAACGAAAGACAAACTCTTTTGGCAGACTTTATTATAGCTGAACTCCGGAAAAAAATTATAATTTTTTTACAACCCCCCATCATACAGTGTCCCATATGGATACTGTAACCCAGGCATACAGCACATATCCCCGGGAATCCAGAATACAGACATTACGCCGGGAAGCCCCTTAAGTTTTCATTTGCACTTGCATTTTTACACTGGAATTTTTACACTGGTGCTTCCTCACTACTCGATTGATTGTTTCAAAATTCCCAAAAACCGTTTTTTTCTGATAAAGATCGAAAGCCTCCGCCAGCTTGTCTGGCGGCCCTTACAAAAAAGAATTATAAATATATGAAAAAGCAGTATTTGAAGACCGCATTTCTTTTTTCACTTTCACCGGTTTGCTTTTCTCTTCTTTTTAGTTGTCTGCTCTTTATTCTGCAAAAGCCGGCCGCCCTTGGCGCCCGGAACAACTTCCGTACTTCTGGCAAACATTGTTTTTATGCTCTTTTTAATGGGAGTCTTCCTGAATTCTGCGCCCTAAAAAGTCCCAGAGATTGAAAGCCAAATCCGGGAGAATAAAAGGATTAAAAGGAGCAGCAGCCCTTTTTTCGGAGAGAATTTATTTCATGACCAGAGGAATTCTTATATAGAAGTGCTTGCATTAAGAATAGGAAAATTACGCACTGAAAATAGCGTACTTAAGAATTCAACTAATCAACTAATAAAAAATCATAGAAATTCAAAATCATTATAAAGGAGATTGAAGTTTGGCAGCACAACCAATCTTTATTTTAAGAGAAGGAAGCCAGAGAACCCACGGTTCCGATGCACAGCACAACAACATCATGGCCGCAAAGGCCGTAGCTGAGGCAGTCAGAACCACTCTTGGGCCGAAGGGTATGGACAAGATGCTCGTGGACTCCATGGGCGATGTAGTGATCACGAATGACGGGGCAACCATCCTCAAGGAAATGGACATCGAACACCCCGGCGCGAAAATGATCGTGGAAGTTTCCAAGACCCAGGACGCAGAGGTAGGAGACGGAACCACCACCGCAGCCGTCCTTGCAGGAGAACTCCTGGAAAAGGCAGAGGAACTGCTGGAAAGTGGTGTCCACCCCACCCTGATCGCAAGCGGATACAGGCTCGCAGCAAACCAGGCTACAAAGATCCTGGAGACCATCACAATCAAAGTCTCCCCGGAAGACACCGAAACCCTGGAGAAGCTGGCAGCAACCGCAATCACCGGAAAGGGGGCAGAATCTTACAAGGACCACCTCTCCGCACTTACGGTAAAGGCAGTCAGGTCCATTGTGGAAGAGAGAGATGGGAAGATCACGGTTGACATCGAAGACATCAAGACCGAAAAGAGACCTGGAGGAAGCATCCAGGATTCTGAGATTATTGAAGGAGTCATCGTTGACAAGGAACGCGTCCACGCCGCCATGCCTGAAGTCATAGAAGACGCAAAGATCCTCCTCTTAAGCGTACCTGTCGAACTCAAGAAGACTGAAACCAAGGCAGAGATCAAGATCACAACCCCTGACCAGATGCAGCGCTTCCTTGACCAGGAAGAAGCAATGCTCAGGGAAATTGTGGACAAAGTAATCTCCACCGGGGCCAACGTCGTCTTCTGCCAGAAGGGAATGGACGACCTTGCCCAGTACTACCTGACAAAGGCAGGCATTTTCGGCATGCGCAGGGTTAAGAAGAGCGACATGGACAAACTCGCCCGCGCAAGCGGCGCAAAGATCATCACCAACATCGACGAGATTGAGGAGTCCGACCTCGGGTATGCGGGCCTTGTGGAAGAAAAGGACGTCACTGGCTCCAGGATGACCTTTGTCACAGGCTGCAAGGACAGCAAGACCACCTCCATCCTCCTCCGCGGCGGAACCGAGCACGTAGTGGACGGCATCTCAAGAGCTCTCGAAGACGCTCTCAGAGTCGTGGGTGTAGCCCTCGAAGACCAGATGGTCGTTGTGGGCGGCGGCTCCCCTGAGATCGAACTTGCTCTCAGGCTCAAGGAATATGCGGCAACCCTGAAAGGCAGGGAACAGCTTGCAGTTATGAAGTTTGCAGAGTCCCTGGAAGTTATCCCCCAGACCCTCGCAGAAAACGCAGGTCTGGACCCCATCGACATGCTCGTGGAAATGCGCTCCCAGCACGAGAAGGGCAACAAGAAGGCAGGCCTTAATGTCTACACCGGGAAGATCGAAGACATGTACGAAAACAATGTCATCGAGCCTCTCAGGATCAAGACCCAGGCAATCAACGCCGCCACCGAGGCAGCAATCATGATCCTCAGGATCGACGATGTGATTGCTTCTGCAGGTATGAAAGCAGGCCCCGGCGGAGAAATGCCAGAAATGGATATGTAAACCTGCTAAAAACCATTTAAAAAACCGAAACAAATGGTTGCCGGAAAATTCCGGATTCCGCAACCCACTTCTTTTTTTATCCCGGACTCATTTATACCGGCGTATTTAAAGTCAGGACTCCAAAGGTAAATTCATCTATCAGAAAATCTTTTCTGACCAGATCCCTCAGGTAAAAAATAAGTTGTTAGGATCATGAGTCAACCTGGTCAAAAGAGAAATCCATTAGCAAAAAAGGGAAAAAAAGTTTTTAAGAAGCTGTTTCATCAGCCTGAAAACTTTTTTACCGGGCTTCGTAGCAGGGAATTTCCCTGGCGTCCACTACAACCGGTTTGCCAAGCTCATTTGAGATGACGCGGCGTACCCTTGCCATGCACCTGCATTCGAGCTGAACGCGAGCAGCCATGGTTTCACATTCCTCAATATACAAATCATTTGCACTGATAATGGAATGTGTGGAGATCTGCCTTTGCACGACCCTGGCAATGAGCCCGGTGGTCCCGTCCGTTAAATCGTCACGGCGGGTGGAGGTTAAGAGAACCTGATCCCCTGCATTAAGCCCAAGTACCCCGAAAAAATTTTGTGGATTCCGGATTTCAAGAGTCCGGAGTGAATGTTTTTTAAGGGCTTCGATCACTGAATCGGCAATTCCGGTTAGCGCAATGTACTCCATAGGATCACCCGTACATTGGGAATTCCTTTTTGACTTCTCCTTTCTGTTCGGAGGTCTGGACATCTTCAGCAAGTTTTTGTAACTCAACTTCTATGCGTTCAGCTTGCTTTATGAGCCGTTCGGTGTCGATCGACAGCCCGTAGAGTTTGTTCAAAACCTCAACAACAGCAGAAGCAGCCCGAGGATCGGGGTTCTGGGTCCTGGTAGCCCCGAGAAGGCTCAGCGCCGGGATTCCCCTTAGCAGGCATTCTGCCATCACACTACCGGAAATACCTGAAATAGTCCCCATCTGGAAGACCTCCACTTCATCCTTGATCTTGTCCAGCATCTCCTGGGTAGTGGCTGCCCCGAAGACCTTATGTCCCCCGTCCATAATAGCAATTCCAGCAATAGAGGCAATTTCCTTTACATTGATGGACTCTGCCCAGTCAACCAGGGCATTGCTGACATCGTAGGAAACCGAATGGCTGATAGGGATATCCGAAATCACAATAATCAGGTTATGCTCCACACTTTCATAGATCCGGACAGGCATATTGATAAGCCCCTCATAGAGCACGGCAATGGAGGGGAAATACCTGGACTCGATAGAGCCGATATACTCCATATTCATCTCTTCGATCAGGTGCTGACTTGCAATGTTCCCAACAAGCCCGATTCCGGGGAAACCTTCAATCAAAACAGGGTTTTTTGACTGCACAGGTTTCGTAATAATCTTCACGTCATTGTTATCATAATCCGTATCTGACAAAGTACCACCTCACTGAAAATATAACCCCTACAACTATATCTTACCTAATCATACTTAAACAGGTTCTCAAAGGCTCGAACCCGGGGAATCCTGAACCCACAACAAAATCAAAAATTAAGGGTAGTTTCCAGGCCCCCTAAAAACCAAAAACCCTCCATAGTATTTAAAGAGAGTCTCCTGATATATATATTTTAGTTAGACAAATTAAAATATTTCATTAGATACTTAGATAAAATAAATAATTAGTATGTAACTAGTATCAAGTGAGATTAATAGTCAGAATCCGGCAGCTTCGGGAAAAAACGAGGGCAAAACCTGCAATAAAAATCTACAATAAAACCTGCAAAAAATCTGCGAAAAAACCTGCAATAAAACCTGCA
>DUKH01000158.1:17790-22090 GCA_013329415.1 Methanosarcinaceae archaeon | reverse complement strand
CCTGCAATAAAACCTGCAATAATTGAGGTTATTCATGCGGAAGAAAAATAATTCGTAAAAGAAAAAAAGAGGAAAAAAGTTCATAAAAAACCTATGAAGAGATGAATTAACATCTAAATGGAAATTTAACCTTTAAACGGAAATAAACAAACCTTAAAAATTAAAAGGAGATCCGCACATGGAAAAACCGATTCTTTATCTGGACAGCGTAGGGGAAGCAAACACTGATGCCGTTGTAGGGGCTGCGGCAAAAAGAGCCTCAGAACTTGGAATCACACACATCGTGGTTGCAAGCACCAGCGGAAAGACCGCCCTCAAGATGGCAGAAGCCGTGAAAGACACTGGCGTCAAAGTCATAGGCATCAGCCACCAGTACGGGCAAAAAGAAAAAGGCGAATGGGAAGTCGAAGAGGAATACAAACAGAAACTTGAGGAGCTCGGAGCCATTATCACCACCCAGTCCCACATGTTTTCAGGGATTGAACGCTCAATAACCAGGAAGTTCGGAGGTTATTCCCGGATAGAAGTAATTTCCGACACCCTGCGCGCCCTCTTCAGGAAAGGCTTCAAGGTGGCAGTCGAAGTTGCAATCATGGCGGCAGATTCAGGACATATCCCGGTTTCCGATGACACTGAAATCATTGCCATTGGCGGTACGCGCTGGGGTGCGGATGTAGCCCTTGTGCTCAGGCCTGCCCACAGCAATGAATTCTTCTCCATGCAGGTCCGGGAAATCATTGCCATGCCTCGGGAAAAGGAAGATTAAGCGGCCCTTAAAAGTTCAAAGATGTTTAAAAAATATTTAAAAACAAAAAAAGATTAAAGAAGATTAAAGAAGATTAAAAAAAGTTGAAAGATTTCAACAATGTAGGTCAACAGGGCTGGAATATTCAGGCCATCCCGAGCCTTTTGAGGATTTCCGCCCGGTCTTCTTCGGCAAAGGATTCACTCTGGAAGGTCTCAACCGCCTTTTTTAAAAGGGTTACTGAAAAGGACATCGAGGGCCCGCCGCCAAAGGCAACCGAAACCATGGAAGCCTGCATGATCTCCTCTTTTGTGGCCCCGGCATAAAGGGCGTTAAAGGCATGGAGAGAGATACAGTAGGGACAGCGGTGGTAGAGGGCAATCCCGATAGCGATCAGTTCCTTGGTCTTGAAGTCCAGGACCGAGTCTTCAAAACTTGCCCCGACCATGCCCATAAACGCTAGAGCCTGTTTTCCCTGAACTTCGGTTTCGGCAGCAAATTCTCCGAGGCCTTCTGTAAAGTCGAATAACAATTTTTTAGGATCTTCAGTCATATTTTCACCTGTATCATTCTGATCTGTATCGTTCAGACCTGAAGATTTCTGGTCTGTCATTCCGATCTGCAGCTTATTGATCTGAAACTTTCTATCACTACAACCCTTGATTATCGAGATATATAACGGTTGTGGATAGATAACACAAAACTATACAAAAATGAAAGAATGTCCCTTACCCCCGGAAGAAAACAGCCTATTCAAATCGTTCGGATAAAAGAAAAAAGCCTTGAAAGCAAGTACAAAAAACCTCGAAAAAACAATTGAACAAAAACTTGAAAAGATCTTGCAAAAAGTCGCAAGCGCCCTGCAAAAAACCCTGCAACAGCTCCGTAAAAACCCCTGTCAAAATTCCCGTCGACCTGTCCCATAAAGACATTCCTTTTTTCCGTCCCCAAAGTTAAATATAGCTGAGAGATATTTATTCCCCCGGCATGTCAACGATATTTGAAATACTCGACAAGGACGCAGGCGGCAGGATAGGGAAACTCAAGACCCCGCACGGGATAGTGGAGACACCTACCGTCATGCCTGTGATCAATCCGAACATCCAGCTTATCCCCTCGGAGGAGATGAGAAGTTTCGGGGCAGAGATCCTTATCACCAATTCCTATATTATCTACCGGAAAGAAGAACTGCGAAACGTGGCCCTTGAGAAAGGGCTGCACGGGCTGCTGGGCTTTGACGGGCCCATCATGACTGATTCAGGGTCATTCCAGCTTTCCATCTACGGCTCGGTGGAAGTCACTAACGAGGAGATCCTGGGATTCCAGCAGAAAATCGGAAGTGATATCATCGTCCCCCTGGACATCCCGACTCCTCCCGACGTCCCCAGAAAGCGGGCCGAAGAAGAACTTGCAATTACCGCCGAACGCCTGGAAGCCGCCCGGAAACTCATACAGGGAGAACAGCTCCTGGCAGGCCCGGTCCAGGGTTCGACTTACCCAGACCTGAGGGAAAAAGCCGCTTCCCACCTGAAAGAACTCGATTTCGGAGTCTACCCCCTGGGAGCCGTGGTCCCCCTTATGGAAACCTACCGCTACTCAGAACTCGTGGACGTGATTGCAGCCTCGAAAAAGGGCCTCTCCCCGGTTGCCCCTGTCCACCTCTTCGGGGCAGGGCATCCCATGATGTTCGCTCTAGCCGTGGCTCTTGGCTGCGACCTCTTTGACTCGGCAGCCTATGCCCTCTACGCAAAGGACGGGCGTTATATCACTGCAAACGGGACTTACCACCTGGACAAACTTAACTACCTGCCCTGCTCCTGCCCCATCTGCTCGAAATACACTGCAGAAGAGCTGAAAAAAGCAAAAAACAGCCAGGAACTCCTGGGAAGGCACAACCTCTATGCGACCTTCGAGGAAATCAGGCTGATCAAGCAGTCCATAAAGGAAGGAAAACTCCTGGAACTTGTGGAAAAGCGCTGCCGTGCCCATCCGAAACTGCTTGACGGGCTGAAAAGACTCTATACTCATTCCACCTGGCTCGAGAAGTTTGACCCTGCAACCAAAGGGACCTTTTTCTACTGCGGACCCGAATCCGCATCCCGTCCGGAAGTCCTGCGTTTCGGAAAGAGGCTGGAACGCTTCAGCATCGAAGGTCCGGCGCTTATCCGCACAAGGCCCGTGAGGGGCGAAAAGGAATACAGCCATGTCCTTATTTTCAAACCTCCCTTCGGAGCATACCCCGTGGAAATGGAGGAGGTATACCCCTTCAGCGCCGAGGTCCCGAAAATTCCGGATTACGAAGCCCTGACCACGGCCCTCTCAAATACCCTCAAACTAATAGACCTGAACCCTGAGGCAGAATTTACCTTCATCTGCGAACCGGAGTTCGACCACCCACTTCTCGAAAAAATCCGGGAAAGGGCGGAACTTGTGTACAGGGACGAATGGAAAAAAGAATGAAAAAGAAAACTTTTTTGACATGCGCATGTTTATAGGACTATCCTTAAACAACTCCCCTAAAAATAACAGGAAACCCCAAATAAAACTACAAACTACAGGTGAAAATATTGTCCCTCACAGCAAGAATCGGAGAACTCAGCCCCTATCTCCAGCTGCTGAGACCCGAACTCTACTACATGGACCTGACCCTCCCTGCCTCAAGCGCCATCCTGGCTTCCTACCTGGCAAGCGGAGGGCTTCCGGAACTCAGCCCTTTCATTATTGCGGTTATCGGAGGCTTTGCAGCCATCACCAGTTCATACGTTTTCAACGACTGCTGCGACGTTGACATCGATACCATCAACCTTCCGGACCGTCCCCTGCCCTCTTCGACAGTCTCGAAGAAAACAGCGCTTACGTACGCCATCTTTCTTTTAGCAATCGCGGGAGCTGCGGCCACATACCTGAACCCGGAATCCCTCCTGGTCCTCCTGATCGCAGCCGGCACAATCACCGTTTACTCAATTTTCGCAAAACGGAGCACTTTCCTCAGCTTCGTGCCTGTGGGCATCTCCTACGGGCTCGTGCCCGTGGGCGTCTGGCTGGCTTTTGACCCTGCAGGCATCCTGAAAGGCAGTGACGGGGTGATCCTGCCCCTTGCCGGGATCTGCTTCGGGTTAATGATGTGCGTTACTGACTGGGCCTTTACCCTTGGTGGAGTTGCCCGGGACGTAGAAGGCGACAGGCTCAAAGGCGCCCCCACCATGCCCGTGACTTACGGAATCCCCTTTACCGCGAAATTCGTTACCTTCTGGTGGATCGTGGGAGTTATCGCGTCGGTAATCATCGGCTGGTCTGCCGGACTCGGCCCCGTGTACTTTGCAGGCGCTCTTGCCTCAGGGCTCTGGATGCTTGCCCAGTGCTTTGACTTTATCAGGCACCCGACCCCCGAGAGGGGCGGCAGCCTCTTTTTAAACGGGTCGAACTACAGGGCCGTCATGTTCGGGTCCATGATCCTGGACGTGGTGCTGTGCATCTACCTTGAAGCTTACACAGCCATTCTCTGGTAAGAAGGCAGAACAGGAAAGGAAAAAGCAAAGTGGAGCGGGAAAGGCA
>DUKH01000158.1:0-17452 GCA_013329415.1 Methanosarcinaceae archaeon | reverse complement strand
AAAGGCAAATAGGCAAAGTGGAACGGGAGAGGAAAAAGTAGGCAGGAAGAGGTAAATAGGCAAAAATAGAGGAGAAGAGAGGATAAAAAAATGGACGCTGATATTATCGTAATCGGGGCATCCCCTGCAGGGCTGATGGCTGCCCGAAACGCCTGTGAGAAAGGCGCAGATGTCCTTTTGCTGGAAAAAAAGGAAGAGCTCGGGCATCCCCCTCATCCTGCAAACTCTTTTTTCAAGGGGATGTTGGACAGGTGCGGCGAGAAGGTGGACCCGTCCTACGTGGACCATTACCTGAAAGGCATGCAGATCATTGCCCCCTCGGGACGCAGGGTGGTTGTTGAAACCCCCGGATATGCCATTGACAAGACGAAATTCGACCGTTTTTACGCAAAGAAGGTTATGAGTGCCGGGGTGGACCTGCGCACAGGTATCGAAGCCTACAATATCCTTAAAGACAGTGAAGAATTTGCAATAAGTACCTCTGAGGGCGTCTTCAGGTCAAAGCTTGTGATCATCTCCGACGGGATCAACTCGAAAATGGCTTCTCTCCTCGGCCTGAAAACCATGAAACACCCCGAAGACATTGCCTGGGGCATTGAACTGGACGTACGGGCTCCGGGCCTGGGGAAACCGGATATGTTCGAGTACTACGTGGGAAACCACGCTCCCGGCTGGAAGACCACGTACTCCCCCCGCGGAGGGGACAATGCCGCAATCGGAGCTTATGTGCGCAGGTGCGGGAAAGACGCAACCCCCTACCTGAACGCCTGGGTGGAGCGCTTCAAAAAGCTCAAGGGAATCGAGGAGCTTGAGGTCGTAAGAAAACTCTCCGGCGGAGATCCTATCGTAACCATCCCGAACGAGTATATCACGGACGGGGTCATGGTCGTGGGCGGGGCAGCCGGGCAGTCAGGGATAGGCTATGCCATGCGTTCAGGCCAGATCTGCGGAGACGTGGCGGCAGGTGCCGTTAAAAAAGGCGACGTTTCGAAAAACGCCCTCTCGGAATACCGGAAGACCTGGGAAAAAGAGTACAGGACCGAACACTACCTGGGCAGAATCGCCCTTGAGACCCTGCGGAAGATGACGGACAGGGAAATCGACGAGATGGTCAAAGTCTTTGAAAAAGAAGACCTCTCCTTCATCCACGGAAGCGCCTTTGAGCAGGCGATGCAGGTCTTCATGTTCATGCTTAAGAAAAACCCCTCGGCAATGCTTAAGTACAGGGCTTTTCTCAGGAACAAATAAATTTACGAAGAATTTACGAAGAATTCACGGGCTTAAAATAAGGGATCGAAAAAACATGCAGTATGATTTTTACAAAAACCCCCTCTTCAGGGTCTACGCCGAAGTCGAGCACGGCAGAGTCCGGATGAAAACCAGCGGAGTCGCCTCCCCGATTATGAAAAGAGTGATGGCAGGAAACTTCGCCATCTTTGACGGGGAAAAGCCCGCGACAGTCGGGGAAAAGCAACTGATCTATTCCACCTGGATGCCTCCGATCCCGGGCTCCGGTTTTGAAAGGCTGGTAAAAAGCCAGCTCTCCGCCATGCTGGGGAAAATGGTCCCGGACCAGGTCACGATCTCCATTACCGAGGAATGCCCCAACAAATGCATCCACTGTGCCCTTCCGGATACAAAAAACCGGGCAAAGCTTTCTCCCGAAACCGTGATGGATGCCATCGACCAGATGCTTGAGATGGGCAGCACCTTCATAATCTTCGATGGGGGAGAACCCCTGACCTACCAGGGCCTCGAAGACCTGATCCACTACGTGGACCCGGAAAAAGCCATCACCGGCATGTTCACCTCTGGAGTCGGGCTGACCCCGGAAAAGGCAAGGAGCCTGAAAGAAGCCGGGCTTTATTCCCTGACTGTCAGCTTTGACAGCCCCTACGAAGAAAAGCACGATTACATAAGGGGCAGGAAAGGAGTCTTTAAAAGTGCCGTCGACGCAGTCAAAAACGGGCTTGAAGCCGGGCTGCTGGTCAACATCTACCTGGTCCTTTCCAGGGAAAACGTGGACGAACTTGACGAACTCTACACCCTTGCCGCCGAACTCGGCGCCCATGAACTCTCTTTTTACGAAATCGTCCCTACAGGCCGCTGGATGGAACACGCATCCGAAATCCTGACCCCGGCAGACCTTAAAAAATTTGACGCTTTCGTGGCCAGGGCAAAAGAAAAGGAAGGCCCCAGAATTTTCCCCATACCCCAGGTAATGCGGACCACAGGCTGCATGGCCGGCAGGAAATGGCTCCACATCACCCCCGAAGGAAACATCCTGCCCTGCGCCTGCATCCCGGTTCCTTACGGAAACGTCCATACCGATAAAATAAAAGATGTCTGGAAAAAGATCCGGGAAGACCCGGTTTACAACGCAGACTCCTGCCTCATGGGAAACCCGGAATTCAGGGAGAAGTACCTGAAAATATCGGAATGAGAAAAAGACTGGTGCAGAAAAGAAAGTGGACAAAAAACCGGCCAGAATGAAACCCTGACCGGTTTAGCAGGAAAAGTTGTCATAAAAATTGTCATCCGGAGGTTTCATTCTCCTCTTCTTCGCTTTCCGGGACATAGATCACCCTGCCGTCGGCCAGCCTGTAGGCTGTCCCCAGGGCTTCTCCTGTGCCCCCGCCTATATTGTCAGTCATGTTCAGGACTTCAATCGGCTGCCCTTTTTCCTTGATAATTATTTTCATGTCCTGGGCTCCCGGGTTTTTTACGATTGTGATATCCTCTTCGGGATTCAAGAGTTCGGGCAGCTGGTAAGACATGACCAGGGCAACGAGCAGGGCGACTGAAAAAACCATCGCCACATCGAAGAGGTTAGCAACTCCCGTCAACGGGTTCTGGTCTTCCGGGTCCTGCAGGAGCCCGGTTCGCCGATAACGTCTGCTTTTTCTCATGTATTTCTTCCTCCGCAGCCATAGATGGGGTTAGCCCGTCTTGCACGATTCTTTTTCCATCCTCTGAGAGTTCCTTGAAGCTCTCTTCCAGGGCATCCAGGATGTAATCAATGTCTGACATATCCTCCCAGTACCAGCGCCTCCGGACCTGGGTCAGGACATACCCGATGCTCCCGGCAAACAGCCCGACAACGGTAGTTGCAAAGGCAATCATCAGGTTGTTTGCAAGGGTGGCAATGTCCCCCTGTGAGAGGCCGATAAGGGCAGGACCGAGCGGGATCAGGGTACCCATTAGCCCCAGCATGGGAGAAATGGTAGCCAGGATTTTTGTCTTTTCGAGCTGCCCGGACATCCGTATCTCATATTCGGCTGCCAGCTTTTCGATTGCAGAAAACCGCTTTTGCTCAAGGTAAGGGGCAGCGTCCCTGGAAAAGGAAGCAACCATCCGGTTCTGCCTGCTTTCCAGGAGGAGATTTGAGGCTTCCCTGAACCCCGAACTTTTCACCATTTCCCGGAGCTGCATGCAGTCTTCGTCCAGTTTCCGGGCACTCCTGTGCCTTTTTGAATACTCTGACAAAAATTCCCCTATCAGGCCCAGAGAAGAAAGGACCAGCAGGAGCAGGACTATTATCACCGGATAGAGCAAAGCTGACGAAAAAGTATACATTATGCTGAAAAGGGGGCCTGCTATGCTCATTGATTAGACCTCACATGTCCCAGCAAGAACCCGCCCAGAACTACCACTGCGGAAAAGGAAAGAGGAACAATCCCCACCCCGTCTCCCGAGAGGGCTACCAGGTTCAGCTGTTTTGTTTTCATGTAAGAGGGAATGATCATGGCTCCGAGCAGATAGTAGATACCAAGGAGCAGCATTACGCTTCCCAGGCTCTCGGGGGTTTTTCCGAGTCTCTTGAACCCGAAAGAAGAAACCAGGACCGAGATGCAAAAGACAGTCCCTACAAGCAGCCCGATTTTCAGCCCGCTGAGCCCAAGGCTGGCTGCGAGGAGCATACAGCAAAAAGTCAGGGCTGCAAGGCAGACCGGGCAGGGCATGGAAAGGACAAGAAAAGTGTGCCCTGAAACATCCCTCCCGGCGTTCCACTTCTTCTGGGTATATATCCCGGTTCCGATAAGGAGCAGGGAAAGCAGGATATGAACCCCCAGCCCAAGCCCGGAAATTTTCTCAAAACTTTCCATGCTGAAATTTCCCACAATGCTTCCCACCAGCACAGAGAGCAAGAAATAACAGCCTGCAACCGCAATTATTTTTCGAGGCCCTGCATTTGAAAAGCCGCATCCAAGTCCGGTTTTAATCCCAAAGATAAAAATCGCGATTAAGATGCCGATAACTGTTAACACCGTTGGATTCATAAGTAACCAAGTAGAAGTAATACCAATTAAGATATTTAAAGATGATTAGTTTAATCAATTATAAATTTATATCAGATCGTAAGTATAAATATCAATAATATTGATAAGATCCTTAAAAACAAGTAATAAAGTCTGAGAGGAGAAAGAGACAGAAAAGGGAAAAACACGGAGAGGAGAAAGTGGCAGAAAAGGGAAAAACACGGAGAGGAGAAAAACCAGGAAAAAACCAGAGCTAAACCCTGCGAATGCAACAGGAAAAAGGAAGGGCAGGTTAAAAGAATAACCTGCACACAACGGAAATTAAAGATCTTTAGGCGATGTGAATCTTTTCCGTAATCTGGAATTTAAAGGCCAGATCTCTGGAGAGCCATGAGGTCTTCAGTGGTAAGCTTGGCTCCACCCTTGAATTTTTCAAAGATGTCCTTAGCATCTTTCTGGAGTTCAGCCTTTGCCGGGCGACCTTTGCCGTCCTTGTCCTTCTTCTTAAGCTTGAAAACTTCCTTATCAATTTCCCGAATTTCTTTCTGGGCATTGATGAAAATCTTGTGCTGCTCGTCAGCTGCTTCCTGGGCTTTAACGAAATCCTTGTGAGCGATGTCCGACTCTGCCCTGGTCCTGTCAGCTTCCTTGAAGGCGGTAATCATCTTCTCATGGAATTCCTGGGCCTGCTTTGCATACTCTGCCAGTTCCGTGTGGTACTCCGAAGCTTCGTCCCTGATTTGCTGAGCTTCATCAAGGATGTCCTTCAGTTCAACGTTGTTCTCGAGCTGAACCTTCTTAACATGATACTGCTTCTGGAGCTGAGTGATCTTGCCAACGAGTTCCCTCTCTTTGCTTGTGCTCAGCACTTCGGTCTGCTGGGCGAACTCAAGCCGGTCGATGTCCTTTCGGAGCATTTTGATAGAGGGACCGCCCATATTGTTCTGCTTTCGGATAGAGTCTGCCTTTGCAAACAGTTCGTTTGCCTTAGCATTGGTATCGTCACGCTTATTCTTGTATTCGCTGACTTTTTCGTTGATCTCATCCCTGGAATCTTTGAGTTCCTGGGCTTCATTAATGAGATCCTTGGTCTTCTTGTTCAGCTCATTCCTCTTAGCTGCAAGAGCGCTGGCTTCCGCATTTAAGGTATTTCTCTTTTCTTTGGATTCTTCAGAAATAGCCTTTAAATCGGTTCTTTTTTTCTGTAATTCTTTAAGCATCTCTTATTGTGCCTCCCGGTCCAGCAAAAAAGCTGGCATTTTAATAGTTTTACTGTTCGATGTCGACATGCTGTGCCTGATTATGAAATAAATGAGAAAGAGATCCAAGGACAGGGATCAATGCTGTGAGGTCTTTTTTTGTAATGACCACATCCGCATATTCCCTCAGGATTGGTTTGGGATTGAAAGCTATTGAAAAACCTGCCCGTTCAAAGACGCAGGCATCATTCGCGCCGTCCCCGACGACTACACACTGTTCGGGCCAGACCCCATTTCTGCGGGCCAATTCCTCAAGCACTTTCGCCTTGGAATTACCTTCTGTCAGGGGGCCGACTACCTCTCCGGTGAAATAGCCATCTTTCACGAGCAATTCGTTGGAAACCACGAAATCAATATCAAGAGCTTTGCCAAATTTATCAGCAGAGATTGTAAATCCACCGGAAACCATTGCGGTTTTGTAACCCAGTTCCTTGACATACTTGATCAGTTCCACTGCACCCGGCATAAAGGGGATCTGGTCCACAGCAGCCTGTGCAGTTTCCAGAGAGAGGCCTTTGAGGAGGCTAACCCTCTCGAAAAGCGCCCGTCCAAAATCAAGGTCTCCGCTCATCGCTCTCTTCGTAATCTCCTCCACCTTGCTTACAACACCTGCGGCCCTGGCGAGCTCATCGATGGTCTCAGCGTCGATAAGGGTGCTATCCATATCAAAAACAATTAGTTTATTTTCAGTGGAATTATGCATAGGACAGTTCACTCAATCAAAACCTGGACCCGAATGTTATAGATATTGTACCGGGATAATTTCCCGAAAAAGGGCAGTTCTGCCCGGTGCACCAAATTTAAAGGTACCCCCGCAGATTAATGTAATATGCTTGCCCTGACATTTAAGCCCACCAATGGAAAAGTTATTTCAAATTATAATGTGGGTTTCGTAGAAAAACAAAACCACAAAACAACAGCATTGATGTCAACGTTTTTGACTGAAATAAATCACATCCCTTTTAAGCTTTTCGGAGGATGAGGGTAATGTGTTGAATAATCATTATAAATATAGGGGATAATTATAAAATATGTTCAATGAGTAGATAATATTGCCAAAAGGATTATAAACCCTTTGGGAATTCCAATATTTGAATAAAAAAGGTCAACACAGGACTCTGTAAAAATGGTCAACATAGGATTCATAAAAATGGGAAACCTGGGAATGAGCCAGGTTATCAACCTTATCCAGGATGAAATTGCAGCTCGAGAGGGAATCACCGTCCGCGTTTGCGGGACAGGCGCTAAGATGGGCCCCGACGATGCCGCATACACCGAGAGCTTCAAGCAGTGGGATGCGGACTTTGTGGTCATCATCAGCCCGAATGCTGCCGCCCCCGGCCCGACTGCAGCTCGCGAGCTCTGGAAAGACAAGCCCTGCATCGTGGTTTCTGACGGTCCAACAAAGAAGGACGCCCGCCAGGCCCTTGAAGACGAAGGCTTCGGATACATTATCCTCCCGGTAGACCCCCTTATAGGAGCAAAAAGGGAATTCCTCGACCCCGTGGAGATGGCATCCTTCAACGCTGACGCAATGAAAGTGCTTTCCCTTTGCGGCGTTGTGAGACTCATCCAGGAAGAACTCGACAAGGTAACCGACCAGGTGAACACAGGCAAGTCCGGAAAGGAACTTGAACTCCCCCGCATTTTCGCAAAACCCGAGAAATGTGTGGAACACGGAGGCTTTACAAATCCCTATGCAAAAGCTAAGGCTCTTGCTGCCCTGCACATGGCTGAAAAAGTCGCACAGGTCAACTTCCCTGCCTGCTTCATGTTAAAGGACATTGAACAGGTGTGCCTTGCAACCGCAACAGGCCACGAAATCATGGGAGCCGCAGCAGTTCTGGCAACCCAGGCAAGAGAAATTGAAAAATCCAACGACACAGTCTTCAGGCAGCCTCACGCAAAGGATGGAACCCTGCTTACAAAAACAAAGTTATATGAAAAACCCCAGTAAACCGGAAAACAACATTTTCGGCCCTGGGATCGGAATATTAATTGGAGGAACCAAAGGAACTGTCCCTGAAAAAAGCAGGGGACATATCCCTCCAATAATACATATCTTTTTTTGCTTCTTTATCGGGAAATCTCCGGAGCCCTGTTTATTTCATCAGCTTTCTTGCTTCTTCGACTTCTTCTAGCACATCAGGGTATCCCCTGAAAACATCGGAAAGATCAAGGGTAGCCAGCAGGTCCACAATCCCGATCGCCGCAATTGCCTTTCCGTCCTTCGAGCGGATAGGAGCAACAACCACGTGTTTTCCCCTGTACACGCCATCCCTCGGGACCCCGTGCATAACTTTGTTGGTCCTGAGTACCTCTTCGAGTATGGGCCCGGTGTATTCCCTGTCAAGGACCTTTCCCCTTTCCATTCGCAGCCCCTTTCGCTTGAGGCTTCGGATAGTGGTGGGAAGACCCAGCAGGGAATGTACCGCACATGCTATTGTCACGAGGTCATCAGGCCCCGAATCTTCGGATATAGATAAGGAAGTAATACTCTCACCTCCTAAGGTATTTTGACCGTTCTGAATTTAACCGTTCTGAATTAAACAGATCTGAATTTAAAAGGCCGGAGATATTTCAGCAGGAAAATAAAAAGCTGAACCCCGACACCCAACCCCATATATAAGGTATTTTTTCAAAGAATATATAGTCACTCCTCATTTTCCAGCGCTTCGGCTTCGAGTGCTTTTATAAGTGCCTGCTTATGCAGTTCTCCGGACTCGTGAATTCCGCCCATTTCGCCCCGGATAGCCCGGCAGGGGTATTGCTGGACGAGAAGCCCTGCTTTCGGAGGGGCATCTTTTACGGGCACGCCCACAAGCTCCTTTGCCATGTGCCAGGTGCTTCCGCAGGGAGCCCCTTTCAGGACCTCGACCTTTGCTATTTTTCCATCCCTGGTTTTTACTTTGAGAACGGGGACGCCGAAAATTTCCGCAAAAGGGGCATTAGCTGGATTTGCCTCAAGAGTACAGCAGATCTCGTCAACTTCAATGCTCATCCCGGATTTCTCGGAAATCTGTTCAAGTTCGGGAATAGACGCCCTTGAAGGACCCCCGGGAACAATGAGGACGCGGACCCCGCCCTCTGCCGCAAGTCGGGCGATCGCAGAGGTAAGGTCAGGATGCAGGGAATAGGTAACAACTATCTCTGCGGAAAAGACACTCAGGTCAAAATTTAGATTTTCCAGAAATTCATCAGGTTCCTCGATAAAAACAGGCAGGAACTCAGGCAGGTCGGCAGAGACAACCGAGAAGTCGCTATGCTCCCCGATAGTTTCAATTAGCCGGTGCCCGTACTTACCCCGTGTAATAACTCCGATTAGTTTCATTACTGTAAGTTATTTTTGATATTGTATATATAGGTACTTATTTTAGATAAGGAAACAGGGATCTGGCAACATGTGCCAGGCAGAAAAACGGGAGCTCTTGCCCTGAAAAGCGCAACCAGGTCTTCAGGCATTTCCGGAAAAAGTCAGAACATGGATTATATATAGGCTGAGTACGTTTCAGTAAAAAACCCAGGCAATAAAAATCCTGTAAAAGATGAGTAAAAAAGAAAACGGCGGTCCGTATGAGAGGCAAACTGATCACTCTTGAAGGCATTGACGGTTCAGGAAAAAGCACGGTTGCAAAAAGACTTCAGAAAAACTCGGAAATCCGGGCTCTTGCCCCGGTCTTTACCCGGGAGCCCACAAGAGGGACCCTTACCGGGACTGCCGTGGAGCAGGCGATCCTCTCGGACACCGACCAGCTTGCGGAACTGTTTCTCTTTACCGCCGACCATGCCGAACACCTGGCAAAGCTGGTAAAACCCGCTCTGGAAAGTGGGAAAACAATAATCTCAGACCGTTACTCCGATAGCCGCTACGCCTACCAGGGTATGACCCTGAAAAACCGAATCAAAGAGCCCATGGAATGGGTCCGGGGTCTGCACAGGGGCTGGACGGTCGTCCCGGACCTGACTTTCCTCTTCAATATCGACCCCGATACTGCAGTTGAACGCTGTGGAAAACGGGGAGAACAGACCAAGTTCGAAAAAATCGAGTTTTTGCGGGGCGTGCAGGAGAACTTTTTCAGGCTTGCAACAGAAGAACCGGAAAGGTTTCTTGTGATCGATGCCAACCGCCCTCAGGAAGCCGTTGAAAAGGAAGTTGTTGAAAAAATCCTTGGGTTCCTGGGAAATGAGCAGAAATAAAAAGCCCTGAATTCCTGGAAAGAAGAAAAATAAAAAAGGTTTGAAAGAAAAACCCAGGATTGAGAAAAAACTCAGTTCCGGAGTTACAGCTCGTTATCGTCCGCAAATTTGATCAGGGCTTCCCCGAGCATCCGGACATGGTTGGGGTTCAGGTTGAACCGGGACCTTTTCGTACCGCTGCGTTCCTTTGCAAGTTCGACGTATTCTTTCCCGAAGCGTTCGCTGTGGGCCAGGGAAATGGTAAGGTACCATCCACCCCCCATCTTGATTTCCGTGTAACCGTCTCCGCCACTTTCCTCAGGAATATTTTCTTCTGACATATTGCAAACCTCATAAACTACAAATTTTTACTTAAATTTGAAACCCGATAATCGCATATAAAGTTACTCAATATACCTGCAAGTTTCTTTACTATGTCTCGGTTATGTCTGTACAATGTATTTACCCGACATAATTTCTCAAAGTATGTACAATATCCCCACTCAAAATCCTTATCCGATTTCTTTACCCGATACCCCTGTTCAATGTTTACTCAATTTCCGGCCCTCTCTTCAACCATTCCAGGGGAACCGAACCGTTGTGGACTGCAGTCGCCACCAGGGCGCCCTTAACTCCTATTCTTCCAAGGGTGTAAAGGTCCTCCATGCTCCGAACTCCACCTCCGAGCAAAACATCGTGCTTTGAGCGAAGCGCAAGTTCCCCGAGAAAAGCGGGGTCAAACCCTGAAGCTGTCCCTACCCGGTCCATGTCAAGGAGAATCAGGTCTTTCAGGGACAGCCCGTTCAGGGCTTCCACGATTTCAAAGGGGTCGGATGAGATCTCAGGATCCTGTTTTAGGACTTTATCCTCTTTAATATCAATGCTGACACTGATCCTTCCCGGGTGCAGGGAAGCGGTTTCCCGGATCGCGGCAAGTGCCCCGGTTTCCGTGCCTATGACCGCCGTGTTTGCAATAGAGAGAGCTTTTTCCGCGTCATCCGGAGAGGAAACCCCGAAATCCAGCATCGTCTCGGCCTTTGAACTCACGGCCCGGATAATTTCCGAATTGGTATCCCTGTTGCCGCCCTGCAGGACGTTGAGATCGGCAATGTATACTTCCAGGGGCTGCAAAACCTCGACAATCTCTACGGGGTCCGGACTGCTGCATACTCCGCTACTATCCGAAACCGGGCGGTAATTTTCCCGAATTCCGCCTTTTGCGAGGACCACGTTACGATTAAATATATCCATTACGAAAATTACGCGGAACATACTTATCCCATAGCTGCATCATCCTATAAAAAAATATAAAAATACGATATATTGTATAAAATCAATAATATTGTATAAAACCAATAAATTGGATAAAACCAATAAATTAAATAAAACCAGTAAATTGGGTAAAACCAATAAATTAAATAAAACGGATAATATTCATCATCCGAGATTCAAATTTCACCATAAAAAAGAGGCTTATTTATGAAACTGCTTGTAAGTCCAATTAACAGGGAAGAGGCAATTATCGCCTCAAAGGGCGGCGCGGACATCGTTGATGTCAAAAATCCGAAAGAAGGCTCTCTCGGAGCTAATTTCCCCTGGGTAATCCGGGATGTGAAGGAAGCCGTCAATGGCAGGCAACCGATCAGCGCAACCATCGGAGATTTCAACTACAAACCCGGGACAGCGTCCCTTGCAGCCCTCGGGGCAGCAGCTTCGGGAGCAGACTACGTAAAAGTGGGTCTGTACGACATCCAGACCGAAGAACAGGCCCTTGAACTGCTGACAAGAATCGTAACAGCAGTAAAGGACTACGACCCCCGAAAAAGAGTGGTAGCTTCCGGATACTCGGACTACGCACGCATCAACTCAATATCCCCCATGCTCCTTCCGGCAATTGCAGCCGAAGCCGGTGCAGATGTGGTGATGGTGGACACCGGGATCAAGGACGGTAAATCCACTTTTGAGTTCATGAACGAAGAAGAGCTGACCAATTTCGTAAACCTTGGCCACAAAAACAGACTTGAAGTCGCAATTGCCGGCTCCCTGAAATTCGAGGACCTTGATGTGCTCGAGGCTATCGGTCCCGACATCATCGGAGTAAGGGGTATGGTCTGCGGTGGAGACAGGAGCAACGCCATCAAGCAGGACCTTGTAGAAAAACTGGTAAGCGAGTGCCAGGCCTGAAAAATTCGATTTTTACATAGAAAAAAAAGTTTTGCGCCGGCAGGTCACCTGGCAGGTCGGCACAACAGCCTTTTAAACATTAATTTCTTTTAGACAGTATGTTCATTTTCGGGCACATAGGAATTATCCTGGGGATAGTTTATTCGGCAGCCTATTTGCTGGATCATTTGCGCCCGGAAAAAAGCTTTCGGATAGATTACCGCTGGGTTGCCTTCGGAGCCCTTCTCCCGGACATGATCGACAAGCCCCTGGGCAGAATAGTCCTTGCCGAAACAATCGGGAGCGGAAGAATCTTTGCCCACACCCTGCTTTTTGGATTTCTGCTTGCCTTTGCAGGGTACTCCCTCTACCGCAGGACAGAGGACTCAAAACTCCTTGTCCTTGCAGGGGCATCCTTTTGCCACCTTTTCGAAGACCAGCTCTGGAAAAGCCCCGCAGTCCTTTTCTGGCCGTTTTCAGGCTGGAGTTTTCCCAGAGACCAGATTTACGGCAATTTTTTTGAGTATTTAACAGTGGTCTTCAGCCATGCATACGACCCGGCTTATACAGGCGTGTTCACCTCCGAGATGATCGGATTTTGCATCACCGCACTGTTTGCGGGCAGTTATGCCAGGACAAAAATTTCCGGGAATTAAGGACGAGCTAAAAGGTTTGCCTTATTTACCCGCCAATACCCACAAAGATAAAAAATGCAGTATGTACATAGAAATGGCACATACCGAATAAAAAGAAGCAGAATATATAGATATAAGTAGAAAACCGTATAATTTTCGGATGCTTCTTTTCGGTCATCTGGGGGTTACGTTAGGGATCTTTCTCTCACTGGGATTCATGATTCCACGTCTCAGGGAATTTATTGATTTCAGGTACCTTGCCCTTGGATCCATGCTTCCCGACATCATCGACAAACCCCTGGGGAAATTAATCTTTGCCCAGACCCTTGCAAACGGCCGGATTATAGGCCATACCTTATTATTTAGCCTGTCTCTTGCCCTTTTAGGGTTTTACATTTATGAAAAGAAAAGAAACCCATGGCTTCTCGCCTGTGCCGCTGGTTCGTTTTTCCACCTGCTCGAAGATAGAATGTGGGCAAATCCTTCAACGTTTTTCTGGCCGCTTTTGGGGTGGAGCTTTCCCAGAGGTTGCCCGGACCATACGGGCCTTGAATACTTTATAGTAATGTTCAAAAAGTCCTTCGAGCCTGAGCTGTCCCTGTGTTTCATCAGCGAACTCCTGGGGATGGTCATAATTATTTTATTTATTGCAAGCTCTATTAAAAAAAGAATTGAAGAGCGGTAAAAAAGTGAGGGTCAGAAGAACTTATCCGTAACTGCCGGCCTATACGACAATTATTGAATCATACATTCCCTGCCCTTTTTTTTCAGCCTGCATGTCAAAGAGCATTCCGAAGAGAAGCATCTGGACCCCCATGCCCAACACGAAAAGGTCCAGCAGGACATAGTAGGAAGGAAGCGGGGTTTGCAGCAGCGCCTGCAGGAAGACCCAGAATCCGAAGAGCACACCCAGAGGCAGGGCAATCATCCCGGCAAGGTAGAAGAGGACCAGCGGATGGAAGTCCAGGACCGTGTACTTGACCCTTAGCCTCCAGAGAAAACCCTTAAAAAGCATTGGTGAAACCTTGAGGACGTACCTGCTGTATTTTATAGAGGACTTCTCCCTACCGTAACGGGCGGGAATCACCACGTCCATAACTCTCATCCCGAAAGCGTTCAATTTGATCAACAGGTCATTGCAGTAGCCGTAATAGGGATATACTGCGTCAAGGTCCAGAGCCTCAAGGGCCTGCCTGGAAATAGCCGTGTACCCGTTCTGGGGGTCCGTGACCTGCCAGTATCCGCTTCCGATCTTCGTTAGCAGACTGAGAAGCGTGTTCCCGAAAGACCTCCAGGGGCTCATGCCGGTCCGGAAACTGTCGGAAAGAAGCCTGTTGCCCTTGGTATAGTCAGTCTCCCCTTCGATGATCGGGATGAGCAGCCGGGGCAGTTCGGCGGGGTCCATCTGGTTGTCCCCGGCCATAACAGCCACAACATCCATCTCATCCCTCAAAGCCAGCTTATACCCGTCGATAATCCCTGCACCTACCCCTTTATTCACCTCATGGCGCAGGTACAGGACCCTCGGGTCCCTGAAACTTTTCACGACCTCCCCTGTCCGGTCCGTGCTGCCGTCATCAATCAGGTAGATCCTGTCCACATATTCCGGAATTCCGCTCAGGGTCTCCCCGATAAGCTTTTCTTCATTATAGGCCGGGACAACAACCCCTATGCTGCAGCTTTCCAGCTTTTTGAACACCGGGTCCGAATTAAAGCTCATGTAATTTATTTTGATATTTTCCGCTTCAGCGGCGGAGATCAGGGACCCCAAAGACAGGTGTGAAGGGCCTGAGTTGAGCTTTTGAAGCGAAGCGGCTGTTACGGCAAAGAAACCTACTTTTTCCCTGCAGGCTTTTTCCCGTTCAGAAGCCTGACATTTTCCATCTCATGCGAAAACCTGCACGGCCAGGAACCCACCGAAAGTTCAAAGCCCCCGTTCCTCAAAGGATCGAGCACATGAGAAAGAAGGTCGATATCCTGCATACATTCCGGATAAATAAGCACCACGAGTTCCGAATCAAAAGATGCCTTGAAAAGGACCTTCAGCAGCGCGTCTTCTCCCCCTGCCTGCGGAAGGACGCTTGCCCCACCCAGAGCCACCACTTCCATGGTCCGGTCATTAGAGCCCCTGTCAAGCACAAGTACCCGGTCGGCATAATGTGCCGCAAGCAAAACCTTGCTTCCGATGGAAGATTCTTCGTTACAGGCCGGGATCACTACCGTAAGTTCGTGCCTGAGCGCCTTCTCGGAAAACGGAGACGGAGAAGACACTATGCTCACAGGCTCGGAAATCAAAGAATAAAGACCAAGTGCAAGGGCTACAGACAAGCCCTGCTCACCCCCTTATAAGTGTACATCTAAACTAAACCCCCTTTTAAGGTATAAATGCAAAAATATTAAAGGCTATCATATAAAATATAAATAAAATATAATATATTATAATGTTAGAAAGATACAGGTGGAAGTTTTTAAGGAGGGAGGGAATCCGGCCCCAAAAACATCGGAAAACTATTTTATCAACCCCCGACACATTGAAAAGCAAGGCAAATTGTGGACGTATCCGCCACCAGAATATACCGGGCTTCATGGACAAGACCGATTTTCAGGAGAGGGGCTTAGAGACCCGATATTCCGGGGGTGCCTCGATCAGAGCCAGAGCCACATAAATGAAGCATATAAGGGGATACATAGAGAGAATACATATAAAGGATATTCATGGAAGGCTAAAACTTATATTCTAAGAATATTTATTCAATTAGGGGGAAACATTTTAAAATGATAGGAATTGCAGAACCTCAACTCGGGGGGGAAGAGTTAGAGGCAGTGTCGGCGGTCCTGTATTCAGGAATACTGGCCCAGGGCCCGAAAGTTGAGGAATTTGAAGAAGCTTTTGCCGGTTATATCGGATGTGAACATGCCGTTGCCGTGAATTCCGGAACAGCTGCCCTGCACTGCGCCCTGCTCGCCCATGGAATAGGACAGGGGGACGAAGTCATCACGACACCATTCAGCTTTGTCGCAAGTGGAAACTCCGTCCTGTATACGGGCGCAAGGCCGGTATTTGCAGACATCGAAACCGAAACATACACTCTCGACCCCGAAAAAATCCAGGAGAAACTCAGCCCGAAAACAAAAGCCATTATGCCGGTCCACCTTTACGGCCACCCTGCCGGAATGAGGGCAATCCTGGAACTTGCGGAAGATCACGGACTTGCCGTAATAGAAGACGCCTGCCAGGCGCACGGTGCGGAATACCGGGGAAAGAAAGTAGGGAGTTTCGGAACAGGGACTTTCAGTTTCTACCCCACGAAAAACATGACCACCGGAGAGGGAGGGATGCTCACGACCAGCGACAGGGAAGTCACGGAAAAAGCAAGGCTGATAAGGGCGCACGGTTCAAAGGTCAGGTACCTGCACGAAGTGATCGGGTATAACCTGCGCATGACAGATATTGCCGCGGCAATAGGGCTCGTGCAGCTGGGGAAACTGGAAAACTTCAACTCCCGCCGCAGGAAAAACGCGGAGTCCCTGTCAGGGAAACTTGCCGGGCTTGCCGGGGTCAGGACCCCGTCCGTGAAGGAAGGGTGCACCCACGTATTCCATCAGTATACAATCGCTGTCAAAGAAAGGGACCGGCTGGCAGACTTCCTCGGAAAAGAAGGAATAGGCACTGGAGTACATTACCCAATGACAATTCCGGACCAGCCCCTGTACGAAAACCTGGGATACAGGGACATGATGCCCGAGGCTGAGAAAGCTGCAAAAGAAGTGCTTTCCCTGCCCGTACACCCGGGACTTTCGGAAAAGGACCTGAAACAAATTTCAGAGGCAGTCAGGAATTTCTCTAGCGAGAACTAAGGCAGTCAGGAATTTATTTAGCGAGAACTGAAACCGGATTTAGGGGATTCGGAGTTTCATTTTAAGGGAAGCCCGTAAAAATATACGGGAAACCCACATAATATAAAAAAAGTAGGGGGGTAAAAAGCGTTGATACGCGTAGGAGTTATTGGAACGGGGTACATGGGGGAAAACCATGTCCGTATCTATAGTGAAATGGAGGACGTAAAGCTGCTCGGGATTTCCGACCCGAACGCTTCCAGAGCAAGGGAACTGGCAGTCAGATACGAAACAAAACCTTTTACAGACCATACAAAAATGTTTGAAAAGCTTGGGCTTGATGCGGTAAGCATTGCCGCCCCTACCACACTGCACTACCCTATAGTCCTCGATGCACTGCAGGCAGGGGTGGACGTGCTTGTGGAAAAGCCCATTGCCGACAGCATTGAAAACGCAAGTTCCATGATCGAATCGGCAGGGGAATATGACAGGCACCTGATGGTGGGGCATATCGAGAGGTTCAACCCTGCGGTCCAGAAATTAAAGGAGCTCATAGACTCCGGGACCCTCGGAAAAGTTGTTTCCGTCTCAACCCGCAGGGTCGGCCCGTACAACCCCAGGATCCGGGACGTGGGAGTGATCCTGGATATAGGGGTTCATGACATTGACATAATTTCCTACCTCTACGGGATGAGGGTAAACCAGGTCTATGCCGTGGCAGGTTCGGATATCCATTCTTTTGAGGACCACGCTTCCATCCACCTGCGCCTGAACCACGGGTACTCGGGGCTGGTGGAGACGAACTGGCTCACCCCGCACAAGATCCGGAAACTCACAGCAGTCGGGCTGAAAGGGGTAGCTTATCTCGATTACCTGGAACAGAGCGTGGAAATGCACGACAACGGCTGGATCCGGAAAGCCAGGGTTGAAAAAGCCGAACCCCTGAAAAATGAGCTATCCCACTTCATCCACTGTTCCAGGGAAGGGACCTGCCCGAAACCTTCGGGAGAAGAAGGGAAACACGCCCTTGAAGTAGCAATGGCCGCAATCCGCTCATATAAGGAAGAAAAAATGATAGAGATCTGAAAAAAAATCGAGATCTGAAAAGATAGAGATCTGAAAA
>DUKH01000031.1:4870-9962 GCA_013329415.1 Methanosarcinaceae archaeon | reverse complement strand
GAAACAAAAAAGGAAACAAAAATTAAAATCCCGTGATTTCCGGTTTGGAAGGGGAAAAACCGTCAAACATAGGGATATCCGATTCGGGGTACCAGGTTTCAAGGAAACTCAACATGTGATACTTGATGAAAACGGCAAACGGCACGTTCAGGAGGAGCAGAATTGCCAGGATCACAAGCAGCTCAAGCAGGACAAAGGGTATGAGAAGCACCCAGAGCAGGGGTTCTGATAGGAAGGCCGAGAAGAGGAAATACAGGACTCCGTCAACAATCAGGAATACCAGCCCGAAACCCAGCATGAGGAGGGCAAAGAGGACAAAGACAAAGATTGCAACCCCCAGTCCGAGGAGGAACCTGACAACCCAGTAGACCAGCACTTCCTTCCAGCTTTTCCTGAAATTCCCGAAGACAAGCCCGAAAGCCGACAGGATCCCGGTTTCCCGGTAGATGGAAACGGGAATTGCAAAGCCCAGGAAAGAGTTGATGACCGTCCCCAGGACCACAAGCCCCGCAATCACGGCAAAAAGCCAGATAAATCCGCCTACCAGGGCAGGCCAGGAAAAATCCGAGGTATTTTCAAGCAGTTTAGGGGCCAGGGGAAGTGCAGCGATCCCGATGAGCAGCAGGAAAACAAGCCCTATACCGAACCTTATGAGCAGGAGATAGAACCCTTTACCCAGGAATTTTTTTGAATAAGCCCAGAAGAGTACCTCGTTTTTTACCAGAGCTTCCACAAACACGAACTGCATAACGCTGGAGATGTAGGAAAAAATAAGAGCCAGCAAGAAGACCAGCACTATTCCTGCAATAATAATCCCGGCAACTTCCGAAAAGTGCATATGGTTCAGGTCGGACCATGTCCCGTCGAAAGGAAAGCCATGAATCTTCCCGGGGTCGATTTCCGGGAAAGTATCTTCGAAGTCATCTGGACCCGCATGGTAGTTAGTCCCCGAGCCTCCGTAATTGCCCCCTAAATTGGAGCCTGCACCGCCGAGCAAAAATATTATGAGCGCAAGTTTTGCCCATTTCCAGAAGTCAAAAGGTTCGAAAAGAGCTTTCCTGGTCCGGGAAAAAGCCCTGTCAACCGCATCTATGCCGTACCATCCCATGATACAGACTCAATTTTAAGGATTAAGTAACTATCAGTTACTTATTATTCAGACAGTTCTGAAGTCTGACTGTTTTAAGGTCTGGCTGTTTTGAGGCTTTACAGGCTTTTTGAAGTTTCAAAGCTTTTTCAGCATGCCTATATGCTCGATATCCGCTTCCATGAAAGTTTCCCCGTAAGCCACAAAGCCCAGCTTTTCATAGAAACCCGCAGCATAGGTCTGGGCGTGGACATGGACCTCTCCTGCCTGCAGCTCGACGGCTCTTTCAAGCAGCTTTTCTACAACCAGTTTGCCGACCTGCTTTCCCCTGTATTCTTTCAGGACGGCGATTCTCCCTATCAACCACGTCTCACCGTCCTTAAAAATTCTTCCGGTAGCCACAGGTTTCGAATTTTCGTATCCGACAACGTGCCAGGAAACGGCATCTGCGGCATCCATCTCCTCTTCTTCTGGAACATTCTGCTCTTTCATGAAGACTTCCCTGCGGACATGGCAGGGGTCCTCCAGATCCAGGTTGCCCCTGATCCATTTTATCTCAAAAGAGTCCTCTTGCTTCAGATCCATATGCGAAACTTCCAAATTTATTTAAATTTTGAACAAATGTCCTGGATATTTCTTCAGGAAGCAAATTTCGATAATACGGTCCTCTCAATAAATGCCTCAATAAATTATTTGGTGAATGCCTTACTGAATTCCTCACCTGGTGCCTTACTGAATAATTAACTAATTGCCCCACCTGCAATTAATTTTTAGAATTGCTTAAATATAGAGGGAACGTAAATACCTGATAAAAATATGCTTTAAGAACTGGTAGAAAATTTACTTCAGTGAAGTAAAGGAAAAAACTAACTGCAAACAAAAATTCTGAACGGGCCCGCCGCGATTCGAACACGAGTCAATGGGTCTCTTCGTAAAAGACTTCCTACACTGTAGAAGACTTTACTTCGAAGCCCATTAGGATATCCTGGCTACCCTACGAGCCCGCAATGTAGCAGTAGTGATAGTAACTACCCATATTAAAGTTTTCTCTTAAAATTAACGAATGCCCGGGTAGGAGAGAAACATTAACTTTAACCTCTCAACTGGAGAATATTGAACTTTCTGCCACACAAAGTCTAAATATAGTCGGAAAATAAACTATAAAACACAAACTGGTATATGGTTCGGCTAGTGGCCGTTAATTTTTTACGATTTAACAATAACGATTAAACAATATTTATATGACTGATATAATATTACCTACATCAACAATATTAAATATGAGGATCATTTTTACTTTTAATTAATAGTATTACTAAAATCTTAAGATCAGTTTTAGCGGGACACAACTACATACAGAAAGACTTCCGATTCGGTCCGGTGCAAAAGCCGGACAGGGGCCGGGAGCCCAGAAACATGAAGGGTCAGGGTGAAAATGGAAAGGTTTTCAACGGGTATAGATGAACTGGATAAGAAGCTGAGCGGAGGCTATCCCGGAGAGAAAGTGATTCTTATAACAGGGGTAGCAGGTTCCGGGAAAACCATTTTCGGGATCCATTTTCTTTACAGGTCCTGCCTTGAAGGCAAGAAGTGTATGATGATAGCAACGGAGGAAACTCCCGAAGATATTTTCTACCAGGCAAGCCTGCTGGGCCACGACCTCAAGCCTTACTACGAAAGTGGGCAGCTTCTCATCGAACGGATCTTCGAAAACCGTTCGAAAAAGATAGGACAAACCAGGGTCGGATTCAAGCCCGAAAGTTTTGAAATCGAACTCCCAAATCTCGCAGAAATTGTACCCGAAGACACGGAATGCCTTGTTATTGATAATATAGGGGTTTTCGCCCTCCGGATTTCCACGAAAAAATTACGGGACCAGCTAGACGGGATGAACTACCTTCTTCGAAAAAAAAGATGTACAACCCTTTTGGTTATGGACGAAGCCGCATACAACATGAGCCAGCAACTGGCGGAGTATACGGCATACGGCTCAATCCGGCTTCTTGTAAAAGAAAACGCATACCTTGGAAAAATGGAGCGCTACCTTAATATTTCCAAAATGCGCAGCACCCCCATTTCTCCTGACATGTCGGTCTTTGAAATTACATCCGAGGGGATCAAAATCCGGGAATCCGGAGGAACAGAACTTGTCGATTAAAGAAAAAACACCCAAAATCCTGATTGTCGACGACGAAGAGATCAACGTAGAACTGATGGAAGCCTACCTTTTATCGGAACCCTACACAACGATTACCGCTTACGGCGGAAAAGAGGCTCTCCGGAAGGTCAGGGAAGAAAAACCTGATATGGTCCTCCTGGACGTTATGATGCCCGAAGTGGACGGCTATGAGGTCTGCAGGCTCCTTAAGGCTGACAGTAAAACCCAGTTCACCCCGGTCCTGATGCTTACGGCCCTCTCGGAACTCGAGCACCGCATAAGGGGGATCGATGTGGGAGCCGACGATTTTCTTACGAAGCCCATAAACAAGCTGGAACTCACTACAAGAGTTAAGTCCCTGCTCAGGGTAAAAGACCTCCACGACAAACTGGCGGCCGAACGCGACAGCCTCGAGGTTAAAAACAGGATTCAGAGTATCCTGACCGAGATAATTCCCACCCTTCTCCAGGCAATCTCTTACGAAGATAAAAAGATCATGATCAACCAGATGACCGGGATGGTCCAGAAAACCCTGATAGATATGTATTCCTTTGACCTGGAAGACATAGACCTTGCCTACACAGGGAAAATCTGTGAAGATATCATGAACCAGCTCGGAGGGGAGTTCAGTTCGAAAACAGATGATGAAGGGACCGTCTGCATAATTGAAGGGGTAGCCTGTCCCTGGGGTAAAGAACAGGCGCGCAGAAACCCGATTCTCTGTACCCTCACAAGAAAGATCTTCTCAAATGTTGCCTCGAAAATGCCCGGCAGATGGGGAGTCGAAGTGTATAGAACCATTGGAAACCGGAATGAATGCTGTTATTTCAGAATAAAGGAAATCTGATCTAAAATCGGCCGAAAAACTGACAACGGTTAATAAAATAGAACTAAGTACCGCCTGAAATACTATTTTCACATCTTTTTTCATTCCTTTTGAGAAGCGTCGCCAGGCAAGCTGGCGGTGGCACTCTATCACACTTGGATCAAAAAACGTTTTCGGGTTCAAGAAGAAATAAAAGGAACAAACCCTGAAATTCAGTAATTTCCTTTTATGCTGTTGATTATTTCAATTCCCCGGGAACTAATGTCATACAGGGAATATTTTACCGGCACCTGCTTGTTTCGCATTTTCTGGACGTAAATATACTGGCTGGTTCTTCCGACGCTAAGGTTTTCTTTCACCACGAAACGGATAAGCCCGGCAACCATATAGCCGGTAAGCCTGTGGGTAAGTTCGTAGGAATCCTCGTCCATGACGAAGAAGCCCGTACAGCCGTTTTTCATAAGGATGATACTGATTGAGCTGAACTTGTCCGCAAATTCCTTGATATCATGGTCAATGGCCATTACCCCGATGTTGTCAAGGACCACGACCTCGACATCAGGGCTCATGCTGCTCAGGTGGTCGAGAATGTCCGCGTCTACCGTACTGAGCCCTTTCCCGAATTTTGAGAAACTTTTGATCTTGTTAATCTTGTCCTCAAAGATGTTTTTTATGGTAAGCTGCCCGTTTTCAAGGAAAGGATCGAGTTCAAGCCCCAGGCTTTTCGCCTGCTTGAGGAGGTCCTCAGTGAGTTCCCTGGTAAGGATCATGACACATTTCTTGCCTTCCACACAGCTCCTGTGCAAGAACTGCAGCCCGAGAATGGTTTTTCCGGAACCCGGGGGGCCCGTAATAAGTACGCTCCTCCCCTTAGGGTATCCGCCATCTATCATCAAATCAAGCCCCTCAATCCCGGTCGATAAGCTCTCCATTTTATCACATCTTCAAAGGTAACTAATTTTATAACTGTACTTTATTCTTGACTGTGAATCGTTAAGCGCAAATCGTTAACTGCAAATCG
>DUKH01000031.1:0-4454 GCA_013329415.1 Methanosarcinaceae archaeon | reverse complement strand
CATTAGTTGTAAACCATTAACTGTAAATACTCATTGGGTGTAAATAATCATTAGCTGTGACCATCGAATGCAAACAATTTCTAGCTGTGGCTCAGTTTCCATTTATTGCATAAGCCCTAATAACAGATATATTCTCCCTATATTCTTATTCAATATATTTTTCCTTAAACTCTGAAATCTGTTTACTGCTCCCGACGACAGCAATCACGTCCCCGGCCCTTATTAAAGTCTTCTTAGTGAGATCGGTCATGGGAAGGCCCCCGCGTTCAATGCCTACTATGGTGCATCCGATCTTATTTTCAAGGTCCAGGGTCCCTATTGACTTTTTATCCATGTGAGAGCCCTTTTCTACGTGATGTATTTCGATTTCTATGCCTTCATAGAGCATTATATCTTCATCCATCCTGCAGGACTTTCCCACACAATTGGCAGTCATTTTGGCAAGCAGCTGCCCTGCCACGATGGAAAGGGAACCTACGTAATCTGCCCCGGCCTTGTAGATCTTATCGATGGACTTTACGGAGTTTGCCCTGGCTACGATGGTTGAGTTCGGATTAAGGCTTCTTGCAATCAGGGTTGCAAAAATGACATTCGTATCGTCGTTCAGGGCCACGAAAACAAAGGATGCCGTCTTCACCCCCGCTGAAATGAGCACTTCCTCGTCGGCTCCGTTCCCCACTATATGCTCGAAGTCTGCGTATTCGAAGACCTTTTCATCCGAATCCACTACGACAAAACGAAAAGGTCCGCTCTTGAGCACCTTTGCGAGGCTCTTTCCGACGTCTCCGTATCCCAGCACGACCAGATGTCCCTTTGGCTCCATTTTTCACTCCTGAATCCTCAGATCGAAATTATCAGATTCATTCTTTGACTTCTTAACTGGCAGTTTTTTCGTTGCCTGTTATGTTCTAAAACAATAAACTTTTTTTGTTACATTGCCAGGGAAGCGGACCCGGGCAACGGGTTCAATGGGTTAGTTTTTTCAGTTTTGAAAGCTGTTCGGGGGTTCCCACGGCCAGGAGAACGGAATTGTCCCGGATCACATCGTCCTCTTTCGGATCAAAGGAAAGGGTCCCGCTTTTCCAGATCCCAACAATGCGTGCTCCGGTAAGCCTCTGGCTGGAAACTTCCTTCAGGGTCTTTCCTATAAGGGGGCTTTTCAGGTATATGGGAAACTCGGTGATGTGTACCCCTTCAAAGATTTCGGTTGCCCCGGTCACCCTGCTCACAAGCCTGTCCATAGCCTTTCCCCCTATGAACTGCCCGAACATGGATTTAGGGGACACCACGGTATCAGCTCCTGCATACCGGAGGTATTTGGAATTGGAACGGTCCTCTACGATGGCAATGATCCGGAGGTGTTCGAACTCCCGGGAGGTCAGCACGATATTTGCATTCCTTTCATCGGACTTGTTTGCAATCAGGATCCTGGCTTTTTCTACATTGGCGTTCAGGAGCGTCTGTTTGTCGCTGGGGACCCCGAGGATGCAGGGAATATCCTTGTAGGCCAGTTCCCGTATCAGCTCCACGTCATCGTCGACTATTACAAAGAGGATATCCTGCTCGGCCAGTTCATCTATAAGGGTTTCCACCAGCTGGTTGTATCCGCAAATGATGATGTGCTCTTTCAAACCCGGGGGGGCCTTTCTGGGGAGCCTGAACTTGATTGACCTGTCCAGCCAGGGCATAATCACGTATGACAGAAAAAAACCGGAAATCATGATAATGCCCACTACCTGCACGATCACCGAAAAAAGCTGACCTGTCAGGGAAGTAAAGACAATGTCGCCGTAGCCTACCGTTGCAATAGTAGTGGTTGCCCAGTAGATGGCAGTTATCGGGTTTGCATTCTCGGGCTTTCCTTCCAGGATCATCAGGTACTCGAAAAGAAGGATGTAAATGATAACCATAAGCAGCGCTGCAATCCTGTAAGCCGTGTGCGGTCTTTTCCGCATAATTCTTCGAACTTTAGCCTTGCCTGCAGGTTTTCCGGAACTTGGAAGAGCCATTTAATACACCCTGGTTTAATAACATCCTCTTTTCATATTTCCTGTGTGTAAATTAGCCGGGATGTCTTATAACTATTATTCTGAAAGAAGGCCGGCACGCCGCCTCAAAAAAGAATAAAATCCGGGGTTAAGGATAGAAAGTCCCGAAAAATCCAGAACCCCGAAACATCCGGCTCCCCGAAGTTTCCGGGCCTTGCAACGGTGCCCGGAATATTAACTGTAAAATTTTATCTCACTTCAACCACTGCCCTATGAAAGGCCCGATTATCATAAAGATAAACGAGAACAGGATCAGCATTGAGAAGGTTGCTGCAATGGAATTTGAGACTCTCGCAGAGATGTCTTCCTTTCCTGTAATCCGGTACACAAGGGAGTAGATGTAGTCCTTGAACACGTGGCCCCCGTCAAGGGGTACCGCGGGCAGGCAGTTGAAGAGGCCCACATAGAAGTTCAGCCAGCCTATCCAGAGCAGGGTATTTGCAATCCAGAAGATGCCTACTCCAAGGGGTTCGGCCCAGCCCACGGGCTGGTAGAACTGGGCAATGGTGCCTGAAAAGCCGCGGAAACCTTCCCCTGCAAACCCGTAGATGGGAAGCCCGAAGAGGATCAGCCAGCCGGCAAGTCCCGTGAGCAGGGAGGGGATCTGTTTGAGGGCTTCAAGGTAGTATTTTGATTGGGGCATCCAGAGGGAAACGCCGAGAATCGGGCATTCGACAATCCCGTCCATTCCGTACATAACTCCCAGGAACCCGCGTTCACTGTCAATGGAATGGGGAGCCAGTTTAACATCAAGGACAACCGTGCCGTTTTCCGTCAGGGCTCCCGTATAGTTCGCAGGGGGAAGCAGTTCCGCCCGGATTGTCTGGTTGGCCTGAGTATTTTCCATGAAACTTACGAAATTGGCGATGTCTTGCATCTCCGTATCATCGAGCCGGAGCATGGTCATCCCTTCCTCGAAACCGGCGGCTTCGGCAGGGCTTCCTTCCACAACCCCGCCAATAGGCACCCCATTGATGTGGCCATCGGACAGCTCGGAAACTTCGACTTCATACACCGAAGCTACCCCGTCTTCCAGGGCATGGATTTGTATTATGTCCCCTGACTCAACGGTTTCCAGGTAGTAAAGGACGTCCATGGCGTTGGTAATGTTGGTGTCATCTATCCGGGTAATTACCATGTCCTCCCGG
This sequence comes from Methanosarcinaceae archaeon, assembly GCA_013329415.1. GTDB lineage: Archaea > Halobacteriota > Methanosarcinia > Methanosarcinales > Methanosarcinaceae > MTP4 > MTP4 sp9310u. The sequence continues at coordinate 1,258 of DUKH01000031.1, read as the reverse complement.
ATTCCTGCAAGGTCAGCAGGGGAACTTTCGTTTACACCAAGGACCATGGCATCACTCAGGGGAGCGATTGCCCCGAGCATGGGCCCGAAGAAGAGCAGTAAAGCGATGAAGGTAACACAGAAATTTGCCATTACCCCGGCAGCCAGGATCCGGGACCGCTGGGCCCGGGTTGCAATTTTTTCAGGCTCCTGAGCAGGTTTTTGTTCCTTAGTTTTGAGAGGTGTTTCCTTTTTTCTTTCCTCTTCCTGCCGTTCCCATTCTTCGATTTCATCAATCGAGGCAGTCAGGGGAAGCTCGTTTTCTTCTGCTGGCTTTTCCGTTTTGCCGAAAAGTTGTTCTTCATCAGGTTCCGCAAAACCTCCTATAGGCACAAGGGCAAGCAGGATTCCCATGGACTTGACCCGGATACCTTCCACCCGGCAGAGGATTGCGTGGGAAAACTCATGCACCACGAGAGTGACGATTAGTGCAATAACCCCCCAGGTAAAGGGGATAAACTCGTTTAGACCGGGGATAAGCAGGATATTCCTGGCGGCATTGTATTTGCCCGGTTCCGGGACGTTGTTGTTCATGAAAGACGTGTACAGCGCAAAGTCCGAGAGCGCGATTACCAGGAACATGGCGATCATGCCCACAAACATAAGCCAGATCCCGAGGTTTGCAAAAACCCGCCAGTAGAATTTGGGGCGGGCCAGGATGTCAAGCAGTTTGAGTCCTTTTGTGGTCCTGATCATAAGGATGGGCAGCGGACCGAAGGTGGTTATATTGTATTTTTCCAGAATTCCCCGCCTGTCCAGGATAGAGACAAGGAACCAGTACAGTATGAATATGCTTATTGCAATGCTTGTGCCACTCAAAGAAATTCTCCGAGAATATGAAATGATCTTGTTATGAATCGAATTATTCGGAACTTAAAGCAAATAAAACGTTTTATTATATTATGTTATAGGCCAAATCTTGAGACAGTGCAGAAAAGTCAGAGGGCCAAATAGCAATCAAACAAAACATGTCACATCTAAATCTGAGTAATTATATTAAAATCAATATATAAATACTCATGCCTGCTTTCCCGTACAAAGCCCATTTTTGTAATTACCATCTATAATTTATCACACGGTATAACACTTTCGATTAGCCTAAATTACTTATTGGCTTGAATTAATATTAGCTTGAAATGATTTAGCTGGAATTATAGTCCCGAACATAAGTATTTACACTTACATTATAACCACGGAAGACACGGAAAGCACGGAAGGGT
>DUKH01000121.1:9662-19259 GCA_013329415.1 Methanosarcinaceae archaeon | reverse complement strand
TATTTTGCTTGCACTATAGGGAACGTTAGCAGTGAAACTTTAGAAATATATATACAGAATCAGGGTTAAGTTGACGCTTATATCCCCTGGGCTAAAGACCCAGGGGTTTTACGCTGCGACCTATAAAATAACAATGTCTTAATGTAATAATATGTCTAAGGTGATATGTGTTGAAAAAAGTAATTCTGACGCAGATCCCCCATACCTGCGCCGCTTCCTTTCACTCTATGATTTCTCCGAAGTGGGACCCTACAATGCTAAGGTCCAGAATATCGACTTTCCCGTCCTGGTTTACGTCCCACCTTGGATAAGGTTCAGTTGTAGTGGTTCCGATTTCCCGGTAAACTTTGGCTATATCCAGTATATCCACATGTCCATCTATGACTACGTCCCATTCAGGATAGTAGTCATTGACGTAGATGGTGTGCTGCTCTGTTACCTGATCGATTCCATCGCTTACCGTCACTTCTACAGTATGCTCCCCACTGCTCGAGTAGTCGGTCTGCCAGATATAAATCGGAGCAGTGCTGCATGTTACCCCATTGATCCTGATGATGTAATTCAGAAACTGTCCATCCAGATCAAATGCGCTTACTGAAATGCTGATTTCCTCTTTTTCATTGAAACTCGCTCCGTTTTCCGGCTCAACGGAATCAATAACCGGAACATTATTTGGTGGATTCACGTTTATTAAGACATCTTCCGAATCGCTGAGGTACCCATCACTTACTTCAAAGGTGACCGTATAAACGCCAGACTGCCCTTGGGCTGGGGTCCAGGTAAACACTCCTGTTGCCGGGTCAATGCTTGCTCCATCCGGAAGGACTGCGGCTGAATAAGTCAGGCCATCGCCGTCCGCATCGTTGGCATCCAGCGTAAAGGTCAGGGCGTTTGTCTCAGAAATCGATTTAGAGCCGATCGAATTCAAGACAGGTGCAGTATCAATCAACATGGCTGAATTGTTAATGGTAATTGGTGCGGCGTTAAAATTGCTGTCACTAACAATTACATTGGAGAGGTAGAGTTCTGCTATGCCTGTGATGCTTCCTGCTCTCATGCTGACGGTTGCCATTACGCCTGATGAAGATACGTTTGTTTTTCCAACTATCACGCCATAGACATCTGTGACCGTTCCTTCGCTGTTGTTGATGGTCCCGCTGTTGAATATGGTCCCAGCCCCGTCCTGGTTGAAAAGGTTTCCTTCAGTCACACTGTTTGCTGTTGCCATTGAACTGTCGAATAGCAGGTCAAACTGGGCTCCGATGATTGATATTGACGGATATATTAAAACATCGACTGTGAAATTTTCACCAGGTGTTATGTTGTTCCTTCCAGGGGAGATGGCTACGATGGTGCCGGGGTTATCGATGATTAGATCGCCTGCTACGATCGGGGTACCACCCGATTTAATTGTAAGAGTATCGTCGGGGCCTATTGCAAGCTTGCCATCGATCGTTCCTGGATTTTGCATTTCGGTTGCATCCGCAGTACTTGTAAAGGCAAGTAACACTGTCATTGCGATTAGAAAAAATAGATTATGTTTGTTCATTTTTATTTCCCACCTTAAATTTATGTTTGTCAGAAACGATTACAATATTTATATCTCTAAAAATCATCTCACTTCTCTAAAAATAATAAATGTAACTTTTTTCTATGTATCACATCAGCAGAGACCGAAAAACCGGAAGTTTGCACCTATATTCTCATAGTACCGAGAAATCCAATCAAAAAATAGGGACCATGCAAACTTTTGAAATTTATCCTCGTTGATTAAATGTGCCAAAATTTTGGCAAGTATGAACTTTTCCGACGCTCTCCAGAAAGATCGTTTTTAGTCATTCATCTTTTTTACCCTGTTGCAACCATTAGCGTTTAACATATACATAAAATTTATTTATATGCACATAATTAATTTATTTATATCGCCCATACTTCTGTGAATATGCACAAATTTCCTACTAAAGTCAAGTGTAAAGTTCTGAATACATGCCTGGTTTTATCCCCTGACCCGCACCTTTTCATAACTCCTATTTCCTTTCCCTCCCCCGAATCCTCGGCGCATAAGCTTTTAACGTTCTCCCCCTTGAAAGGCAGTTTTAGATACCTTTTGACACAAGAGGTTGTTGCGATGGATCAATCAATTGGAGATCCACCTTCGGAGATCACCTGGAACCTCAGTATGCAGTCTGTCAGCCAGTAACTAAGCAAATAAGTACTACCGCCGGCAAGTTAACCGGCAGCAAAAATCAAATTTGTGCTGGTGCACCCCGCTACAAGCAACGGGGTATGTTCGCGCCACCGCTGAAAATTCCGTAAAAGAAGACAATAGACCTGATATGGTTTATTTCGAGTAGAAGTTAACAAACAAAAACGGATTTGATAAATCATATATCATCAACGGTTTTCTGGGACGTATCCATCCCACAGCAACTGCAGGGGTATTCGGCTGAAATAAACATTTTGACCTGCCGTAATACATTCATAAATTATCTAAAATTTAGTTATTCCATGTTTCATTTCCCTTTCTCGGACTGAAAAACCCCCCCGAAGACAGGGTATTATAATATGCCTTATATAGTGTGTATAGAACTTCGAGTGCATAAGAGCCATGAAGAGCGCACAACGGGAAAGCACCAGAGGTATGAAAGGAAATATGTAAATTATTTGAGGCGATGAGGTAGTGAGGTCTCAGGGATAAAGAAAAACGGATTTTCCAGCAGGCAAAGAGTCCTTCCCCCACAAATCCGTCCTTTTCCCTTCAGTCCGAGACTATTCGCCTTTCCGAGACCATTTATTTATCTTTCCTCCATTCCATCTTTTCGCAGGGAGGGGCTTGAAAATGGAAATGTACTTAATAGCGGCCCTGGGCCTGGCAGGCCTGTACATGGCCTGGAACATCGGGGCAAACGACCTGGCAAACGCCATGGGGACGGTTGTCGGGACAGGAGCCCTTTCACTCCGGCAGGTCATAGTCCTGGCTGCCATATTCGAGTTCCTGGGAGCGGTCTTCTTCGGGAAAAGGGTCACTACAACCATCGCAAAAGGAATCGTGCCAATCGACCTGGTAGGGAGCATCGACCCCAATTTAGTCGTAACAGGGATGCTTGCCGCAATCCTGGCTTCCGGGCTCTGGGTTACTCTTGCGACCTTCTACAACCTGCCAGTCTCTACCAGCCACGCGACCGTAGGCGGGGTCCTGGGGTTCGGGCTTTCCGTTGCGCACCTGGGGATCATCCCTTATTCCGCAATCAACTGGCCCGTCATGCTGCGAATCGTTTTGAGCTGGTTCATCTCTCCCGTGATGGGGGGAATTCTCGGCTTCAGCATTTTTGTCCTGATCCGGACACTGGTCCTGCACAGGGCAGAAGGGGACGTAGAAAAGTACTTCGTTCCCCTTCAGGTCCTTACCGCCTGCTACATCGCCTTTGCCCACGGTTCCAATGACGTCGCAAGCGCCATCGGCCCGATCTCAGCCGCCTTCACGGCGCTGGGGATTATAGGCGAGGAAATCCCGGACTGGATTTTTGTGTTAGGGGGTACGGGAATAGTGTTAGGCCTTGCTACCTGGGGCTACAAGGTAATCGAGACCATCGGTTCGAAGATTACGGAACTTACCCCCTCCCGGGGGTTTTTCCGCTCAGTTTGCAACAGCCTCGGTGGTGCTCCTCCACAGCTACATCTCCCTTCCGATTTCCACCACGCACATCCTGGTAGGTTCGGTCATAGGGGTCGGGCTGGCAAGGGGACTTTCATCCGTGGATTTAAGTGTTATCTGGAAGATAATATTTTCATGGGTAGTGACTGTCCCCGTGGCAGCCGCAACATCGGCCCTTATATTCCTGGGGCTTAAAGGGGTTGGAATTTAATGCCAGGGGAGTACCAGCGTACGGTAATCGAAGTTTTCGGGAAGCCGCCCTTTCTTCCTCTCGAGGAACACGCCCGAAAAGCACAAATCGCAGCCGGAAAACTGAACGAAGCCGTACAGGCATACTTTGAAGGAGACATGGAAACACTGCACAGGCTCTGTGTTGAGATAGACAGGACCGAAGAGGAAGCCGACTACATCAAGCAAAAGATCCAGGCAAGCCTCTCGCCATCCGTAAAGCTCCCGGTGGACCCTAAACACCTCCTTGATTTTCTCACCGAACAGGACAAGATAGTAAACGATGCCCGGAACGCCGCCTACTGGATGGAACTCCGGGAATACGAAGAACTTGCCCCGGAAATAAAAGAGGGGTTCCTGGAACTGGCCTCAAAGACAAAGGAAACCGTTGAAACATACTATACCCTGATAGAAAAACTGTACAAACTGGTCAAACTCTCCTTCAGCAGGAAACAGATGAACTCTGCCTTCGAAATCGTTCCCGAAGTAGACAGGCTCGAACACGAAGTGGACAGGATAGAATCCGAACTCACCAAACTGATTTTTGCAGAGCAGGAAAAACTTCACGGAGCCGGGGTCTGCCACCTGCTCGAACTCGTGGAAAAAATAGGGGACCTTGCGGACAAGGCCGTAAGGTCCGCCGACGCCCTTCAGACCATGGTAATCCGACGCTGAGGGGTCGGTTCCGATTTGGGTCCCGATCCAACATTTCAATCTGACACTATCCTGACCTGCCACACCCTGAAAACAGCATAATTTAAAAGTAAGTAGCGTATTAAGGATACAAAATATTATTAAACTCTAATAATATACTAACCCGAAACCCCGGACAACAATCTTAAAGAGGTCCGAAAAGGACTGAAAACAGATCCGAAAAGGACTGGAACAGATCCGGAACAAATCAGAAATCCCACTTATTCAGAATCATCAGAAACAGGAGCAATTTAATGTATCATTTGAAATGTATCGAATGCGGTGCGGAGTATTCAAAGGACGAGGTAATTTACACCTGCAGAAAATGCGACGGGCTGCTTGATGTCATTTATGATTATTCTTCAATCAAAATTGATATGGAAAAATTAAAAACCGAGTGCCCTTCCGTCTGGAAGTACGCAAAACTCCTCCCCATAGAAAGGGAACCCGTGACCATCCGTGAAGGCGGGACCCCCCTCTACAAATGCGACCGCCTGGCCGAAAAGATAGGGGTCAAAGAGCTCTACGTAAAGCACGAGGGAATGAACCCCACCGGCTCATTCAAGGACAGGGGCATGACCGTAGGAGTTTCAAAAGCGCTGGAACTCGGGATGGACACCGTCGCCTGCGCCTCGACCGGGAACACTTCCGCAGCCCTGGCAATCTACGGAGCAAAAGCAGGAATCCCGGTTGTCGTGCTGCTCCCGGCAGGAAAGGTTGCTCTCGGGAAGGTCGCCCAGGCCCTCATGCACGGGGCAAAAGTCCTCAGCATCCGCGGGAACTTCGATGACGCCCTTGCTCTTGTGCGTACTCTCTGCTCCCAGGAAAAAATCTATCTCCTGAACTCCATCAACCCCTACAGGCTGGAAGGCCAGAAGACCATCGGGTTCGAGATCGTGGACCAGCTCGGCTTCAAGGTCCCGGACAGGGTAGTCCTGCCGGTAGGAAACGCCGGAAACATTACCGCGATTTACAAGGGTTTTAGGGAGTTCAGGCTGCTCGGCATAACCGATGCGGTTCCGAAAATGACCGGGATCCAGGCCGAAGGCTCCTGCCCGATCGTAAAAGCCATCAAGAGCGGAGCTCCGGCAATCACTCCGGAAATGAACCCGGAAACCATTGCAACGGCAATCCGGATCGGGAACCCCGTAAACGCAACCAAGGCCCTGACCGCTATCAGGGACTCTGACGGCACTGCCGAATCCGTGACCGACGAGGAAATCGTGGAAGCCCAGAAAGACCTTGCCAGGCTCGAAGGCATAGGTGTGGAACCCGCAAGCGCAACCTCGGTTGCCGGCCTTAAGAAACTGGTCGACCTGGGAGTCATCGGAAAGGACGAAACCGTCGTCTGCATAACCACCGGCCACCTTCTCAAGGATCCGGAAGAAGTAATTGAAGTCTGCGAAGACCCGATTGTCGTGGACGCGGATATAGAATCCATCCGGAAAGCCATCTTCGAATAAGAAAATAGCCGTCTTCGGAGAAGGAAAAAATAACCGTTTGAAGAGAAAACATCTCCCGAAGATAAATATTGAAGATAAGTATTTAGGTGCCGGAACCGTAAACAGTTGAAAGTTTGGCTGGGTAAAAAGCAAACCTGAAGGCCCGAAAGCTGGCCAAAAGGCTGGCCGAAAGGAAGGAAACTGAAACGGATTCCGGGACTTCCTGTATTTTTACAGTTCTCCCGAATTGACTCTTATAAACTGACAGCCATATCCTTTATCCAATACTCATTGAAATCAAATATCCATTAAATCAAACATTCATTGAAATCGAACATCCTTTAAATAGAACATTATTAAAAATTGAACCCCCTTAAAATCAAACACTCTTAAAAATTGAACCCCCTTAAAATCAAACACTCTTAAAAATCGAACATCCTTAAAATCAAACATCCTTTAAATCGAACATCCTTTAAATCGAACATCCTTTAAATCGAACATCCTTTAAAATTACACCTTCTTTCTTATCACAATCATCCAGGGGCGTGAACGCGAATGGAGCAGGACTACAAACCACAAGAAATAGAAGCGAAATGGCAGAAAAAGTGGAACGAAAGCAGGGTTTTCGAAGCCGAGCCCGATGACCGGGAAAAGTTCTTTATCACCATCCCCTACCCCTACCTGAATGGGAACCTGCATGCCGGGCACACCCGGACTTTTACCATAGGGGACGTGGTGGCCCGGCACAAGCGGATGCTCGGCTATAACGTGCTCTACCCCATGGGCTTTCACGTGACCGGCACACCCATCGTCGGACTGGCGGAACTGATCGCAAGCCGGGACCCCCAGACCATGGACGTCTATGAGCGCCTGCATGGGATTCCGGGAGACATCCTGCCCACCCTGGATACCCCAGAAAAAATCGTGGACTATTTCAAAGTGGAATCCGAGAAAGCCATGCGCATGATCGGCTACTCCATTGACTGGAGGCGCAAGTTCACGACCACGGACGCCACCTACAAGAAGTTCATCGAGTGGCAGTACACCCGCCTGGAAGAAAAAGGGCTGATCGTAAAAGGCTCCCACCCCGTAAAGTGGTGCCCGAACGACAACAATCCTGTGGAAGACCACGATATCCTGCACGGGGAAGAAGCCACGATCGTGGACTACACCCTGGTCAAGTTCCGCTACAAAGACCTGGTCCTCCCCTGCGCAACCCTCAGGCCCGAGACCACCTTCGGAGTGACCAACCTCTGGATAAACCCGAATGTTGACTACGTCAAGGCCAGGGTTGAAAAAGAAGGAATAGTCGAGTACTGGGTGGTTAGCAAGGAAGCCTACCGGAAACTCACTTTCACGGACAGGGAAGTCGAATACATCGAGGAAGTGCCCGCAAAAGACATCATAGGGATCATGCTCACAAACCCGGTCACCGGGGATGAAGTAATCTCCCTGCCCGCCTCATTCGTAAAGCCGGGGAACGGCAGCGGAATCGTCATGAGTGTGCCTGCCCACGCCCCCTTCGACTACCTGGCGCTCCGCGACCTCTATGACGCCGACCTTAGCGAGTTCGGGATCACGAAGGACCTCCGGGAAATCGCCCTGATCTCCCTTATCAAGGTCCCGGAATTCGGGGAATTCCCGGCAAAGGAAATCGTGGAGAATATGGGAGTCAAGTCCCAGACCGATCCGAAAGCCGAGGAAGCAACAAAGATCGTCTACAGGAGAGAGTTCCACGGCGGGGTCCTGAAAGAAATTACTGGCAAGTACAAGGACTACCCGGTTTCGAAGATCAAGGACGTGCTTACGCAGGACTTCATAGGCAAAAACGTCGGGGAAGTCTTCTACGAATTCAGCGAACCCGTGGTCTGCCGCTGTGGGACGCCCTGTGTTGTGAACATGGTGAAAGGCCAGTGGTTCCTGAACTACTCGAACCCCGGGTGGAAGGCCAAGGTCTACAAATGCCTCAGCCAGATGCGGATCATTCCCGCAGAGTACAGGGTCGAGTTCGAGAACAAGGTTGACTGGCTCAAGGACAAGGCCTGCGCCCGCAGGAAAGGCCTGGGTACCCTCCTGCCTTTTGACAAGGAGTGGCTTATCGAGTCTCTGGGTGACTCCACAATCTACATGTGCTACTATATTGCCGCCAAGTTTATCGAAAGGGGAGACCTGAAAAAGGAACAGCTCAGCCTGCCCTTCTTCGATTACGTGTTCTTCGGGAAAGGCGATGCAGCCGAAGTGGAGGAAGAAACCGGCATAGCCCCTGAAGTCCTTGAAGAAATCCGCCGTGATTTCACGTACTGGTACCCTGTGGACCTTCGCTCCTCCGGGAAAGACCTGGTCCCGAACCACCTGCTCTTCTTCCTCTTCCACCACGTGGCCCTCTTCGACGAGGAACTCTGGCCAAGAGCTCTTGCAGTAAACGGCTTTGTCTCCCTTGAAGGCCAGAAGATGAGCAAGTCCAAAGGCCCGATCCTGACCCTGGAAAGTGCGGTCAGCGAGTACGGGGCCGACATCACCAGGATGTATATCCTCTCCACCGCCGAGCAGACGCAGGACGCGGACTGGCAGACTGCAGGGGTTGACTCCGCCCGCAGGCAGGTGGACCGCTTCTACTACTTTGCAAGGGACCTGATCCGGAGTGAGGAACGCTCAGATATCGGGACCGAGCTCAAGCAGATTGACCGCTGGATGCTTTCCAGGATGCAGTACCATATCCGGGAGACAAATATCGCCCTGGACGCAATCCAGACCAGAAACGCAATCCAGAACTCTTTCTTCCTGCTCTTTAACGACCTGCGCTGGTACCAGAGGAGGGGCGGCAAAGCCCTGCTTTACTACGTCCTGGACAACTGGGTCCGCCTGATGGCCCCCTTCACCCCGCACCTCTGCGAGGAAATCTGGGAAGCCATGGGCCATGAAGACCCGATCTCCTTTGCCCAGTACCCCCTCTACAACGAAGACCTCATAGACGAAGGTGCCGAGCTTGCCGAGGAACTGGTCAAAAACACCCTGGGTGACGTCGAAGAGATCATCAGGGTCACCAGGATGAACCCGGAAAAAGTCTACCTCTACACCGCCCCTGCCTGGAAGAACGAAGCCGTGAAATGCGCCTGCGAAATACAGGCAGAAGGCTCCCTGGAAGTAGGCACTCTTATCAAGACCCTCATGTCTAACCCGGAAATGAAACGTTTCGGCAAGGAAATCCCCAAATTCGTCCAGAAACTCATCCCCGAGTTAAAGAGCGGCGGAGCAGAACGTTACGAAGCCGTAGTCGGAATGGAAATGGAAGAAAAGGCCCTCCTTGAAGAAGCCACCGTCTTCCTGGAACACGAAATCGGCTGCCCTGTCGAAGTCCAGAGCGCCGACAACCCCGAATACGACCCCGAAAAGAAGACCAGGTTCGCCGAACCGCTGAGACCTGCGATTTATATTGAAAAAAAGAAAGAAGAATAAAGATCAAAGCTGAACCAAATTGTTCAGAATAAAAATACGTATCCGGGTAAAATAGTAAACCCGGAACTTCTTATTTTTTACAGTTACTTTTGTTGTTTATTTTGTTGTTTCTCTTGTTGTTTC
>DUKH01000121.1:7537-9309 GCA_013329415.1 Methanosarcinaceae archaeon | reverse complement strand
GTTTCTCTTGTTGTTTCTCTTGAGATATTTCGCCCTGTTATGCCAATTTTCACACAGCCTTTTGCGATTTTTCGAGATGTCTTTTGCTCTCTAATTTTGTTCTTACCCTGGCGCCGATTTCTACTTCTTGAGATCAAAGCCTGCTGCGGGAAATCAGTTGTGAGAATAAATCCCTGTCATCGGCATCCACCCAGCCTGTAATGTAAAGCACTGCTGCGAACAGGGGTATGGAAAGAACGCTCGGGAATAAGATACCCGTATACGGCCTTAAGAGGAGAATGAGCAGGGAGATTACAGCCGCACCCGCAAGAGGGGAGACAGTTTCGCGAAATAAACTTTTGTGTAAAAGGTTTTTCCGAATCCAGAACATGCCAAACAGCATTGCCCCGAATTCGGCAACTACGGTGGCAACTGCAGCCCCGGTGTAGCTGAAAGAGGGGATTAAAGCCAGATTTAAAACCACGTTCAGGAATGTAGCCAGGATTGCCATTTTTGAGATTATTTGCTGGTTTCCGCTCGAAACACAGGTGGAACTGACAAGGACATTCACAAACATGAGAGCGGTTGCCCAGATCAGGATTTGCAGTGCAGCTACTGAACTCTGGTATTCCGGCCCGTAAATCGCAAGAATGATTTTCTCCGAACTAAAGGTTACCAGGACGGCAAGCAGCAGGCCTGTGGAAAAAAGGTACTTGAAGGCTTTAGCATATGTAAATCCAAATGACTCGGAAGAGTCTTTGAAATATTTTGACATAAGGGGAAAAGTGGAAGTTGTAAATGCCGTGGGTAAAAAAACAAAGGCCTCTGGTAACCGGTAAGCTGCGGAATAAAAACCTACATCGAGATCCCCTTTCAAAAAGGAAAGCATAAGGACGTCGACCCTGAAATATATCACGGAAAAAACCGAGGCTATTGCAACCGGAATTGCTTCCCGTATTATTTTTTTCATTAAATCCGGATCTACATTGAAAGATACATTTACGAGTTTTTTTGAAAAGACGACCATCAGGCAATTATGCACAAAAGTGGCTGAAACCGAAGCAAAAACAAAAAAAGGCAGCGTTAAATTCCTTGAAATGGCCAGGAGGACAAGGGCAAGGAAGAAGAGTTTACTGACAAGGTTGAAAAATAAGGAGTATTCCATTCTCAATTTTGTCTCGTATATAACCCCGTAGCAACTGGCCCCGCTCAAAAGCAGCCCGAAAGAAGCTATGTACAACACATTTTTCGTGGAAGGAGGAAAATCCAGGAAAGCTATGACAAAAAAAGCTAAAGCCAGCGCAGCCAGCGAAAGAGAGACCTTGAGAATTGTCCCGTTGCCAATAAGTTTCCCCGCCTCCCGGGGTTCCCTTGCAGCTTCCCTGACGAGGATTTTATGAATCCCCGGGTCCGGGATAAAGCTGAAAAAGTAGATGAAAGCAAAGGCAAAAGAAAATTTTCCGAAGTCTTCCGGCCCCAGATAACGGGCAATGTAGAGCAAAGCAACAAAACCGAGTAATTTCGTCGCTATGCCGCTAAAAAACAAATACCCGCTATTTCTGGCAAGCCGCTTGATCGTGCTCATAAAAATATCTGAAAAGGTTACACAATCCAAAAATATAACTCTATTGCTAGTGGACTCCCCCTCCTTCGGGATCGAGGAAGGGAACTTCCCGCCTGACAGTTAAAAATTGTATAAAGCCCGGGACCGGATGCTAAAGGTTGCAAAAACTCCTAACAGATCAGGAATTTTCAGGGCAAACCCTACCGTATCAATCAAACTACCAATCAAT
>DUKH01000121.1:2605-7163 GCA_013329415.1 Methanosarcinaceae archaeon | reverse complement strand
CAAACTACCAATCAATCAAACTCGAAATTGCACCTTATCCCCTCGGGATCAAAGCAGAGGTTGCAGGACACGCAGCGGGCCTTTTCCACTTCCCCGGACCTGAGCTTCGGGATAAGGTCGGGTTCGCTGATAAAGGTCCGGCTCATGGATATGAGATCAGCGCACCCGTCTTTGACCAGGCACTGCATAACCGAAAGAGACCTGATACCCCCTACCAGGATTATGGGGATGTCCACGGCTTCTTTTATCATTTTAGAATAATTCTTGAAATATGCCTCTTTGGCAGGGGAATTGATCGCGGTCCGGATGGTCACCCCGCCAGCTTCACCGATCCCGCCGCTGACTTCAATTGCACAGACCCCAGCCTTTTCAAGGAGTTTTGCGACCTCCACGGACTCCGGAGCATTGAGCCCCAGGCCCGACTTTGAGGAACCTGAACGAAACCCGTCCGTAGCATTCAGTTTCACAGGGATGGGAAAATCCTCCCCCACTTCTTCCTTTATCCTTCTTACAATTTCCGTGATGATCCGCGTCCGGTCTTCCGTGGAACCGCCCCAGCGGTCTTCCCGCGTATTCGTGTAGGGGGAGATGAAGTTGCTGAGCAGAAAGCCATGGGCACAGTGGAGCTGCACGCCATCAAAACCCGCCTTTTTTGCCCTTACCGCAGCCCGGGTGAAAGCTTCGATCATCTCCAGGATTTCCGTGTCGGTCATTTCCCTCGGCAGCACCGAAGAATGCCCGTTCTTGACCGGGGAAGGAGCAATCGGCACAGGGTATTCCCTGGACACGGTAGCCTGCCTCCCCCCATGGACTATCTGGAGCACAATCTTGCTTTTGTAGCGGTGCACACGTTCGGTAAGCTTCCTGTAAGGTTCGATAAAACGGTCGTCGTAAATACCCTGCTGGAGAGGGTCGCTCTCCCCTCCCGGAAGCACATACGAATAACCGGTAACAATCAGGCCAACCTCGTTTCTTGCAAGCTCCTCGTAGAGGTCCCCGAGCCTCCCGGTTGGTGTCCCATCCTCTTCGGCCATGAACTCCTGGGTCGCAGACCTGACAAAACGGTTCTGAAGTTTCATATTACAAACTGTGATCGGATCAAAAATCATGCAAGAGGATAGGAAAGGGCAGGGTATATAATTTTCCTGAAATTCAGAGGGTAAAAATAGTAATTTCCAAAAAAGAAGGGAAAATTCAGCCTGAATTTATTTTATAGACAGGGATAATAGTGATTGAGCCCTAATATTGCTTGAATAGCAGATGACAGGAAAACAGCAAGGGGGTAAGGTATATTCCTGGAACAAAATATTTCGTGTACACAATGCTTTTAATCCTGTGTGCGTCCCTGTGCTTCGGATGCACATCCCCGGAAACGGAAACACCGAATGAAACCGAAACACCGGCTGAAACTCCGGAAACCGAAGCCGCACCCGAGCCAACGGGAGAAGAGATCCAGGCTTATGTGATGGAAGAAGACAACTACAAAAACTGGGAGCTCTGGCCCGGCACCGGAGAGCTGGATCCCGGGAAAGGCCCGCATGGAGACCAGATCGCCATCTATGTCTCGGACAGCGCTCTTTCAGCGATAGAGGAAAAAGCCGATGTTATGCCTGCCAACAGCACGGTTTTAAAAGAGGGTTATGACTCCGAAGGCGAGCTGATATCAGTCGTGGTGATGCACAAAGTCGAAGGTTTTGACCCGGCGTATAACGACTGGTTCTGGCTTGAGTATGATGCAGAAGGCGAAATAATATCAGAAGGCAAGGTGCTAAGCTGCCAGAACTGCCATGCAAGACAGGCGAATAATGACTATCTGTTCACGGAGGATCTTTAAGTAACTGCAATGTGAAAAATCAGGAAAAGAATCTAAAAACTGATAATAAAAGCTGAAAATAAAAACTGAAAATGTATAAGAAAGAAGTTTGAAAGGGAAATTTTAGACCAGATATTGAAAGAGGAATTTAAAAAAGAAGTTTAAAAGAGGGAAATTTGCTTATCTTAAATCCCCTCTTCAAATTCCCCGTACCTTTTTTCATCAACAGCTTCCTGCATCCTCTCGTTCTCCACCTTTACCGCAAAGAGGGCTGCAAAGAGCAGGATGTAGGCTATAAAATTCACTGCAAGGGTCAGCTGCAGGGCAGTTCCTTCAAGCCCACTGCCTCCGCTTCCTCCGGTGTTTCCCCCGAACATAAGGGGGTGGGCCGAGCGCCAGAGCCGGATCGAAAGGAAGCTCAGGGGTACGGATACAAAGCCCACTATCCCGAAAACGGCAGCTAGACGCGCTCTTTTTTCGGGCTCTTCCAGGGACTTCCGGAGCATGAGATAGGCGAGGTAGACCAGGAAAAGGACCAGGGAAGTCGTCAGCCTGAGGTCCCAGATCCAGTACCAGCCCCAGGCATCCTTTGCCCAGATCGAGCCGGTGACCAGGACGAGAAAAGAGAAAAGGGCTCCGATCTCGGCAGCCGAGCGGGCATAGATATCCCACTTGAGGGCTTTTTCCCGGAGATAGAACACACTTGAAACAAACACAACGACAAAAGCCAGGTAGGAAGTGATGGCTATTGGCATGTGGAAGAAAAATATCCTGAAACTGCCGCTCAGGACCTCTCCCCCTTCACCTCTTATGGGGGGCAGGTAAAAGAAGATCATGTAGATTGCAAGAAGCATTACACCGGCAGCCAAAGCTGCCAGCACTCCGGTTTTTCTGGAATTTGCTGCCATTGTATTTCACGTGACCAGGTAATTGGGATAATTAATCTGAAGAATAAATGAATTAATATAAAAATATAATTAACCAGTGAGAGATAGGTATCTATTTTTGAAATTAACCTTCGACTATAATCATTTCACATTATTTATTATTGATTCGTTTTTAACCGGTTTGGTCCCGAACCTTAGCTGGGTAGCCCCGAACCTTCACTGGCTCCAACCCGGAACTTCAGTCCGAAATCGCATACTCGAAAACCAGGTGGGAAACCGCAAAGAAAATGAGGTCATAGACCGCAAGCAGCCTGAGCTCGGAAGATATGCCGGAAAGGCCGTTTCCTGCAAGGACTCCCGCTGTTGCCTCCACCCCGGGGATGAGCACGGGAAGGAGCACGGGAAGGAGCAGGACGGGAAGAAGAAGTTCCCGGGTGCGGGTGCTGAGGGTCAGGGCAGAAAGAAGGGTCCCGACAACGATAAAGCCCAGGGTCCCGAGCAGGAGGACCAGCCCGAGCAGCAGCAGGGTGCCGGAGTCCAGGCTGTAATTGAAGAGCACGACAAAGAAAGGAAGGGTTGCGATTTCCATCAGGAAAACGATTACCAGGTTCGAAAAGACCTTCCCGGTATAGATTGCGCTCCTGTCAACAGGGCAGAGTTTGAGAGCTTCAAGGCAGCCGTTTTCACTTTCCATCACAAAGGTCCGGGAAAGCCCGAGTATGCCTGCAAAGGTGAACGCGACCCAGAGCACGCCCGGAGCAAGTTTTTCCACCTTAGAGCTGTCCCCCAGGAAATCCCCGAAGGAAATGCTGAATACCACGAGCACGATCAGGGAAAAAATAAGCATTGAGTTGAACATCTGCTTGGTCCGGAACTCGGCTTTCAGGTCTTTTGCGGCAATGTAAAGGCTCCGGATCATATTTTTAATCTCCTGTTTTAGCTTCTGTTTTATCCTGTTTTAGCTTCTGTTTTATCCTGTTTTAGCTTCTGTTTTATCCAACTTAATTCAATTAAACGGGTCAGAACTAACTGGTCAGGCCAGCAGGGGGGCACATGCCTCCTTAAACTCCGTAAATCCGGTGAAATCTCCTTTAAGCCCGTCATAAACAATTCTACCGGCTTTAAGGACAAGTATCCTGTCGCAGAGGGTAAAGCCTCTTTCAAGGTCGTGGGACACCATTATTTTGCTGCTTGCTTCAAAAGCGGGACTTTTCAGGATATGCTCGAAGACTGATGAGGCTTTTGGGTCAAGCCCTGTGTACGGCTCGTCCAGAATGAGGAGGGAGGGTTCGTTGATCAAAGCTCTTGCAATGGAAAGGCGCTGTTTCATGCCCCTGGAAAAGGTGCTGACCCGCTCGTCAGCCTTTTTTTCGAGTCCTACCTCTTTTAAGAGATATGCGGTCCTTGTTTCAAGTTCCTGCTTCCCGAGCCCGTACATCTTCCCGAAAAAGAAAAGGTTTTCTTCCGCAGTCAGGTCACCGTATAAATAGGATTCGTGGGAAAGCATCCCGATTTCTTTCCGGACTTTTTCCGGTTCTTCGGCCGAGTCAAGCCCGTTTATTATAAGCGAACCTTCACCGGGCTCGATAAGGGTTGCGATCAGTTTTAAAAGAGTGGTCTTACCGGCTCCGTTGGGGCCGAAAATAACCGTCAATTCGCCTTTTTTCAGGTCGAGATCCAGGTTTTTCAGGACAGGGGTTTTCCCGAAGGTTTTTGATAAATTCCGTATTGAGACCGCATTTTCCATTCGGAACTACTTTAGGAATCCATCTAAATTAATCTTTTTATATGTTTTTTAAATGGATTTTTCATAAATCCGCAGGCTCACAGCTAACCGCCTGTAAACATGCCTGTAAAC
>DUKH01000121.1:0-2234 GCA_013329415.1 Methanosarcinaceae archaeon | reverse complement strand
AACATGCCTGTAAACATGCCTGCAACCCACTTAAACCTGAGACTTTAAACTTATAAGTCAAACTACAGGCTTATTAAAATCCTCTAGCACAGCTCACTTCTTCAGGCTGTGGATAATCTGCCCCAGGAACCCTTTCTTTTCAAAGTACTGCTGGTGATAGTCCTCGGCAAGGTAGAAAGCGGAAGCCTGGACGATCTCGGTTACGATCGGTTTTTTGAATTCCCCTGAGTTTTCCAGCCGCTCTTTCGAGGTGAAAGCTGTGGCTTTTTGATCCTCGTCATGGTAAAAGATAGCTGAGCGGTACTGGGACCCGACATCCGGACCCTGTCGATTTTCCGTTGTAGGGTCATGAATTTTCCAGAAGATATCCAGCAGCGTCTCATAGGAAACAACCGCAGGGTCAAAGATTATGCGCACAGCTTCCGCATGTCCGGTCCTGTCGGTGCAGACGTCCTCATAAGAAGGATTTTCAGTGTGCCCGCCGGTATACCCGACAGCCGTTGCGGCCACTCCTTTGACCTGCCGGAAAGCCGCCTCAACACCCCAGAAGCAGCCTGCGGCAAAAGTGGCTTTTTGCATGGGATCTCCGGGGTTTTCAAAATAGTCAGGACTATGTTCACTCGTTTCTTTTTCAGACAGTATACTCCCCCCTCATCGGATTTTTTGGGGAAATCAGGTCTTTCCGTATTTCCCGACCAGTTCCCCTTCCGCAAGGATATGCCCTATCATTGCGTTCTCTACATCTTTCCTTCCGGCTCCGGCTTTTATTTCCAGCTTTTTGTCAAGGGCATAGACCCTGAAGAAATACCTGTGGGTGCCGGAAGGCGGGCAGGGACCTCCATACCCTATTTTCCTGAAATCATTCATCCCCTCAACTCCGGGGATGCTGTCTTCTTCAATTTCCGCAACAGGTTCGATATCCCAGATTACCCATTGTGTAAAGGTGCCCATTGGCGCATCCGGATCGTCCATGATAAGTACAAGGCTTTTCGCCTCTTCGGGTATCCCCTCGAACCCGAGCGAGGGATTGACGTTTTCCCCGTTGCAGGTATACTTTTCGGGGATCATGCCTTTCGGTTCGAATGAATCACTAAAAACCCTGATGTCCCGGATGCTCACATTCTCATCCCCTTCGGAATCCTGAAATTCCCGGTTTTCATCTTGCTCACCTGTCCCTTCTTTTTCCGTACATCCCGACAGCACAAGCAATGCCGCCAGCAGGAAAACCAAAAAGATTGTCCCGGCCTTTCTGTCCATATACTGCACCGATTCCTGAACTGGTTCGAAAATTTATGCCGAAATCCTACTTTCCGGAATTCCCCTGTACACTCTACAATTAATACAAAATTGTTTTGAAACTCTAAATCTGAAACTCTAATTATTACTCTGATAACTTTACTGCTTAACTTCAACACTTTAATATTAAGGCTGAAGAGATATTAATTTTAGGGATGTTTGCAAGTTAAAGGTTTTTCAGGCACTAATTTCAGGCACTAATTTTCAGTTAATTTAGACATTCAGGCCCTGAACCAGGGTTTTGCACCGGGACTCCGGTGAAAGGTCCTTAAGTTCAAGGTCCACAAAGCAGTAATTCCAAGACCTCCGGTAATTAAAGCCAGAACGGCGAGGCAGGAGATAATGAAATATCCGTGAAACAGCCTCCTATCGAGGCTGCTTCCCAAAGTTCGAAAACGGATTCCTGTAATTTCCGGAAAACAAAGATCAGTCTTCAACATCAAGGGACTGGATAATGTCGTGGACAGTAAGTTCGCCTTTACCCACACGCCGGACCAGCGGATAAATGTAGGAACAATCATCCATTGCAGCCCAGCGGGCTTCCCCCACCTGCCTGATGACTTCATTCATGACTTTGCCGCATTGTTCACAGTATCTCGAGTCACTTTCTACTTCACAAATTTCGCATTTCATGGAAAATACCCCATAACTTATGGGCCAGTTGAAAATAAATAAATTTTGGTGATGTATGATCAAGTTCACACAGTTATGATAAAAGAAGGAAAATGAAAATAGTAGCCCTGAGAAGGGGAAAGGATCAGAAATCTAAAAAATAAGAATGTAGCGGCCTATAATGTAAAAGAATCATCCGGAAAAGCCCCCCTACGTCACCTCAAATAAATTTATATAGTCCACTATAGGCCCCGAAAATCTACCTTTCGAAAGTCTACTTGCTGGCAAAGAACATATACTGCTAACCAGACAAACGTCTACCTTGT
>DUKH01000122.1:17676-24207 GCA_013329415.1 Methanosarcinaceae archaeon | reverse complement strand
TAGATTTAGCGGGTAGTTCACAAGACACAATTTCCTTATAAGCCGATTTCCCTGAATCCTATCTTGAACTTCGTTCCGTTTCCTATTTCAAGCTCGATACTGCCTTCTATTTGCTCTACAAGGGTGTTT
Source organism: Methanosarcinaceae archaeon (assembly GCA_013329415.1). GTDB lineage: Archaea > Halobacteriota > Methanosarcinia > Methanosarcinales > Methanosarcinaceae > MTP4 > MTP4 sp9310u. The sequence goes on along the minus strand of DUKH01000122.1, from coordinate 24,078 downwards.
ACGAGCTGGAGACCCAGGGATGCGGTATCCCTGAAATTGAGGGCTTCCGGCAGGCCCACACCGTCATCCGAAACGATAAGAGTAAATTGGGGGGCATGGTCATTTTCTGCTCTGCAGAGTTTGACTCGTATTTCCCCGTTTCTTCTTTCGGGAAAGGCATGTTTTAAGGAGTTGGAAACAAGTTCATTGACAATGATCCCGAGGGGAATTGCGGTGTCCATCCCAAGGGACACGTTCTCCAGGTCCAGCTTTAAATGGATCTCTTCATCCCCCACTTTGTAAGACCTGATGAGGTCAGTTGCCAGTTTCCGGAGATATGCCGTAAAATCAAGGGTTTCCACGTCCCCGTTTTCCCTTGTTTTGTAGAGTTCCTCGTGGATCAGGGACATTGACACCACGCGGTTCTGGCTGTCCCGGAAGGCTTCAATAACTTTCCTGTCTTCGAAATGTTCGGCCTGAAGGCTGAGCAGGGAAGAGATCACCTGGAGGTTATTTTTAATCCTGTGATGAATTTCTTTTTTGCGGATTTTCTCGGTTTTCAGGAGGGCTTCTTCCACCTTTTTTCTTTCGGTGATGTCGAGCAGTACGCCTACTATTCCTATTATGTCCCCGGCAATATTGCTGTAGGTGGCCTTGTGGACAATAAAGTCCCTTACTTTGCCGTCTTCGGCGCACTTTATCTGGACTTCCTGGGGCAGGCTTTTTCCTTCTTCCAGCAGTAGCCTATCAAAACGTTCGGTGATACGGACCATTTCCTCCGAAAACACTTCCTTAAACTCATACATGGAATGCCCTATGACTTCCTTTTTCGGGAGACCAAGGACGTGTCCGGCAAACATCTCATTGCAGCCCTGGTAGATGTAGTCCACGTTCCTGTAAAACACCGGGGCAGGGATCGTATCAAGAAACGCTTCCAGGAAATTTACGTTATTTTGAAGAGCCCTTTCAACCTGCTTGCGCCCGGAAATTTCCCTGGAGAGCATTTCGTTTGTTTTCATCAGTTCGGAGGTCCTTTCCCTGATAAGTTCTTCCAGGTGCTCACGGTGCTGCTTCAGTTCTTCTTCCACACGCATGCGCTCGATTTTTTCTGCGAGCAAAAAAGCCACCGAAATGAGGAAATATGCATCTTCTTCGGTAAACTTTCTTTCTTTCCTGCTGTGGGCGCCCAGTACTCCGAAGGGTTTTTCCAAACCGCCTATGATGACACTGATCCCGCTGACCACCCCGTGCTCCTTCAGGATCTCAGGGGGGCTGAAGCGCCTCTCTTGCTCAATGTCCTCAACCATCACGGGCCCGTTCGAAAGCAAAGTATACCCGGCCTGTGACTCTTTTTTCCCTTCAACTATGGCTTTTCCCACGGTCCCTGACTTCCACCCGAACCCTGCCCTGAGCAGGAAGTCCCCGTCAGGAAGGAGTTCCAGGATCTTGCAGTATTCGAGTTCAAGGGTCCGGGCAACCAGCTTTACGCTTTCGTCCATGAATCGCTGGAGACTTTCGCAGGTAAGGGCCATCATGCCCATTTTATGGAGCATATCACGCTGCTTTTCTTTGATGCGGAGCTTTTCTTGCACCTCTTTTTGCCCGGTGATGTCGAATCCGTAAATGTTTACGTATTTGTCTCCATTCAAGGGGTGGAAAGCGACAAGGTATACCCTTCCTCCTGCTTTTACTTCCATTTTTTCCGGGCTATTCCTGGAAATCACTTCCTGGATCACGCTTCCGATGGAGGACGGCAGTTCTTCCCCTACCCCAACTCCCCACTCGTGCAGCAGGGGGTCACTTGCCCTGTTTGCGTAAATGAGCCTTCCTACCTTTCCAGCGCGGAGCACCGGGTTCGGGTTTTTCGATGGAAACTGCTCCATTATCGTTCTCGTATTTTCCTTCTTCAGGCTGACAACCCCTTTAAAGTCCTCTCAACCCAGGAAATATTGTTGCACGTAGCATCTACCTGAACCCCGACACCTTATTTTTCGCAGTCAGATAATCAATAATTTCCCATAACCCGGCCCTATTGTGCGTACATATTATGTGCATATTGTGTGCAGAATAAGTTTGAAGAAATGTCTTTTGAATTATTGGCTGATCCCGTATTCTTGCTCACGTTATATATATATTTTTACACTTATAATTTTTATATGAGGGGTCTTAATAAGATATCTTCCCCAACCTCTCTAAATGTGTGTTTCTTTTATGCTTTTATAATTTTCGGAACTACTGTCCATATCCGAAATTACATAATAGAATGATAACCATATATGCAATGTAACTAACAGAATCCGGAGGGTATGAATACGAGCACGATCGACAACTTGAAGGAAGCCTTTGCCGGGGAGTCCATGGCAAACAGGAAATACCTGGCTTTTGCAAAGAAAGCCGATGAAGAAGGTTTAATACAGGTCGCCAAACTTTTCAGGGCCGCGGCTGCTGCGGAAACGGTGCACGCCCACAACCACCTTGGAGTCCTGGGGGAAATCAAAAGTACCGGGGAAAACCTGAAATGGGCGATTGAGGGTGAAACTTTCGAATTCAATGAGATGTACCCTGCCTACATCGAGGAAGCAAAAAAAGAAGGGAACAAAGATGCTGCCTGGAGCTTTAACCTGGCGAACCAGGTAGAGCAGATCCACGCAGGGCTCTACAAAAAAGCTCTTGAGAACCTGGGGAACAATGAGGAAGTCGATTACTACGTCTGCAAGGTCTGCGGAAATACCGTGGAAAATGAACCTTCCGGAAAGTGCCCTATCTGTGGAGCGCCTGCATCCGAGTTTGAAAAAGTAGACTGAATAATCCGGATTCCCAGGACTCTTCAACTTTTTGCTGAAAGCTTTAATTTTAGGGAATTTCTTTCTGTTTCATGCTGTTGAAGAGAACCCTACCTGCTTTTTCCTTTTTCTGCTTCACTTTTCTGCTTCACTTTTCTGCTTCACTTTTCTGCTTCACTTTTCTGCTTCACTTTTCTGCTTCACTTTTCTGCTTCGCTTTTTCGCTTCATTTTTGGGACGGAAAAACCAATGGACTGCTTACAGGTGAATATTTCCTCACCCCTAACCTAAAATACCTCAAAATATATTTACTATATAGTTTATTTGGATAATCTATATAAACAAGATCAGCTATTATACACATGTGTAAAACTCAATACTTAACAAAAGAACTAACTATAAAAGAGGTGATAAAAAATGGAAAAACTCAGAAATTTAATTATAGAAAATGTAGCAATGTTCAGGGAAGCATTTCCGACAAGGTCCTGCCCAAGCCCGGATCTGATTTCAGCAATTTCCTATGACCATCCGTTTACCTACGGCCAGGTCGAAAACGAGATTGAAAAGCTGGTCCATGAAGGAGTCCTTGAAACAGAACTCTCCGACAGCTACAGCGTAAAACTCGGCTAAGAAAATTGCTATATAAGTGAACCGCCTGACAGATAGAACCGCTGACGAACAAATTGCTTACAGGAATTGCCTTTTTTCCGTGCATTCCGTAACTCAGATTCAGAAACGAGAAATTGCTTTCTCTCTGACTCCCCCCCTTTTTGTAACCTTTTCCTCCCAGCGCTATTGCCGCTGACTTAGCACATTCTCTTCCTTAAAGTTGAATCCTTGACTGCATGAATTTTACATTTCCGGTAATTTTGTTACCCTGCCTTATATCCGTTACCAATGTCCTTGAGATCATCTATTATTTTGCCACGGGCCAATCTTCAACCATTATTCTACCACGGGACAAACTTTAATCTTTAACGATTTCCAGGAGCGGACATTCCCCGTAAGCCCCTTTTTTCTTATAATGCCGCTTTGCATGTTCCACAAGCAGGGCATGATATTCCTGATATACGACCGTATCTTCGGGCAGGTTTTCTTCAAAAAGGGCTTTTATTTCGTCGTATTTTGCCTTTTCCCCGGCCAGGCCAAGGTTAGCCGTTATCCGTCTGGTGTAGGCGTCAACGACAAAGGAGGGCTGCTTGAAAGCATAAAGAAGAATCGAATCGGCAGTTTCGGGCCCCACGCCTTTCAGGGAGAGGAGCTTTTCCCGGGCCGGAATTCTCTGGATTATTTCAACGGGTCTTTCAGGGGTTCTTTCCTGCAGGTCCGAAAACCAGCCGGCAAGGATTTTCAGGCGTCCGGCTTTCTGGTTGTAGTAACCTGCGGGTTTGATGGCTTCCCTCAGGGTTTCGGGGTCAAGGGCGAGGATACCTTCGGGGGAGAGGGCTTTTAGCCGTTTGAGGTTGAAGAGAGCCGTTTCGACCTGGGGCCAGCTTGTGTTCTGGGTAAGCAGGGCTCCGCAGATTATTTCGAACTGCTGCGTGCTGTTTCGGGGGTAAGTATAGTCCCCGGGATGGTATCCCTGCACGGAACCGGTTTTTGTGGGGTTGGACCCGCCATTGGCATGGAGTTCTGTCAGGGGCCACCAGCCCTGGGAGCCGTATGCGTCCAGCAGGTAATCGTAAATTTTTTTGATGACAGGTTTTCGAGGATGGTCTTCCCGAATACCCGGATTGCTTTCCTGACTGCTGGTTTTCTGGATTTTCATTTTCATATCTGGAACCCCGGACAGTATTATACTTCAATTATACAGTTCAATATTATGGTTCAGGAATTAGGTTTAGTTTTTTTGAGTAGTTAGTTACATCATCAATGCGAAATTGTTATCGAAATTGTTATCGAAAATGGAATTATCACAGAAAAAGGGTTTAGGTTCAGGAGGCAATGAATTGGCGATAATCACCTGGCAGAAGGCAGCAATTGCATTTACGGGTATTCTGGTGATCGGCATCTTTGCGCTGGTCATAGTAGATGGGACGTTCCTTCATAAACAGTATCTTGAGCCCTGGGCTGAAGACTATCATGAGCAGTTTGAAGAGCCGGGGGTCCAGGTGCTTGCCCACGGGGTGCTTGCCCCGAATTCCCACAACCTCCAGTCCTGGAGGGTGGCCATGGAAGGCGAAGACAGTTTTCTCCTGTATGTGGATACGGACAGGCTGAGCCCGAAAGCCGACCCCCCGGGCAGGCAGGTGACCATCAGCCAGGGGACTTTCCTTGAGTACGTAAGGATCGCTGCTGAAGAGCTTGGGTATGAAGCCGAAATCGAGTTTTTCCCTGACGGGGAATACGGACCCGAGGGCTCTCCTGAAAACCTGGGCAGCAAACCGGTTGCCAGGGTGAACCTGAAAGAAACTTCCGGGGACGCTCTGGAGGAAATTCGGGAAAGTCGTGAAACCGGAGGCTCTATTTCACCTCTTTATCCCGTGATGTTCCTCTCGGACACCTACAGGGTCCCATACAGGGAAACAAAGCTGCTGCAGGAAGACGTTGAGAAGCTCGAGGCCCTGAGCACGGAAAACGTTACCATAGTCATTTTCCAGGAAGCAGAGGACGTTGAAAAGCTCGGAGACATCGCCTACAGGGCAGCTGAGGTGGAAGCCGGGAATTCCGGTGTCCAGGACGAAGGCTCTGAGCTGTTCAGGCCCAACGAATGGGAGAAGAACAGGTTCCGCTACGGTTTTACCATGGAAGGGCAGGGGCTTTCGCCCCTCAAAGTCCACATAATTCAGGGCCTCCTATCTCTTTTCCCCTCTATGAACAGCCCTGAAACCTCAAGGGATTCCTTCCTCAGCCAGACCGAGGATGCCGTGGAAAACACCCCTGCATATGCCCTGATAATCACGGAAGGCAACAACCGCACGGTCCAGGTTGAATCCGGTATCCTCTACAGCCGTTTCCTGCTCACGGCCGCGGACATGGGATATGCCATGCAGCCCCTGAGCCAGGCCACTGAAGAGTACCCGGAAATGGCCGGGATGTATAAGGAGATACACGAAGAATACGCAGAAGAAGAGGAAACCATCCAGATGCTTTTAAGAATCGGAGTCCCGGAAAAAGAAGTTCCTCCGACGATGCGCCTTGATGTGATGGATATAATAGAAGAGTAAATCTGACTTAATAGAAGAACGAATCCGCCTTTGCGGGTTTTTCAATTCCTTCTTCTTTTTCTATTTCTCATTTCTTCTTTTTCTTTTATTTTTCTTCCTTTTTTCCTGGTCGTCCTTTCTTTGTCGTCCTGCCTATTTATTTGATGTTCTCGAGTAAGAATAAAAATAATGGTTGGCTCTGAATCCTTGATTGTACCCCATACAACCATATTAGTATATCGTGTCGTTCTTGTCCCGGGCGCCGAAGGCGGCCGGCATTTTCAGAATAAAAATTAGGAAAAAGAATAAAGTAAATGAAAAAAAGCAAAAACCGATAGAAATTTTCAATCAATGCAAGTTATTTCGGAAATTTAAAAATTAAATATAAATAACGACACGATACAAATATGGTCCTGAACGTAAATATTTACACTTACTTTAAACCACGGAAGACACGGAAAGCACGGAAGGGTTGTGCCCTATTTCCTTTATTC
>DUKH01000122.1:8792-17352 GCA_013329415.1 Methanosarcinaceae archaeon | reverse complement strand
TTCCGTGCTTTCTGTGGTTAAATTGTCACTTGAGATTTATCTAAAAATTTGGGTTATTGACTATAGTTCGAATATTGACGTGAAGTGAGTTGAATAAAAGTAAAGGGTTCCACTGGCAATTTATTTTATAATCGCTGTTTTTCAATATTTTTGGAAAGGCCGCTTGCTTACGCAAGCGGTGAAATATCTTGCTCTCGATTTCAGGAAGGAAATTCCCAGAATTGGAATCAGCATTAAATCCTGTCACAAAAACCAGGGCCATTTCAATCGATATTACATCATTCTAGAGAGCCTGAATATCCTTTTCTTTCTGTCTTTTCATTATCAATTTCTTTCCCCTGCATCCCACTTTTATTCGTACGATTTTTGCATTGTATTGCCCTTTCATTGTGTCTTTTTTGTATATTTTTACACTATTTATGGCCTTAATGTGTGAAAATATTTCTTTTTATGATAATATTTATATAACAATAGCAACATAAATATAATTATAAGGATAATAATAAATGGGGTAAGGATAACAATAAATGGGGTTAAATGAAGGTGGTAAGATGAAAAGAGGGATCAACAAAATTGTCTTCAGTTTATGCTGTTTTTTAATAATGTTTTCACTTTTGATGGCAGTCCATATTTCTTCGGGTACTGCGGTATCTTCTCAAAAATACATTATAAGTGAGTCCACAAGGTCAGTGGACCAGACCACGGATATTGAATCTGAAAATGCCCCGGAAACGACCAGGGTTCAGCTCGCTCATTATGAGGACAGCTTTTCATTTCAGGGCCTGCGCAAAAAAATGGCAATGGTCATGATAGTTGAAAGTGAAGAATGGACAGTCAGGTTGATGTGAATTTACCAACCTGTGCTGGCTTCTTAGTATCTAATTCTAAACTGTTATTAACTTCATTTCAAACTGCTTTTAAACTTATTAAGCCATTTTCAATTTATCCTTAAATCTGATTTCTGTTTTCAGCTTTATTGCTTCAGCTTTTTGCAATGATCCAGAAACTTTTCCTGATTGCTTCGTACCTTATTCACTCGTACCTCAAAGCATCCACAGGCTTCAGTTCCGAGGCATTCTTTGCCGGCACCAGGCCTGCAATCAGTCCCACGATTATGGACACAAGGGTTGCTACAAGGGTCCCTTTTATACTGAGGGCAAACTCAAAGGGGATTTGCATTCTCACCGAGATCATTAACAGGATTACCTGGACAGCTGCTGTACCCAGGAGGATGCCTATGATTCCTCCTACAAGCCCGATCATTGCGGCATTGCAGAGGAAGATAAGGAGTATGTCCCTGTTTTTCGCGCCGATGGCTTTCATGATCCCGATTTCTTTGGTTTTCTCAAGCACGGAAGTGAACATGGTGTTGGCGATGCCTGTTGAGCCCACCAGGAGGGAAATGCCTGCAATGAAGGCCAGGAAGGCTGTGAGGCCGTCGATCAGTTTCCGGGTGCTTTCAATAGCTTCTTTCGGGGAGCTTACATAGAAGTCCTGGGTCTTTTCGTCCACTCTCCGGGAAAGCCTCAGCCTGCTCTCGATTTCTTCAAGGGCGGCTTCGTGGTCTGCCCCACTGTACAATTTTACTTCTATTGAGTCATAGACATCCCTTTCCCCTTCGGACAGGCTTTCCTCATCCTGCTTAAATGAGTAGACTTCTTCGTAAGGCAGGTAGACGCTGCTCCCGAATAAGCCGCCCATGCCCCCGAGGAGACCGTCGTCCTTTGCCAGGATCCCGACTACCCGGTAGGACTTTCCGTTTAAGAGGACCATCTGGTTGAGCCGGATTTCCCGTTCAAAGGCCTCGTGTGCAAGCTCGCTGGAAATGACCACAACAGCCCTGTCCCCGGGCTTCAGCATCCTTCCCTCCCCGATTTTCTTTTTAGTGATATCAGGCCAGACCCTCGGGTCCACACCCTTTACCCAGACCGAGGTTTTCTCTCCTCCGTATTCTATATCTACCCCTGTTTCGACATTTACATTGACGTATTCGATTGCGGGGATGCGCCGGAGGGCAAAAACGTCTGTCTTCGTAAGCTGGGGGTTTTGTATCTCTACAGGTTCTTCCGATACGACAGGCTCGCCTGCCTCATCGAAATCCATCTCTACGGAATCAAAGGGATAGGAGGCGACAATCGTGATCGTGTCTCCTCCCAGGCTCTCCAGGGTTTCGGTTACCTGTTCCTGGAAATATTCCCCGGTCGTGACAATGGCCATTACCGAGGCAATGCCAATGATGACCCCTATGATCGTCAGCCAGCTCCGCAGCCTATTGGCTTTTACCATATTCAGGCAATTTTCAAAATCTTTGCAGGTTTCATGGCACCACAGGTTCCGGTTTTCTCGGGTTCGCACGGGTTTTATTCGGGTTCATCCGAGCTTACTCTTCCTTCTGCTTTTCGTCCATCTCCCCGTCATACGCATTCCTTTTTCCTGCCTTCTTTTTCTGCTGCCTTTTATAAACCAGGAAAGCTGCGGCTCCAGCAAGAACCAGGAACAAAAGCTTGTACGAAAGGAAGCCTGAACTGCTACTTTCCCCCGGCTGTTTTGATACTACGGGGAAGGTGAAAGGTGAGGAATAAAGGTTCAGCTCCTTTTCCTCGACCTGCCTCATGCCGTCGCTGGAAGTGTAGCTGATTTCAAATTTAATGGGCAGGTCTTCCCCGATTTCCGAGGGGTTGAGGTTGAAGTCGGCAATTGTGTAGTCTCCTTTTTGCAGGTTTCCGAGGATTACGGAATTTGACCCGTCAGTGACACTCCAGTTAGCCTGGGAGGGGACGGAAACCTTGACCGAGTTTGCTCCGTTGTTTCCTATGTTCGAGACCGAAAAGGTGTAGGCTCCGGTCGGGCTCCTTTCCATAAAGGCGATATCGAAGTCCGTGGTGCCTCCGATGTAGATCCCGGCTTTGCTTTTGATCTCTTTTCGCTTCTGGTTTTCCACGGTGCCTGCTTCCGTAATGGTCTGGAGTTCTTCGATGTCGTCGTAGGTCAGGACCATGTCCAGTTTGTAGAGCCCGGGTTTCGTGTTCACGTTGGTCAGGACATCAAAGCTGACGTTTGCGGTCTCTCCCATATCGATCAGGTTGATGTGCTTGACGTTGCTTGAGCCGACAGGCAGGATCAGGTCGTTCGTGCATTCCCAGGAAAACATTGCATTTTTCAGGGGGGAATTTCCCACGTTCTTGATCCCGAAAGTAATGTCCGTCTTTTTCCCGGGCACCAGTTTTTCAACGCTTATGAACTCTATTTCCGCGTTGGACTCACTGTCAATGTCGATTATAAGGTCTTTTGTAAGGGAGAGCCCGTTTTTGCTGCCCCCGGTGTAGAGGTAGACCTTGAGGGGGTATTTTCCTTCATTTACGTCGTTTTCGACCCCAAGTTTGAATTTTACAACCTTCCCGCGGTCGTCTTCATAGCGTTTTCCCAGCGTCCCGATGTTTTTGGAAAGTTCCTCTCCCGGAAGGGCTTTGAAAGGGTAATCGGGCTCTATTTTCACGATGCAGTTTTCCTGTTCATCATACCCGGTGTTCTGGACCGAGAGCCTGACTTCAAGGACGTCCCCGGGCTTTACGGGGTCCGGGTCCTGGTTGAGGAGGTCAACTGTCAGGCCTTTGTCCTGGATACCCAGCGCAAGGCCCGGAGAACTGAATAAAGAGAGGCCTATTAACAGTACAAGAAAAAGCCCGAATATCTGCTTTCCGGGAAGCTGCCTGCCGAAAGTGTGTTCTTCGTGTATTTTTTTTAGAGTCATCTTCATCTTTCCTTAAAGTTCCGGCCTGAGCTGGTTGAGATTCGGCTCGTCCCGGATTATTTCCCCATCCTTCAGCTCGATGTGTCTCTGGGCATATTGAGCGAGGTGACTGTCGTGGGTGACAATAATTACTGTTTTTCCTTTTTCCTTCCACAGCCTGTAGAGCGTTTCCAATACTTCTTTTCCGGTTACGCTGTCAAGAGCCCCGGTGGGCTCGTCGGCAAGGATGATTTCAGGGTTGCAGGCAAGAGCCCGGGCAATCGAGACTCTCTGCTGCTGCCCTCCCGAAAGCTGGGAAGGCCTGTGCCGTATTTTGTCGGAAAGGCCCACAAGCCCCAGGAGTTCCTTTGCTCTCTTTTCAGCGGCTGCATCGTCAACTTCCTGGATTTCCAGGGGCAAAAGCACGTTTTCAAGCGCAGTCATCCCCGGGATCAGGTTGTACTGCTGGAAAACGAAGCCTATGGTTTTTCCCCTGAGAACTGCAAGATCCGATTCCTCCAGACGGGCGATGTTCCTGGACTTCAGGAAGATTTCTCCCTTTGACGGGACATCCAGGCAGCCCACCAGGTTCATCATGGTGGACTTTCCGCTCTCGGAAGGACCGATAATCGCGGCAAATTCACCTTTCCCGAACTTCACGCTCACACCCTGCAGGGCGTTTACCTCGACTTCTCCCATCTGGTAAATCTTCCAGACGTTTCTGAAGGTGATCAGCGTACTTTCCATATACTCTCCCTAATCCCTACTTACATAAGAATAGTGTGTAGTTGAAAAATATAGTTTACCTCTATTTTTACAGGGTCAATTCCATTTTACAGTACCCGGCTTGTTTTACATAACCTTGCCTATTTTTTTCTCCACTACCCGGCCGTAGAAGTTTGCAGTAAATATCATGCCTGCGAAGTACAGGGCCGGTATGCCTACAAGGAAGATGGAAAGTATCAAAAATACAATGATAAGAGCATACTGCTTTATCATTACAAACAGGTAGTCTCCGAAATTGTTCTTGACGTATTTGAGTTTGGAAAACTCAAAGAAGGACTCAACAGTTTGCTTCCTGTAGAAATTGATAGTAAGAACCGGAAGCACAAAGAACCCTATTAGGAAGTTCAGGATCTGGCCCGTGGTCTCATCATAGATAATAGCCAGGGTGATAGGAATGCAGTACACGATGTAGAAGGGTATTGATTTCAGGAGCATCCAGAACCCGAGTTTGAGGTCTTCCATGAAATGAAGCTGAGGAAGCCCTTCGTATTTCCCCTCGATAAATTCATTGGTTATTCTTATAATGTATCCGAAAAGGGAAAGCCATCCGATCACCGGAAAAAGCATCCAGAGGACGTATAAAAGCCTTTTAGGTCTCCTGAATGGATATTTGAAAGCATCTGTATAACTAATTTTTTGCATATAGTCACCTGAGAATTTATGTTTTTAATGTGGAAGTATTTGTTTAACGCTAACATTTCTATCTGAAATATTTTAGCTGAAAATATTTTAGCTGAAAATATTTTAGCTGATTTCCATATGCCCCTGAATCGCTTACTTACATAAAAACAGGCTGTAGTTGAAAAATATAGTTTACCTCCATTTTTCGTAAAGTGTACATTAAGAACCGAAGAGTACGCATGTGTCTGAAAGACGTTATGAAATTACCTAAAAGGCATCCAGATGAATGAAATGTATACTGTGACAACGAAAAAGTGCATTGGGCTGACTAAAACAGGTATCCAAATGACTGAAATATAAACAGAGTTAATCGAAAAGAGTAGACATCTGACCGAAAAGGGCGCCTGGTTAACTAAAAAGGGTATCCGAATGACTGTTAAGGGCGCCTGGTTAACTAAAAAGGGTATCCAAATGGCTGAATTGATGGGGCAGAAAAAAGATAAGGAATTTATCCGGAATCGGTGCCCTGGGCGGTAGGGACCGTAAAAATAGATTAAGCCTTAAAAATGTTTAGCGCAGTTCAAAAAGTAGCTTTTTAAAATTTAGTAATTTCCCTTATTTTGCCTCTCCCGAAAAGATAGAAAGCAATTGCATACAGGATTCCTGAAATAATTGCAGCTATCATCCGGATGGTCATCAGCATGTTGCTGAGGCTTTTTTTCTGTGTGAGAACGTCATAGCTTATCCACAGAAGAGATATGAAGCTGAAGATTTCTATACTGATAATTAATAAGGACAAATAATACCTCCGCTATTACAAGGAATACTCCTGAAATTAAATAAATTTTACCTGATGTCCCCCTAATAGTACCGGAACTCCCACTGAGCCGGACTTCTCTTTCCCGGGAAGCTTTCAAGGCATTTTCTTAATGAAAGACGCTTTCTTAAAAGGAGTACTTGTATAAATACATAAGGTAGTAAAAAAATATAGTTCACCTCCACTTTTCCAAAAATTATATATAATTCCGGCTTAATGGACGTACCCATGACCCTCGGGGCGCTTAATGCGACCTTTAGTGAAGAATTCATTAATCTCGCCTCGGAAGCTGCAGCATCGACCAGCATACCCGAGCTTGTATTCAGCCTTATCGCATATTTCCTGATGGCAGCCCTGGCCCTGCAAATCTACCGGGAGGTCTCGAAGATCTATTCGTTCATGGAGTACGAGGGGCTCAAATATTTCAAAAATGCCTTCCTTTTCTACGGGTTTGCAAACTTTTTCCTGGTTTCAATGACTCTTGCTCTCCTGCTGGCAAAATCTTCAGTCCCGGCAGTCCTGTACCTCATGGCCGTGGTCCTTTTGCCTTTCTTCTTCTTTACCAGGTTAAGCTTCTGGTTTGCCAAAGCAAACCTGCTTTCTTCCATAATCTGGAAACTGGTTGAAGGGATTGTCAGGACAAAGACCCGCAAAGCCCTGTTTTTCCTTTCCGTCATGCTGCTCGTACTGATGGATGTGGTTGTCTATCTCCTGATCTCGGTATTTGCCGGGGATTATATTGCCCTGGGGTATAAGGCTGTGGTTTTTGTCTTTATCCTGCTCCTTATCAGGTCAAACATGCGCTCGGGAGGGGAAAACAAAGCCCATTACCCACCCCTACTACCTGGGCCTGATCCTGATCTTTACCCTGGGTTTCCTGGAAAATTTTTCGATCATAATTGAGAATGGGTCGGAATTAATAGGGTAGGCCCTTGACCTTTTAACCCTTCTAGCCTACGTAATAATACTTAAAGGAATAAGAAAATGGAGTCGGATTCTACTGAAATGAAGCCGTTTCAAAAGCGAAGCCGGCTGGAAATTATAAGGGATATCCTCACGGTTATCCGCGACTCCAATAACACCATCAGTCCAACAAAAATTTTAAGGTTGTCCAACCTATCCTACCAGATGTTTGAAGAATACCTCGGAGAACTTGAAGCCAGAGGGCTGGTTGAATTAAATGACTATAAAGGGAAGAGAAAGGTCTACTCACTGACCCCGAAAGGAAGGGCGTTTCTGGAAAAATATGAAGATTTTGTGGCTTTTTTAAGGGATTTCGGGCTGTAAATCATTTTGTTTTCGCTCTCATGCGCTTCCGGCCCTTTCAAGACAAATCGGCCTTGAAAGCCGGAAATCTCCAGGCATGACCCTGCTTCTTCCGGGCAATTCCCGTGAACTTTTCCCCAAGCCATTACAAAAAGGGTGAAGAAAGGGGTGAAGAGGCAAGCTTATGCCCGATTTATGCCCGATAGGCTCATTCAGGGGGTTTGATAAACCTCCCGCTCCGGTATTCCTCAAATGCCACTTTCAACTCTTCCTGCGTGTTCATGACGATGGGTCCGTACCAGGCCACGGGTTCCCCGATCGGCTTTCCCGAGACCAGAAGGAATCTCACCCCTCTGTCTCCTGCGGTCACCTCGATTGAGTCCCCGTCCCCATACAGGACAAGGTTTTCATGATCGATCAGGCAGTCTTGCCTGAGGTCGAAGTATTTTGCCCCTTCCAGCTCAAAGGCATAAGGGTCCCGTTCCTCATCGAAATACCCCTCTCCGTCTATCACGTACGCGAACATGGTATAACCCGGGATAGCCATGTGGGTGAATGTTGCATACCCCGGAACCGTTATGTCCAGATATATCGGGTCGGTTACGATTCCCTTAACCGGTCCTTCAACCCCGCTTACGGCCCCGCAGATAATTCTCATCTTTATGCCTTTTTCCAGGAAAAGCTCAGGAATCTGGTTGCTTTTGATCTCCTGGTAACGTGGGTCCATCATTTTATGGGAAGCCGGAATGTTTGCCCAGAGCTGGAACCCCCACATAAGCCCGTTTTTCTCCCCTTTTGGCATTTCCTGGTGGACAATCCCGCTCCCGGCAGTCATCCACTGCACGTCCCCTGCCTCAATCACGCCGCTGTTTCCCATGCTGTCCCCGTGATCTACCTCCCCGTGCAGGACGTAGGTAATAGTCTCGATTCCCCGGTGCGGGTGCCAGGGAAAACCCATAATATATTCTTCCGGATACTCCGAATGGAAATCATCCAGAAGCAGAAACAGATCAAGTTCCGGGACCTGGTGGAACCCGAAAGCCCGCTTTAAATGAACTCCCGCACCCTCAATAGTTGGCATGCTTTTCATGATTTTCTTAATTTTCCTGACCTTACCCAATCTAATTCCCCCTTCTGTAGATAGTGGTTCGGAAATATTGTTCGGAAATGTTATTCAGAAATGTTGTAAATCAATAAATACGTCCGCTTATGTTGTAAATCAATAAATACGTCCGCTTGATAAGATAAGTCCGCTTGAGCGAAGCGAAACGGACCGCGCACTGCAGAGTCGTAACTCTGCTGGTGCAACTCTGCTGGTGCAACTATGCCAGGCAACTATG
>DUKH01000122.1:4470-8472 GCA_013329415.1 Methanosarcinaceae archaeon | reverse complement strand
CAGGCAACTATGCCAGGCAACTCTGCTGGTGCAACTATGCCGAAACGGACCTTGTACTCCTCAGTATAGAATTATCAGGTGTCGTGATATAAATTTTTGCTTGCTAATAGTCGGGAAGTAGATTGCCACACGTAAATCGTTACAGGTCTGAAAATTATCATTATGTCTTTCTTTTTATTATTAATCAATGATTGAAAAAAATTATATAGTTCTCTTTTCAAACAACTACATTGAAGTTCATGCAGGTTTGCGAAAAACATCCGGGTGTAAAAAGTCCGGACCATATATGGAGCCTGCCCGGGCTCATGCAACTTCATCTGTGGGATTTCCTCCGAATATGTTGAAGAAAAGCTGGAAAATAAGTGATATATCATGGGTATTTTTTCAAAAAGTGTAAGTTCCGAGCTAAAGGTTTTTCTGGAAACCGAAGACCTTGATGACCTTGTAAAAGCAAGGGCGAGGGTCCAGCACCTGGACGAAAATGACATAAAGAAAATCCGTTCGATCCTTGTAAAGTGGGATAAGCCCCAGGCGGTATCCAATCTCCTTTTCCATCCCTCGTTGATACCCGAAGACATCAGGTTCAGGTCCCTCCTTAAAGGGCTGGAAGAAAGAGATAATCTCTACTACCTCCTTGCCTCAATGGTAGGTCTGCAGGGGATGGAAGGCGAATTTTCCGAAGAAGAAAGGAGTATTATCAAGGAGCAGTTGATTTCAATTCTTGAGCTTACCGGGGGAGTTCTTGTAGCCAGAGCTGCCGTTACGGTCCGGAATTTCCTTTCCGCCGGGGATGCCAGCAGGATGTTAAAATTCCTCTCCCATTCGGAAGAGGTTGTAAGGCTCAACATTTTGTCCTGGCTGATCAAAGCCCTGGAGGAAACAGATGTAGAAACATTTGCTTCAATGCTTCAAAACAACGAAGTCCCGGAGGAAATACAGGCTGACGCAATAGAAAAATTCCGGGAACACCTCCGGATAAAAGAATCAGGAGAACCCGATTTTTTTACAATGCCCCTTTATGCATACATCCCTAATCTTAGTGAAGTTTTAAATAAGGCCTGATCATCTTATACATGAAGCGCTATGGTTCTTTTCTTTTGATTTTTTTTCTTTTGATTTTTTTGAGACTTTTTATTATTTTCTGGGTTCTTGATTGATTGAGTCAATTGCCAGTGGAATTCAGAGTAAATTTTGGCAATCCCAGAAGATATTAAAAAGTCTCATTTTGGGACCAAATGTTCCGAATTTTTAAAGCTTAATGAGCATAAATTAATAAAATTGGATGGATGTGTAACCTAAATGTATAATTCAAGATTGTTTTAATAACTCCTTTTCCTACTTTTCTTTCTATTGGGAGCATTTAGTAACACTCTTATATGTTTAGGTATGATCTATGTTTTGTTAATATCATTTATTCAAATTACCAGGTGGTTAGCAGGGTAATTCACAAAAATGAGGTGTCTGTAATGGAGAAAAAAAAGTTATCAGTATTATTTTCTGTTTTCATGACAGCCCTGATTATAATTACGGCGGGCTGTATCGGCCAGAGTGCTCAGACCGAGGACGTTGCTGAGGAGACCCTGGCTGAGAATACTGTTGACGGATCACAGCATGCGGATGTTGCTTACCTGAGCGGTGGAGATTATGGTTATCCGCAGCCATTTACGATATATCCCAGGGGTCCCGGGTCATCAAAGGTCGGGATGATCTTTGACAGCCTGGTGGAAAGAGATGAAATAGGTATAATTCCCTGGCTGGCTGAAAGCTGGGAGGTCAGTCCGGACGGGACGGAATATACATTTCATCTCCGGGAAGGTGTCGTGTGGAGCGACGGAGCACCTTTTACGGCAAATGATGTAAAATTCACTTTCGATTATGAGCAAAAAAACGTGCCTATCGCAGGGGGAATTGAGGCAGGGGTTGTGGATAATGTCCAGGTTGTGGATTCCGGCACCGTTAAATTCGTACTGAGCCAGCCGGTTTCAACATTCCTTTACAAGCTTACGGGTTTTAAGATCATACCCGAGCATATATACGAAGATGTATCGGATCCTACCAGTTTCCTTGATCCGGAGGCGGTCACAGGTACCGGTCCGTTCCTGCTTGACGAGTACAATAAAGAGCACGGATCATACCGCTTTGTAACAAACGAAAAATTCTGGGGGCCGGATACTTCTGTTAAATCCGTCGAATTTGTTCCGGTCAGCGATTCGTTAATAGCTTTTGAACAGCGTGAAATCGATTTCACAGGCATATCCCCGGATACTCTTGACAGGTTCACATCCGACCCTGATGTAAGAGTGGTCCAGCAGCCGGCTTTCTGGGGTTACCAGTTTTATTTCAACATGAAAAAATGTCCTGAGCTCAATGACAGAAAAATAAGGCAGGCTTTTGCTTACGCCATTGACCGTGAAGAACTGGTGGAAAAAATCGCAAGAGGTGCAGGGAAACCCGGTAAAATGGGCATACTTTCCGAAGACCACATCTGGTATAACCCTGACCAGCCGGAATACGGCTACGATCCTGATAAAGCCGGAGCATTGCTTGATGAAGCCGGCTGGACTGATACGGACGGGGATGGAATACGTGATAAAGACGGGGAAAAACTGTCGTATGTATTGTCCCTTGGCAGTGGGGAAGTCCGCATCGGGGAACTCATAAAAGAGAGACTGAACAAAGTGGGAATTGACGTTCAGGTGAGAGCCCTGGAGAGCAAATCCCGGGATGCCAACCTGAAGAGCGGGGACTTTGAACTCCTGATAAGCGGTTTTGGCGGCTGGGGAAAAGATGCGGATTATCTCCGTACAAGATACTGTGATACAACACAGTCAGGAAGTGTGTCATCCGGGGCAGCAGTATTTGGTTACCACAATGATACCCTGAATGCTCTTGCTGCCCTGGAACTGCAGGAATCTGACGATGGTAAACGGATGGAAATAGTATACAATATGCAGACCGTGCTTGCTGAGGATGTACCCGTAATACCGCTCTATTATACTACAAGCTACGATGCATGGCGCATTTCAAAATATGACGGCTGGATGAACATGTACGACCACCATGCAAGAACACACAGTATTCTTTCGTACCTTGAGAGGGATGGAATTGCAGAAAAAAGATAATATTAACAACCTGGCCGAATGCTGGAAAAGGCTGCAGCAAATGGTCTGGCCGTTCTGGATGAGGGCAGGATGGCAGAATTCTGGAACAAACGCTCTGAAAACTATGCTAATAATATTGGCAAAGATAAGCGGAAGAAGAAAACCGATGAAATTCTCGAACTTCTTAAAGAAGCCGGTTTTAATCCGGAAGGTTCCAGAGTTCTGGATATCGGGTGCGGACCCGGGCCCCTCTCCCTTCCTCTCGCAAGGCTCGGAGCAGAGGTGACGGCACTTGATATCTCGTCCGGAATGCTTGACAGGCTAAAAGATGCTGTGAAAAAAGAGTCTCTTCCGGTAGATGTTATTGAATGTTCCTGGTGGACAGCAGACATAGATGAGCTTGGGTTCCGGAACAAATTTGACCTTGTAATTGCCTCCATGACTCCCGGGATCAGGGACGTTGATAATTTTGATATGATGATGGCCTGCTCAAAAAATCTCTGTTACTACAGTAACTTTCTGAGAAGAGTTGAGGATAAGGCGTATCGTGATATCCGGAGTTCAATACTCGGGGAAAGTTCCGGGAATAACATGAACGGCATAATCTTTCCATTCATGTATCTTTACCTCTCAGAATACAGACCCTCGCTTCGGATCAACCATTCCGAATGGAAGGAAGAGCTAAACTGGAAAGAAGCGGCAGAACAGGCAATAGGGTTCATTGGACGGGGCCGGGATTTTGATGATAATACAAAGGAAAAAATAATGGATTATTATCAAAATGCCTCTCCGGATGGAATCTACAGTTCCGAGTCGGATGTATATACCGGGATGATGGTCTGGGAAGTTAACGGCAAATGATTGGAGAGTAAGTTAACGGCAAATGATTGGAGAGTAAGTT
>DUKH01000122.1:984-4136 GCA_013329415.1 Methanosarcinaceae archaeon | reverse complement strand
GAGAGTAAGTTAACAGCAAATGGTTGAATGGTAAAGGGGCGGATGATTGGATGGCAGAGGACAGGAATTCATTTATTTGCAGGTTGTTATTGACCCTTTTTGTAATTCTTGCCATTAATTTTTTCCTTCCGAGGATGATGCCCGGAGACCCATTCTCGACCACTTCCGCAGATGAGGTTGGGGAAGAGATTATTGTAATGACAGAGGAGCAGCGTCTTTATTACATGAACTATTACGGGCTTGACAGGCCGCTGCACGAACAGTTTCTGGTATACATAAAAAATCTGATGACAGGCGACCTGGGAAGGAGTATTTATTACAAAATGCCGGTCAGTGATGTAATAATGCTCCATCTCCCCTGGACTATGTTGATTGTCGTGGGCGCTACGGTAATCAGTACAATCTCCGGGGTGGTTCTCGGAACCCTTTCGGCAAAAAACAGGAAAAAGGGTAGTGACAGAATTATGATGACGGGTCTGATTGCCTTTGCGGAAATTCCCTCATTTCTGCTTGGCCTGATTCTTCTTCTGATTTTTAGCGTATATCTCAGGCTTTTCCCGCTTGCAGGGGCTATTACTCCCTTCGCGGACTATACCGGTCCGGTAGAACAGGCATGGGATATATTGTACCATGCCTTTTTGCCTGTTGTGACTCTATCACTTTCACAGCTGACCGGCGTGTACCTGCTCACCAGAAATACCCTGATTACGGTGACCACAAAGGATTATATCAGGACTGCCCGGGCCAAAGGGCTGGGGGAAAAAACCGTATGGACCCGGCATGCACTCAGAAATGCCCTGCTTCCGGTAGTGACAAGAACAGGTTTTATGATTGGTATAATGATGGGCGGTGTTGTACTTGTTGAGAGTGTTTTTTGTTATCCTGGCATAGGGATGACCCTCAGAAGTGCTGTAGTCGGCCGGGATTATCCTCTTATTCAGGGTATTCTCCTGGTAATTGCAGTCTCCATACTTATCTGCAATCTGCTGGTTGACAAAATATACGGGAAACTTGACCCGAGAGTTGTGATATGATAAAGGATATTGCTGCCTTTGGAAATGCCGGAATACTCTCTTTTATTCAGGCTTTAAATATTAACGGAGTTGTCAGCAGTATAGCCAGGACATTCTCTAAGTTTAGTATTATAACTAAGACAGTCTCTAAGTTCAGTACCGAAGGTAAAATTGGGGTCCTTGGGATTACCTGTATCGTTTTAATGGCAGTTTTTGCTCCTGTGATAACAATGTATCCTCCTCAGAAAATCACAGGGGATTCCCTTGAAGCCCCCGGTCCCGGACACATACTCGGAACCGATGAGCTTGGCATGGACATCTGGTCGCAGATATGCTACGGTGCAAGAATGAGCCTCACAATAGGCCTTGCAGTAGCCTTTGCAGCAGGTTTTGGGGGAGGAGCTCTTGGCATACTGGCCGGATATATGGGAGGGTACATTGATCAGGGCCTTATGAGAGTGATCGACGTAACAATGGCTCTTCCAAGTTTTCCTCTTCTCATTGTAATATCTGCTTTTCTCGGACCAAGTATTCTTAACGTAATTTTCATACTTGTCCTTTTCAGCTGGGCCAAACCCGCACGTATTGCACGTTCCCAGACGCTGTATCTAAAGAAGAATAACTATATTATTGCCGCCCGGAATTACGGTGCAAAACCATTTTACCTGCTCTGGAGGCATATATTTCCTGAAGTTATGCCTGTTCTGCTTGTGCTTATCATCGGCATATCCTCACATGCAATCATAGCCGAAGCAGGACTTGCTTTCCTGGGGCTTGGAGATCCTACCTCCAAGAGCTGGGGGATGATGCTTAATCATGCAACCGGTTTCAGGTCGATATATTTTACACCTTACTGGCAATGGTGGCTATTGCCTCCGTTATTTATGCTTATTTCCCTCCTGCTCTGTCTTGCGTTTATAAGCAGGGATATGGAAAGGATACTTGATCCGAAATTAAAGATAAAGAAAGGGTTCTGACCATGAGTCTGCTTAAAATCGATGATCTCAAATGTCACTATATGACTGACGTTAATACTGTCAGGGCTGTTGATGGTATTTCTTTTGAAATCGAAGACGGGGAAATCCTGGGTATTGTCGGAGAATCCGGAAGTGGCAAGACCACGGTTGCACTCGGGATCATGGGGCTTTTGCCGGAAAATACAGCCATTTCCGGGGAAATTCTTTACAGGGGTGAGCTAATCTCTTCTTTGCCCGAATCCGGGATGGACAGGTTCAGATGGAAGGATATTGCAATAGTTTTTCAGAATGGCCTGGAGGTGATGAACCCTGTTATGAAAGTGGGCGTTCAGGTAACTGAACCAATGAAAAGGCACCTTGATCTCAGCCCTGACAAAGCCCGGAGTAAATGTGCCGACCTGTTCCGGACTGTCGGCCTTGACCCGAAATGGATGGATTTGTATCCACACCAGCTCTCCGGGGGTATGAGGCAGAGGGTTCTTCTGGCAATGGCTCTTTCATGCGATCCTAAATTACTGATTCTTGATGAAGTTACTTCTGCTCTTGACGCATTTACCCGAAAGGAGATCAGGGACCTTCTGGTTGACCTTCAGAAGAAGAACGGTTATACGATGTTAATGATCTCTCATGATATCACTTTTGTGTCTTCTGTGGCGTCCAGGCTTGTTGTTATGTATTCAGGAAGGGTTGTGGAAAGCGGCCCTGTAAGGGATATTCTCGTATCTCCCCGGCACCCTTACACGAGGGGGCTTGTCCATTCGACCCCGGATATTTTCGTTTATAAGGATTTATGGGGAATTCCCGGGGATGTCCCGGCCGGGGATGGGTTTAAGGGCTGCCCTTTCAGCCCGAGATGTACACAAAAAATCGATATATGCACTAAAGCATCCCCGGTCCTGATGCCCGCAGGAGGCGGAAGGGAAATTGCATGCCATAGAGGCGGCATAGCAGGCCTTCTGGAGGCAAAAAACCTCAATTTCAGTTATCGTCTGCCAGATGGAGAATACCTCCGGGCAGTTGATAATGTCAGTCTGGAAGTGAGGGAAGGGGAGGTTCTTGCAGTTGTCGGTCAGACCGGTTCAGGCAAGTCAACCCTTGCACATATCCTTGCAAATGTAATAAGGCCCGAATGCGGAGAGGTATTGTTTATGGATGGGGATGT
>DUKH01000122.1:0-614 GCA_013329415.1 Methanosarcinaceae archaeon | reverse complement strand
AACAGGTTTACCGTGCTTGATGCAGTCAAAGAGCCTCTTTATATCAATAAGATAGGGTCCAATGGAGATAGACTGCAAATGGTTAAAAATGCCCTTGAACTGGTTCGTCTCCCCACTACTGATAATTTCCTCAGTAAATATTGCGGGGAACTCAGCGGGGGGCAGAGGCAGAGAGTTGCCCTTGCCAGAGCAATGGTTATGAAGCCAAAACTTCTTATTGCCGATGAGATAACTTCGGCTCTTGATGTTTCAACCTCTGCAAATGTATTGCGTCTTTTAAAGGGCCTTCAGAACAGGAGAGGGTTTGCAATGATATATATTTCACATGATCTCTCCATGACACTGAAGATTGCTGACAGAATAGCCGTTATGAATTCCGGAAAGATTGTAGAGATGGGGAATTCCCACGATGTGATGCTTTCACCTTCTGATGAGTATACAAAAAGGCTTGTGGGTTCAAGAATAGGGCTATGCTGTCATAACCATTGAGGATTACAGATCTTATTTTACATATGTTACAAAATTACACTTTTAATCTTTTGACAGTATTGTCATCAAAAGATGAATCTCTGAAAATTGTTCAAAAAGCCCGGTTTGAAGGTTTGTTTAGTTTG
>DUKH01000097.1 GCA_013329415.1 Methanosarcinaceae archaeon | reverse complement strand
AGCGTTCCTTATCGTTCATTGCAAGCCCCTGGATTTCAGATCTCTATCGGGTATTTGCCGTAGACCTTCGGGACTTCGAAGAATTTGTCCACGTTCTCAATCGGACAGTCGATAGGCCAGTCACAGCCGGTCCAGTAGATGAACCCTCCGCCTGCGGCGGCGTCTTTGATCATCTGCTTGCCTTCTTCCTCAACCTTTTCGGGGGTGCCAAGGAGCAGGGTTCCGGCAGGGGTCATGTTGCCTGCTATTGCAACTTTCTTTCCGAGGGTCTCTTTTGCTTCCTTGAGGCTGATCATGTAGTCCAGGCTCACGTAACTTGCCCCGATCTCGGCAAGGTCGTCCCGCCTGTCCTTGGTGTTTCCGCAGATGTGGTAGTGATGGGCGTACTTGTCCTTGTACTTCCGGATTGCTGCGGACTGTTTCTTGGCAGCCGGCAGGGCAAAGTTGCGATAGAACTTGGCGGATACGAGGTCGCCCGAGGCACTGGGGTCAGGGGTGTAGATGTGGTTGGCTCCGGCATCAAACTGGGCTTTTACACATTCTATGGACACGTCGTTACAGAAATCTATGAGTTCGCGGGTCTCGTCAGGTTTGTCGATCATCTCAAGCATCAGATTTTCAACCCCGAGCAC
Source organism: Methanosarcinaceae archaeon (assembly GCA_013329415.1). Taxonomy (GTDB): domain Archaea; phylum Halobacteriota; class Methanosarcinia; order Methanosarcinales; family Methanosarcinaceae; genus MTP4; species MTP4 sp9310u. The sequence continues at coordinate 9,897 of DUKH01000097.1, read as the reverse complement.
AATCCCGGCAAGGGTGAACGCCCCTCTAACGAAACCGGTGATAAAGACGTCGTCACCTCTTTTTTCGTGCAGTTCCTTGTCGAGCATCCGGATTGCGGTAAGCTGGGTCGGGATCTTCCCATCCTTATCCATATCCGGGAACTTCAGGTTCTTCCAGTCTTCAGCCTTGTTTATGGCGGCCTTGACGGTTGCGGGGACTCCCCAGTAAGGTTCTACTTCCTTGCAACCCATGGGTTCGGCCAGGATATGGGAACTCATCCTGGAGTGGACAAAGTCGTGGTCAAAACGGTCCAGAGCCCTAATCTGTGACTCCACAAAGATGTCGGGGTTGTGAATCCACTTGGGGAAACTTACGTCCTTTATTTTCTGCCCGATAAGACCAAGGTTCTTCCCTGCCATGTTTATGGACCAGTTCATGGAATCGAACATGGGCACCCTGTCAGGTTCCTTGAAGTCGACTGCAGCTCTGATCCTTTCTGCATGGCTCATATCGTCTGCTGACATTTTTCATCTCCTCCCATTACTCGGAAAGCAGTTTCTGAGCCACCCTTATGGCTTCGGACGCGTTGTCAGCATACCCGTCTGCGCCGATGCTGTCGCAGAACTCCTGGGAAACGGGGGCTCCTCCGACCATAATCTTGACAGCGGGGAATTCTTCCTTGAAAAGCTTGACGTCTTCTTTCATTTCCATCATGCTCGTGGTCATGAGGGCCGAAAGGGCTACGAGGTCGACGTGTTCCTCTTTGATTTTATCCTGGAAATCTTCGGGAAGGACGTCTTTTCCCAGATCGAAAACAGTCAGACCCGCGGTTTCAAGTAAGAGTTTTACGAGATTTTTACCGATGTCATGGATGTCTCCAAGGACAACTCCAATAGCAACTCTCCCGGTTTCTTTGATTTCATCGGCTTTAATGTACGGCTTAAGGATATCCACTGCCCCTTGCATTGCCCTTGCGGCGAGCAGGATTTCAGGGACAAACATTTCCCTCTTTTCGTATTTGTCACTGACAATGCTCATCCCGTGGGCACAGCCATTGATGACTGCGTCATAGGCGTCGACGTTGTTCTCCAGAGCCTTGTTTGCAAGCTCCACGCATTTACTTGCATCGCCTTCAACTACAGCTTCTGCAAGGCCGTTCAAGATTTCATCTCTTGCTGTCATTTATATCCCTCAATTTTGTGTGCTGGAGGGAAGATCCTGAGAAAGCTAAAAAAAAGCTTCCGACCATATGTTTTCCGGGGAAAGGACCTGTAACAATATGATTAATAATTTTCAGTCCTCACTCTGATCCGGAATGGTGTCGTCAAAGCAAGTTTTAGCTTCCCGAAATTCCAACCAGATTTTTGGAATTATTCACTCTAATCCTAGAGATTTTCAGATACCTGTTTCCAGAGTAAAACGGTTCGGCCTCCTATTACCTGAGGCAATCAGGCTCAAATTTCATCGACTATCACCGGAATCAGGTATTTTCCTTGGCATTCCGCATAGTCTACACTATCCGGGGTGACATTTCATGAATACTGCACTCATTCATCTGAAGGTATGCAGGAGAAGAATTCAGACCTTCTCCAAATTTCACAGAAAGCAATCAAGTATACGTGCAAAAAATAGATATACTAACCGTTGTCGGAAAAATGCATCCGCGTGATTTCTGGAATTTACCAGTAAAAAAATAAATATGGATATAAAAAATTACCAATATACAATATAATTAATAATCAACAAAAAAATCAAGGGCAGAGATAGAAAAAAATGCTGCCTGCAAAATAACAGCATTAAGATAAAACAATGCACCCCTTTACAAAACCATAGCTATTGATTCCAGATCAAAATCCTTTACAGAATCAACGGCATTGATATTTTAACGGGACATTGATAGCAGGGCATACTGCAAATACACACGATTTTTATATAAAAAAAGATGGCTATCCAATAATAACATAATATATAATTATCTGAAAGATAGCCTATGAGAAATTCACGATGTCATTGAATTAATAATATAAAAAAGAGGGTTTACATTATAAACATCCCGGGATCATTAAAAAGCAGGAATGGATTAGCTAAATCTTGCCAGAAATTTTAAATATACTCAAGTAAAGGAGTGTTTTGTACTGGAAAAAGGGGAGGTTCTCCCCCCATAATGAGGGCAAAGTTTCAACCGGATAAAGTTTCAATGAACCAGGAGAACGTTCCTCGTTCATTGCAAGCCCCTGACTTTCAGATCTCTATCGGGTATTTGCCGTAAACCTTCGGAACTTCGAAGAATTTGTCCACGTTCTCAATCGGGCAGTCGATAGGCAAATCGCAGCCGGCCCAGTAGATATACCCTCCGCCGACGGCAGCGTCCCTGATCATCTGCTTGCCTTCTTCCTCAACCATCCCGGGGGTACCAAGGAGCAGTGTTCCGGCAGGGGACATGTTGCCTGCGATTGCAGTTTTCTTCCCGATATTCTCTTTTGCTTCCTTGAGGTTGATCATGTAATCCAGGCTCACGTAGCTTGCCCCGATCTTGGCAAGGTCGTCCCACCTGGCCCTGGTATCCCCACATATGTGGTAGTGGTGGGCATACTTGTCCTTATACTTCCGGATCGCTGCGGACTGTTTCTGGGCAGCAGGCAGGGCGAAGTCGTGATAGAATTTGGCGGAGATGAGGGCGGCCGACGCACGGGGGTCCGGCGTGTAGATATGATCGGCACCGGCGTCGATCTGGGCTTTTATGCATTCTATCGAAACATCATTACAGAAATCTATAAGTTCGCGGGTCTCATCCGGTTTGTCGATCATGGAAAACATAAACCTTTCAACCCCGAGCACGATCACCGCAAGGGTAAACGCCCCTCTTACGAAACCGGTGATGAAGACGTCATCGCCCCGCTTTTCATGCAGCTCCTTGTCGAGCATCCGGATAGCGGTAAGCTGGGTAGGGATCTTACCGTCCTTATCCATGTTCGGGAATTTCAGGGTCTTCCAGTCTTCGACACGGTTTATGGCGGTATTGATGGTTGCAGGGACATCCCAGTAAGGCTCTTCTTCCCTGCAGCCCATGGCTTCGGTAAGGATATGGGAACTCATCCTGGAGTGGACGAAGTCGTGGTCAAAACGGTCAAGAGCCTTTATCTGTGACTCCACGAAGATGTCCGGGTTGTGGATCCACTTGGGGAAACTTACGTCCTTTACTTTCTGCCCGATAAGACCGAGGTTCTTCCCTGCCATGTTAACGGACCAGGTCATGGAATCGAACATGGGCACACGGTCGGGTTCCTTGAAGTCGATTGCAGCTTTGATCCTTTCTGCGTGGCTCATATCATCTGCTGACATTTTTTTCCCCCTTCCCCGGATATCAATTTCTGAGATACCCTTATGGCCTCGGATGCATTATCGGCATACCCGTCTGCACCAATGCTGTCACAGAATTCCTGAGAGACAGGAGCACCTCCGACTATTATTTTGACATTGGGGAATTCTCCTTTGAGGAGTTTTACGTCTTCTTTCATTTCCATCATACTCGTTGTCATTAGAGCTGAAAGGGCTACAAGGTCGACGTTTTCTGCCCTGACTTTGTCCTGAAGAGCTTCGGGAAGGACATCTCTTCCAAGATCGAAAACTATCAAGCCCGAAGTTTCAAGCAAAAGCTTTACAATGTTTTTACCGATGTCATGGATATCCCCCAGGACAACCGCAATAGCGACCTTTCCAGTAACCTTGATTTCTTCGGCTTTAACGTAGGGCCTGAGGACATCCACTGCCCCTTGCATCGCCCTTGCGGCGAGCAGAATTTCCAGGACAAACATTTCTCTCTTTTCGTATTTGTCGCTGACAATTCTCATTCCGTGGGCACAGCCTTTGATGACTGCTTCATAAGCATCGATGTTGTTTTCGAGAGCCTCGTTTGCAAACTCCACACATTTGCCTTCATCGCCTTCAACTACTGCATCTGCCAGACCGTTCAGGATTACATCTTTTGCGGTCATTTTTCTTCCTCATTTTTGTGCGCTGGAGGGAAAATCCTGAGAAAGGCTAAAACAAAGCTACAAACCATACGTTTTCCGGGGAAATGACCTGCAACATAATTGTAAGTTCTCATTCTGCTCCGGCATGGCGTTGTCAAAGCAATTTTTAGCTTCCTGAAGTTCCAACCAGATTTTTGGATTTTTACCAGTCTATTTCCAGAGATGTTCAGACACCTGCTTCGGAGAAAAACAGCCCTCTCTCCTGCTGTTTCAGGCAACAAAGCCCGAATTTCACCGACTATCGCTAGAACCAAGTATTCTCCCTGACTTTCTGCATAGTCCACCCTTTCAGGGGTGACATTTTGTTCATGTCCTCTCTCAACACTCAGAGGACAACCTGAATTTGTTGAATCCCAAAAGAAAGATTGCTTGAACGAATTCCCATTCGTACGGAGCGGTATGCAATATTCCACAAAAGAATATGACTTTATTATATATAAAAAGGATTATATGAATAAGACTTTATAAATGTTCGCAGATACGTCAAGGGTCTTTTCTGATGTGCCTGTGTTTTCAGGCTCCGGTAAAATGAAACCGATTTCCTTTGCACACTCGCCCGGGAAGGGGGTCCTTGCAGATACAAAGCTTCTTGACCTGTTTTCCTGTAGCTTCGATTCCTTCCGGACTCACGTTCCACCAATTCAAAAGTTTTAACATCCTTTACTTATTAAACTAACAGGAAAGCTTTCGAGCTAAGCCCACCCCTCCTGAGGGAACACTTATGAAATTTCCATTCAAATCGCATAACTTTTATTAAATGTTATTGCTAATTATAATCCAAAAGCTATGACTGTCGAGAGGCAAATTCATGGAAGACCCCGTAGTCGCAAAAATAAAAAAGAAGTTTTTTAGAGAAGGAAGCCCCGCACAAATTCCGCTAATGAACGGGAAACGCTTTTTTGAAGCCAGGGCCGAAATGGACGGAATCCATGTTGATAACCTGAGGAATCGGCCTTTCCTCCCCTGGAAAGTATTTTCCGAAGCCGTCGAGGTCCTGAAGGCTAACGACGGCCAGGCAAAGAAAGGGAATGCTATGAACGCAAAATTGGGGGACCCGAACCTGGACCTGGACACCGTGGAAGGGCATATCGCACACATGGTCTACGGGTGCAAGATAGGGGACAGTGTTTTTAGAAGGATTACCCCCGTTGCATGCATCCTTGCCTGGGCGGAGCTCTGTGAAAATACAAGGGGACAGCTTATCCTGTACCCGGAAGAAGAGGAGCCACAGTCTTTTGAAACCATGAGTGAAATCCCCGAGCCCTTTTCCGGAGAAGAGGCAACGGAAAAAGAAGGCCTGCAGATCAATTCCTTAAGCTTGCGGCTTACAAGCAAGGACATGGAGCTAGAAGCACTTAACAGGGAACTTGCAGGCAGAGAAGCGAAAATAAGCAGCCTCGAAGACGAACTCAGCTCCAGAAAAGAAGAGACAGAGCTTCTTGAGAAACAGCTTTCACAGGGCACGGAGAAAATAAAAACCCTTGAAGAGGAGCTCATAGACAGGAAATCAAAGCTAGAAGACCTTGAAAAGATAGCCTCTGAAAAAGATGAAACAATAACAGCATTCGAAGGAAAGCTCACTGAGAAGGATGAAACGATAAAAACCTTCGAGGGAGAACTCTCTGAAAAGAAGGAAACAATAGCAGCATTCGAAGGAAAGCTCGCTGAAAAGGATGGAACAATAACAGCATTCGAAGGAAAGCTCGCTGAAAAAGATGAAACAATAAAAGCGTTAGAAGAAAAAATAGCTGAAAAGGACGAAACAGTAAAAACCTTCGAAAGCAGAATTGCCGAAAGAGCCAGGGATATAAGCGGCTTTGAGAGTGAGCTTGCCAGAAAAGATGAAACGATACAGGGTTTCGAAAGCAGGATTGCTGAAAAGGACGAGGAAATAAAAGGACTTGAAACCCGGATTGTGGAAAAGGAAGAAGCAATAAAAGTTTTTGAAACAAGAATACAGGAAAATGATTCCGGGATACAGGCTCTCCGGGAGGAACTTGCAGGAAAAGACGAGGAAATCAGGCAGTTAGAAACCCTGCTTTCCGAAAGGTCCGGAGAAATAAACAGCCTTTCAAAAGAGCTTACTGCAAGGAATGAGGAAATAAAAACCCTGGGCGAAAAGTTCTCGGTAGAAGAAAGCGGCGTTGAAAAGCTCGAAGGGCTGGTCGCGACAAAGGACAAAGACCTCCAGACCCTGGCCGAACAGGTAATGGCAAAAGACAGGGAAGTCAAGAAGCTTGAAGAAAAACTAACCGTAAAGGACCGGAAACTCAACGCTGTCGAACTTCAGTTTGCTGCCAGGGAAGAAAAGGTCAGGATGCTTGAGAAAAAGCTGGAGGGCAGGCACGAAGGAGAACAGCCCCTGGCCGAACAGCTCGGAGAAAAGGAAGAGCTTATAAAACAGTTGCAGGCAACCCTTGCAAGCAAGGAAGAAGAAGTTTCCCGGCTTAATGACGAAAACAGGAAATACCGGAGGCAGCAGAAGATGGCTGCTGACGGGTTGAGACAGATCGAGGACCAGAAGGCTGCAAAAAAGAAGTGGTGGAAGGTCTGGTAAGGTTCCCGGAAACCCCCTCCGGAAATCATCCATATCGAAATTATAGTCCGGACGTAAATATTTACACTTACTTTATAACCACGGAAGACACAGAAAGCACGGAAGAATTGTGCCCCTATTTCCTTATCCCGTGTTTTCCGTCTTTCGGTGGTTAAACTTTCACTTGAGATTTGTGAAGGAATTCGGGTCCATGACTATAGATTCAGAATTTAGTTTTCAAGCTTTGTTCGGGCGGACTTTTTTCGGGCCTGGGCACGGCATGGAAACGTGCAGGAAATGCAGGATAAGGTCAGGGCTGATTTTCCTCAGATTTGTAATCTCAGTGATGATCTCATCCTCAGACATTCCCTGAATTTTCAGTTCGTTTATTTTCTCGACAACATAAGCGGGGATTACAAAATAGTTGTTCAGGTCATGCCAGTGCCCGCTTACATCCCCTTTTACAAAGTGAATCCCGGAAGAGCGCAGATACATTTTAATAAACTTGGAAAGACCCTCATAAGAGGACGCGGGAAGCTGGAGCAGTTCTATTCCCGGGCAGGCCTTAAGCAAACTAAAGAAATCCTTATCAGAGGGGCGAAAAGCAAGGTGACCTGCCTTTTCCTCAGGGCTCAGGCCTGGGATCTCATCCCTGCTGGTGACTACACGAATACGGACACTTCTAAACCCCATCATCTGCTCCCCTTTATATCTAAGCACGGATCGTTTATTTAATTTTGTAGTTTTGATTTTCTGATCAAATTTCAGTACGATCCAGCTCCCTTCGGAAAAAACTTAGGAAAAAAAGTTAGGAGAAGATTTTTTGGTTTATATTAAGCTTCAGAACCTGATTTAAAGCATCTGAAGCGGGTTAAGACAGGGAAAATCCGCTTAAAACGGAATTAATCGGCAAACTTTCCCTTGAAACCGGCTGCTACAGCCTGCCCGAAAGAAATGCAACCGTCTCCTGAAGGGACCCGCCTGTGAGAAAGGAAGCCAAGACCTGCCTCTTTCACTGTTTCGGCAATGCGTCCTGTTATATGTTCATTGTAAGCTACCCCGCCGCTCAGGCCAACCATATCAAGCCCTCTTTTCCTGGAAAGAGAAACCGCAAGTTCCGAGACACCCCTGGCAAGACTTTCCTCAACCGCGAAAGCGAGATCTTCGGGGGAATAAGTTCCGGAAAGTCCGTAAGCTCCCAGGAGAAGTTCTGTTGTATCAAGCACCGGGACTCCAGGGTTCCCATATTTCTTAAAAGAGATGGGAAGCTCCGCCCTGCGGATACTCCGCTTTGCAGCGGCCTCGAGTTTCATTGCAGGTTCACCTTCGTATGTGCGCTCGCTGCAGATCCCCAGGAGGGCTGCCGCTGCATCCAGCACCCTGCCCGTACTGCTGCCCTTAACGACGTTTGCCCCTCTTTCGAGCTGCTGCAAAATGGCAGAAAATTCCACCTCCCCGCGCGGAAAAGAAAGGGGGAGTTTTTTAAGTTCGTTTTCCGAGAGGGCTCCAGAAAGGATGCCAAGGGTCATGCGGGAAGGGTTTCTGGCTGCAAGGTCACCTCCGGGCATTGGTTGGGGGAGCAGATGGCCCAGACGCTCATACCCGGAATAGGAAGACTCGAAAATCTCCCCACCCCAGACAGTCCCGTCGGCCCCGTACCCTACCCCGTCGAGGGCAATCCCGATGACCTTTGAACCGGGGGGCAGGGAATTGTCGGCCATCAAAGCCAGGATATGGGCGTGGTGGTGCTGCACCCGGAGCGTATTTCCTCCGCCTTCCCCCTTTGCAAAGCGGGTGGTGGAAAAAAAGGGGTGAAGGTCACATGCCCAGGTTTCGGGTTCAATTCCCGTTAGCCGGACCAGGTGCCGGACCACCTCGGAATGATATTTGAAAGTCTCAACGTGGCTGGTATTCCCTATGTACTGGGAAAGGTAAGCACGGGTTCCTTTTGCGACCGTAACCGTCGTGTTAAGTTCGGCTCCGACCCCGAGAGAAGCTTCTATTTCAAAAGGAAGTTCGATAGGTTCCGGTACAAAGCCTCTGGACCGGCGGATAAAAGCTCCCTGCCCGTTCACGACCCTTATTACCGTGTCGTCGTTCCTGTTCGCAATGACCCTGTTGTGGAGAAGGTGGAAGTCCGCAATCCCTTCGAGCCTTTCAAGCACCTCATGGTTTTCGACAAGCATGGGCTTTCCGGGCAGGTTTGCCGAGGTCATCACATAGACCGCATCAGGTACCTTATCAAAGAGCATGTGATGGGTCCCGGTATATGGGAGCATGACCCCAATGTTGTGCAGGTAGGAGGATACTGATTCTGCAAGGGCGAAATTTTCCGATTTGGGAAGTACGGTAATGGGACGACGAAAAGAAGTGAGAATTTCCCGGGAGGCCGCATCAAGCTCGGCAAACGATTCCACGACTTCCGTGTTCTTTGCCATCACCGCAAAGGGCTGTGCCGGGCGTCCCAGGCGTTTTCGAAGTTTCAGGACAGGCGCCTCGGCCCGGGCACTACAGGCAATGTGAAAACCTCCGAACCCTTTGACCGAGAGGACGGAACCCTGCCAGAGCAGTTCCGAAGCTATTTTTATCGCTTCGTAGTTTTTTGCAAGCACGTTTCCCTCAGGGTCAGAAAGCCAGAGCACCGGCCCGCATTCGGGACAGCAGACCGGCTGCGCATGGTACCTGCGGTTCAGGGGATCCGTATACTCAAGTTCGCACCCCCCGCAGAGAGGAAAATCCGCCATTGTAGTGTGTTCACGGTCGTAAGGAAGGTTACGGACCGTTGTATACCGGGGCCCGCAGTTCGTACAGACCGTGAAAGGATAATGATAATATCTGGACCCGGGATCAAAGATCTCACCCAGACAGTCCTCGCAAATAGTGGTGTCCGGAGGAATTATGGAATTCCTGAAGGCCCCGGCTTCACTTTGAAAAATTGAAAATTTGGGATACGCGGAAAAAGGCACGTCATTTACCCCGATGTCCAGGATATTTGCAAGAGGAGGCTTCTTCCGGGGAAGATCAGCCATAAAAGCTTCAAGGCTTTCCCTTCTTCCCTCCACAAGGATCTCCACATGATTTCCGAGATTTTTAACATACCCGGAGAGCCCGTGGGCTTTTGCAAGCCGGTACACGAAGGGACGAAAACCCACACCCTGCACCGTCCCGGTCACATGGAGAAGTCTGGCTTCGTTTTGCATAGAGGATTTAGGATTGAGTTTTGTCGTTAAAATAGCTTTCTGATTTACGCAAGGAAGTGAGGAAATAACCAAAAATTCGAAACTCGGACATCTCGACAATCCTCATAAAAAATAACAAAACAATAACAAAACAATGACAAAACAATG
>DUKH01000083.1:21358-31793 GCA_013329415.1 Methanosarcinaceae archaeon | reverse complement strand
CTTTATTCCGTGTTTTCCGTGCATTCTGTGCTTTCTGTGCTTTCTGTGGTTAAACCTTCGCTTGAGATTGGTGACGGAATTTGGGTCCTTAACTATAATTTAACTCAAAAGCCGAACCAATTTAGCTCGAAAGCCAACCCCGTTTTTCATTCCGCCTCAAAATAGCCCTCTTGTGAATTTTCAGTAACTTTTTTACCTGAGAAAAACCGGCACCCTGCTTCCGGAACTACCTACCAAAAACATTTTATTTACATATGCATATTTATTCACAGGACATGCATCTGAGCTCCGGTTTCCGGAGGAAACCTGATACAGCTCCAGAGCTGCCGTCCTTGAATATTTCATCCGGGAATTGCAGACCAGATGGCCTTCACATATCTGGAGGTAGTAATCCGAATGCCTACATGCCAAGATTGCAGATATTATACGTCTCTCGACGAAGCAAAAGGCGAATGTTTCAGCCTCGGCTTTGAAGTACGTGGGAAAACCGATTCCAAAAAGTGCCCTGAGAGAGCTTTCAGGCCAAATAAACCCAGACCTTAAAAAGGCTGAAATAAGACGGGAAAGGTATTAAAAAACACGTAAGAAACGCTGATTGAAAAAAGCTCGGTAAAATGAGGTTGAAAGTAAAAGATACATTGAAGAAAAGCCTCCGGCCCTCATCACGATTTCCCGGGAAGCGCAAAAATTATTCCGAACTTCTTTTGCCCACCGGAACTAAAAAATTTTAAATTACACCCTTTCTAATTTTTTATTTTAATCAACCGCCTTCCGGCAGCGTACAGCTTCAAAGAGCGCAAATCGGGTATTATTGCGCAGCAGCGGTGAGGTCTGAGACTTCCTGGGCGATCTGGATTAAACGGAACCAGGTGTTCAGGGCCGAACGCATGGAAACGGCATCTTCGGCTCTTACTGTAAGTACAAGGCGGCCGTCGGCTTCAAGGGAGAGCCCTACAAGAGAGCGGTCGGAAAAAGCGTCGTTTAGTTCGGGAAGGACAGCCATGTAGATTTTTTCGGCTTCACCGGATTCGAACACAAATTCTGCGGAAAGTTTCAAGGAATTCCTCCTTAGAAAAATTGTTTTTTAATTTGGAGAGGTTTCTGGACCCCTCAACTTAATTTTTAATTAAGAATAGGTATTAAATCAGTACACTTTAAAGCTTTTGATATTGAGCTTGAAAAGGGACTTTCCTTCGTCCATGCAATCGATTTCTTCTTCACCGACCTTCATCAGGGGGGCATCAGAAGAAGCTTCTTTAACCCTGTCGAAGGGGAGAAAAGATGCAAGAGCATTGGCAATTTCGCCTCTGCCAGAGAAGAGAGGTTCCAGTTCCCGGAAGCTGTGGGAATCGATTTTCGGGGAATAGGACTCCGAAAACCTTATAGAAAAAAGAAGTTTCCCGGTTTTTCCGTAAAAACCAAGTTCTCCGGGATTTCCGTGGTATTCACCCACGAGTATCAGGGGTTCGGCTCCAGCAGACTCCAGAAGCTGCTGCATGCCCATCTTGCCGCGGTTCACATAACTTGCGCCGGTGAAGCGTGAGAGGTACTTGCAAAGCGTCCGGGTCTTTGCAGAAGGTTTGCGAGAAGAAGTAATAAACATAGTTCTCATGATGGGTATGGAGTATTTTTTACTTTCCCTCCACCTGGAGGCAGCTTATATTTTTGCATATGCAGGATATGAGAATATGGGAATACATGAATATCAAGTTTCCGTGGGGCTTCCAGGAATAGAAGAGAGAATCCGAGCAGCGGAATATCTGGAAGAAAACAGAATCTCCATACTGGATTTTGAAAACTTCTTGTTTGCAGATGGTTTGGGAGCTCCTGGAATTCTGAAAAGTCTAACTGTTCTGAATATCATTGCAAAAACAGCAAAGAAAGAATTCAAGGAAATGGGGCAGGTTGATGTCCAGGCAATTGTCGCAGGAATAGAGAGCTCGAACCGCACCGAGACAACAAAGATACAGTACAAAATTGTCCTGCGAAAGTTCTTCAGGTGGCTGCAAGGGAAGGAAAATGCTGCATCCTGGATCAAGACGAGCCTCAGAAGAAGTGCGCGGAAGCTTCCGGAGAACCCGCTCACCTGTTTTTGTTTCTGTTTTTGAGGAAACGATTCTGAAACGGTGCGTACATCTCACGGCTAGCTTTCCGCTCTCGGACGCAGCGATCTGCCAGACGGCCTGTTCCCAGGCAGGGTCATTGACAAGAGTCATGGACCGGGCCTCAAACCCGTGAGTCCACCCCCCGGAATCAATGCCGTCCGATAAGGAATATATACTCCACGCAGTCTCCCAGGTCCCATCGTCGACTTTCTGAGCCGCCACCGAGTCGGTTATCTCCGCCCGGGCAACGATCTCATCCCCTTCGCGCCAGGCGTCCATAAAGCGGCCGATCTCGGCAAAAGGGTCTTCGAAAATGTCACAAATATGGGGAGCATCACGCGGGCATATCCGGATCACGCTGTTTTTGAGAGAAGAGATAGCGTTCCCTGCTTCGGAGAACGGTACGCCCCAGCCGTTTTTATTGAGTTCCCCGAGGGGAAAAGCGGTGCCTTCAATGAAGAGAGACATTTCCCAATAGTGTTAACGGCGTTAACTCATAAAAATATTGTTTGTGTCGGCTTACTCAGGAATCAAATTATAATTCATCACATAGGCTCTGTGTAAGTTGTATGAGAGTTCGAACTTTACCACTCGCACATTTTTATGGGGATATAGGTAACTCAGAAAAATACCACTCTTCAAAATTTTAATGATCCCTTCTATTTTTCAGAATAAAAGGCGCTTTGTCCGAAAAAACGTAGTGATAATAAATATACACAAATTAAAGAAATTAATTTTAAGCTATTTCACATGATCGTTGTTGTTAGTCATAGATTAATGCAGGATAAATAGCAGAAAACCAGTAGATCCATAATACTATAGTTATTATACCAATGATTACTATTTTTACAGTGTTTTTGGTTAACAATCTACACATTATTGCTGCAAGAATTCCTGGAGAAAACAGGACAAAAGGTGCTCTCATGACATAAGGAATGTGTATGAAGATGCTGGGCAGTATATTTGTCTGGATTGCAAGAACATGATATATTGCCATTGTTCCTGCTATAATAGAGATTGCTGCTATGGCTTCCTTCAATATTCTCTGTAAATTTTCTACCATATATCCCTAATTAGTTCATTAATACATATTTATTTACTCTGGGTGGGTGCAATAAGTAAAACGTAAATAAATTTCATTTTGTTAAATTAATCATAATGCTACATTAACTACAGAAAATCCTCCTCACATCTTGAAATTTATGAATAGCAATCACGGCAACTATAGCTCTGTTTTATAATGTGTCCGAATAATACTGATTTTGCCCGGATAATTAACTGCGTTAACAAACATAAAACTTTTTATGGTTCAGCCAAGACCTGTACATTCAGTTTCTGCAGCCTGGCCTCCAGGTCCTCGTCAAGAATGAACTGGTTGATGGAATATTTCTCCCGGAAGGTGTCGATGTCCTGCAGGGCCCTGTCCACTACCCCGGAGTCTGTCCGGTCGTCCAGGAAGTTGAAGTCCCGGTCCATCTGCCGGGAAAAGTCGCGGTTTTCGATGCGGGTCTCTGGGTCCACGGTCCTGGTGATGGGGACAGGCAGCAGGTCACTGCGGCAGTGGAAGTGAAGCGGGGGGCGGTACTGCCTGGCCCCCTAATGAGTTCGACCTGAAGACAGTGCCGCGCAGGGCCCGGCACTGGGGGCTTGTACTTGTTTTGTATAATGTGGCGATTTGAAAGATTCAGACCTGCTCAAACTGTATCCCGTGGTATATAATTCATCACATAAGCTCTGTGTGAGTTGTATGAGAGTTCGAATTCCAGCACTTGCACATTTCTATGGGGATATTGGTAACGTCCAAAAACACCACTCTTTAAAATTCTACATATCTCGTTTATTTTTCAGAACAAAAGAAAAAGTTAAAATGATCGTGCTTTAAAAAACGCAATCATTATCGCGGTACCACAAAAAATTTAAGCAATTATCAGTTTGATATTCTTATGGTAGATTCACCAATTTTTGAGATATTTGATGGATTGCCCAGACAGGGTCCAGGTAATAACAAGTGTACTGAAAAAGCCTTTAATTTGCTTTCTTCCCTTCCTGCAGGCACTAAGATCCTTGACATTGGTTGCGGTGTGGGTATGCAGACAATACATCTTGCGAAGATTTGTAACGACTGTCACATCACTGCAACTGACATTTACCAGCCTTTTCTGGATAAACTGATGGAAAATGCAGTTAAAGAAGGATTTGATGACAGGATTACCACGGTTTGTGCTTCCATGGATGACCTGCCTTTTGAAGCAGGAGAATTCGACATCATCTGGTCAGAGGGCTCTATCTTTGTCATTGGTTTTGAAAAAGGACTTAGCTACTGGAAACAGTTTCTGAAAGAAGGGGGTTATATAGCACTGACAGAAAGCACATGGTTCACGGATGAACCTTCTTCGGAAGTGCTTCAATTCTGGCAGGACTGTTATCCTGATATCAAGAGCATACCTGACACTGAAAAAGTTATCATGGCAGCAGGATATGATCTCATTGACCGCTTTAAACTGCCAGCTTCTACCTGGTACGATTTTTACTCCCATCTGGAAAAAAGAGTTGATGACATCAGTGATAACTATAAAGGAAACACCGATGCAGAAGCGATACTTAGTTTTAACAGAAAAGAGATAAAGATCTTCAGAGAATACCCAGATGAATATGGTTATACGTTCTTCATTTTACAGAAGAACACAAATAAATGATCTGTTACTGATGAACAATTAAATGATCCAGAAACTCAAAAAGAAATCAAAGCAGCAATCAAAGAAGAATAATATCTAATATCGTATATAGGGTGACTTGCTCATAACAAGCAGATCACATCCGAATGCAAATCATTTTTAATTTAATTTTTTGCTCTACTACTCGTCCCCACTTGTGCGATTTGTCAACCGCATTTTCCCCAGTCTGACAAGAAATAGAAGCCTTTTCCACTGAAGGATCAGTGACAGATTCAGGGCAAAAGTATGAAACCTTAAATAGAGAGCAAGCAAATCAAAATTGTATTATTGTTTAATTCTCATGCTCCCCACATTTCCAATCTTTCCCTAACATGAGCGCTGGGAGTAAAAGGCTTATTAAGGCGCTTCATGCTTCCCTTTCTTTTTCTACCTGGACATTCAGTTTCTACAGCCTGGCCATGGTCGAGAGCTGTTTGATGAAGTTGGTCTTGCTGGCCCACCTTTCGAACTCCTTGGCGGCCTGGGCTTTCCCGTCGAACTGCATTCCTTTGACCAGGGAGAGGCCGAGCTTTTTGAGGGAAATTGAGGCGTAGGGGGTGCAGGTGGCCAGCTGCTGGTAGTATGTGAAACGGTTGGTGGGACCTCGTTGTGTCTAAGATATCAAAAGCTTATACTCCGGGGGGTCGGAGAGGGAGGAAAAAGAGAGGAGGGATAAGAGGATAAGACCCGGAGTCCTTAAGTTTCTACAAGAGTTGTACGGCCTGGCTGCATGCCGGAGCTCCGGGTTCTCCGGCTTCTTGCAGCTTTGAATGTATCTTTATTTAATGCATTTCCCATATTGAATATTGTTTAATATTCCAACAGATTCAGATTTTTCGGGGCCGCTTATACCTTGTTGCAATTGGATTTGCCGCTGTTGGCCCCTATGGAAATGTCGTTTCCAAGGGAGGTTCTGATGTGCCAGTATGGTTCCGTGCATTCAGGCGTCAACGGCCAGGAGAGTGTCATGGCTACAAAGACATCTCCGCAGTTCATTGTGTTCAGGATCTCAATTGCTTTTTTGAAGTCAATTTCGTAGGAATCAAAGGTTTGTATTCCAAGGGGGCAGGATATCGGAACCGCCTGTGTCAAGCCGATTAATGGGAATTGGGGCCCATAAAAGCTGTAGCAAACTCCATCATTTGTCCGGAATATATAGTCCCAACCCAGAACATCTTCGGAGGTACTTCCGGCTCCATTCTTGATCCGGGCTTCTTTTAACATAAGCCCTTTAAATTCTACTTCCCCTAATTTGGCTGCTGCTTCATCCATAATGTCTTTTAAAGATACCATAATTATTCCCTCTTTTCTATTTTTGTTAATATTCCAAACATAAATATTTTTTAAAGCAACCCTGCATAGAACTTCAGAATTTGCTTAAGTAAACATTTGAAATATTATTTACAGAGATGATAGTTATTGTATATTTAGTTTGCTACGATTAGTTATATTATTCAAACTATTTATTACATATATTAAGAAAAATAACATCGGGGGGAGAAGGGGTGGAGAGACAGCAGTGTTGAGGCTTTGAGGTCCTCCGGACCTGTCCGGTCCGGCCTGGCTTTATATGGGCTCCAGGTGACCCCCACAAAGGGGGTTAGGGGAGTTTTGGCAGGCCCCGAACGTGTGATGTCTAACGGTTTTATGCAAAAAATAGATTTTTGCCCTGATTTTTACACAGAAGCTATTTTTTGCACAAAGCCGGAGCTCTAAAAAAAATATATGCGTTCTCACCCAGGAAAACTTGGAAGCCTCGAACGGTGTTCAACGGATTTTTTTGCAGGAAAGATTCAAGACGTTAGATTCGGCTTATGGTTATGCTTGTATTGATTTTATGTTTGTCCCTAATACCCAATATTCATTCTTCGATGTGTGGAAATGCTTTTTGTGGAGGCAACGAGATGAGAACGTAATGTATACTACGAGCTCCCAGTATTTAACACTTTTTGAGCACTTAAGTAGCATAAATTATTACGCAGGGATTTTTTATTGATACTTAACTCTAGTATTTTATCAGTAGTTTAACATTTTTAAACATTTCTGAAACACCGAATTGGAAGATTCATTTTTGGAACTCTCCTGCATTTCAGATATTCCAGCTGTTCCTTCATTCTGGCAGGAAAATAAACACACGTTAACTTGATAAAAAATATACTACTTAACAGATAAATATTTATAACAAGCAAAATAAGTGAGAAATGTGGAAAACGTGGGCACACTCTCTAAAAAAACATGGATGTGGGGAAATAAATATACATAACATATTGAAAAAAAAGGCATGTA
Organism: Methanosarcinaceae archaeon; assembly: GCA_013329415.1. Classification (GTDB taxonomy): domain Archaea; phylum Halobacteriota; class Methanosarcinia; order Methanosarcinales; family Methanosarcinaceae; genus MTP4; species MTP4 sp9310u. The sequence continues at coordinate 24,688 of DUKH01000083.1, read as the reverse complement.
TTAGTAAGTGATGGCAAACCTCCAAAAAAAACATATGATTTGACAAATAAATGTTATGAAAGGTAAAAACGTCACAAGGAGTGAAAGAACTAATAAAATGTAAAAACGGAAAAGAATTTACAGGTGGGGAATTAAATGAAAATACGTGTGGTTAGCTCTAAAGAAGAAGTTTTAACGCTTAATCCCAATGAAAGAGTGGTTCACCTGACGTTCCGCCCTTCGAACAGGGATATCTTTGCACTGGTTGATACCTGCCCGAAAGTTGAGGTAATCCAGATTCCTAAATCATACCGCCAGACGGTTTCGACGTCAATCGAAATGTTCCTGGGAATGCAGAATATCCGGCTCCTGGAAGGGGATGTATGGGGCCACAGGAAAGACATCTACGAATACTACGAAATCCCATCATCCGTTATTGAAGAGATAAGGGGATTAAAACAGGAAGACGTCCCCGCTGAGGAGATAGAATTGAGGATTGCAAAGCGAAATAAGGTGACCTCGGAAATGATTGCCTACATTCTTTCCAAGGATGCCATGGCCTGAGTCTGGTGGATCACAGCATAACTTTATTTATAATGAGGGGTACTTATTAATGGACCAGTTTCATAGATCCAGCTCCGAACTCTAAAGCACTCCATGGTAGCTTTTCAGATACACTTTCCTGATCAAATGAAGCTGGTCCACCTTCGTTCTATTCTACACATTGCATTTAGCAAACGTGATACTTATATCGTAAAGTTCTTTTTTAAGAAAAAGCCCCCGAACTGTTGTAGAAAAGTCAGGGATTGAGAGGGCAAAGGGATTCCTCTCAATCTTACGGGGTTAAATCATTTTGGACGACTGTTTTTTATTTATCCTGTTTTTCCAAGTTTTAGAAACTTGTAATTCGCCATAGGTTTGAAAGAATAAAAGTTTTTCTCAATGTGTCCAAATGAAAATACTTTTAAACGTAGGCAAATATTGCATGAGCCAGTTTTAAAATTTTTGATAAAAGGCATTCAAAAAAAAGTTATGGAAAAGTAAGGATCGAGAGTATAAAGGGGTTTATCTCTCAATCGTTGGGGTTAAATCTTATTGAGAACGTTCGTTTTTCTGTTTTTAAAATTCCCCCTCAGTCCGAGGTGTTGGACCATCGTAAGAGGAAATCCGTTTTTCCGTTTTTCCCAATATATTAGCTTCATCCAATAATATTTATAGTATATATAATTTTTTGACACTATTAATATCTCATTTTTTATAAATAGAGATTCCATATAATTATCTGCTTTTAATCCGTTTTGAGAGAATTTTCAGTTATAAATTTGAAATTATGGGGGTTTCAAAAATGTATATAATAACACAATGCCCTGCATGATATATTCTGATACGGTGACTGAAGAAGAGCTTGCCAGGGAGGTCCTGAAGAGTATGCGGCCTTATGTGCATGACGGGGTCGAGGTCCGGGAACACTGCAGCATCTTAAAAAGGTACTGGGGGTTGCAGCTGCATACTGCCGTGATCTGGTGGCCAGGCTGAAAATAGAGATGGATATGTACTGTCCGGATCGAAGGCATCTGTTTTTTGTCAGGGCTATGCCTTGAAATAAAAAGAGAAGAGCTTATATCAATAGAAGCCCTTCATATTATCGAATACTTCGTACTCGGTAGCCAGAGTAATGAACATAGTTCTTACTCGGCTTTGATCTGCTTTATAGTAGTCGGACGCTCCTTTACCAGGATTCTGTGTCCGCAGTACGGGCAGCGTATGCCTGTGTACTCGTAATCGATTTCCACTTTCTGTTTACATCGAGTGCACTTGTAACCCATACGACCTCACATACCGGTTAATCCGGAATTATTTTGCCTCAAGGGCGTTCTTCATGGTGCGCAGAAGGTTCTGGCCAACACTGGTGTAAGGGATGTAAGTTCCGCCAGCGAAGGTATGTCCGCACTTGCTGCACTTCCAGATACCTGTGCCGATCCTCTTTACGGTCGGACGGGCACACTTTACACATACGTGAGGTGCGCGCATGCGCTCTTCGAGATCTGCAACCAGCTTCCTGTCCTTTCTCCCGTACCTGGTTCCGAATCTGCCTGCAGATCTGCTGATTCGTCCTTTTCTAGTATACTTTTTTGCCATCGTTGTAAACTCCTTGAACTGTAAAACCTGAACTATAACACTTTTAGGTCCAAAGGGACTGGCCCAAGTTTAATAGCTTAAACTTAGACCGTAATACAGGCATGTAATATTTATATTTAATTAATCCTGCCCGATGAATACTGCCCAATGAATCCTGCCTGACTTTAGTCCTTCCTTTCCAGGCCTACCAGGAATTCTTCCCGGATTTCTTCAGCCTTTTTACGTGCCAGCTCGATTGCTTCCAGCAACTCATCCTCGGTAAGAGGGGCAGAACCTATCTTCTGCATGCCGTTAACCGACCCGTCCGAGCTGGACACCACCGTCAGCTTTGTTTCACAGACAGCTTCCTCATCCCTGCCGGGGTCCACCATAAGCTTTCCTCCGATCTTGGCAATGGTTACACCCACCGGCATTTCCTTCATTGCCAGAGGTGCGTCTTCCCCAATGCCCGCCATCTCGTTCGGGACCATAGTGGTCATGAGGGCTCCAATTCCAGCGAGGCAGGATGCGTCAATGAGATTCCCTTCGTCATTCAGGACATGAATGTCGATAAAGGCTATCCATACGGATTCCCCCTCCGTTATGCAAAGCTTCTTTATATCAATTGCGCCTGATTCCCTGATTCCCCTGTCCACAACACGAGCCATCTCGATTGCTTCTTCCCTGGGGGGTCCGGGCTCAAAGCTCGGGGAAGCTATGGGATTCAGTTCCAGGTTTGTAATGATCACACCTTCGTCCCTGGAGTCAGAGAAAGGAGTTCCTGTCTGGAGCTTTACGCCCACAAGGACCTGGGTTTTCCCGAGGGTAACCTTCGCAGAACCTTCGGCTTTTGCAATAACGTTTGTTTCAAGCTTGATGTCCCTGAAATCTTCGAACCCGCGCCCGTCCAGGCGCTTGCCCTTGACCATGAGATTGTAAATGTAATCTCTCTTGAGGGTAGGAATAACATCACTCATCGTTTTCACCTCCGTTCCCGGCTTCAGGATCAAGAGGTTCCTTGACAACCTTCCAGGGCCCTTCGGACTTTTCTTCCTCTTCGGCCTCTTCAAGCCCTTCTGCCGGAATTTCGTCTTCCTCTTCTTCAGTCTCTTCCTCAGCTTCGAGCTCTTCCTCAGTCTCTTCTTCGGTTTCAGCCTCGAATTCTTCTTCGAACTCTTCTTCGGCTTCTTCTTCAGCTTCGAACTCTTCTTCGGCTTCTTCTTCAGCTTCGAA
>DUKH01000083.1:16709-21013 GCA_013329415.1 Methanosarcinaceae archaeon | reverse complement strand
ACTCTTCCTCAGCTTCTTCTTCTTCTTCAGCTTCGAACTCTTCCTCAGCTTCTTCTTCAGCTTCCTCTTCGGATGATTCCGCTTCTTCAGCTTCCTCTTCGGATGATTCCGCTTCTTCGGCTTCCTCTTCAGATGATTCCGCGTCCTCAACTTCCTCTTCGGATGATTCCGCGTCCTCGACTTCCTCTTCGGAAATTACTTCATCAGCCTCTGCTGCCTCTTCAACTTCGGTTGCGCCCGCATATTTAGCGGCGACTTCAGAGATTTCGGCTTCTGCGGCTTCTGCGGCTTCCTCTTCCTCAAGCTCTTCGGCTTCCTCTGCTTCCGGAAACTCGAACTTTGTCCTGAGGACAGCCTGCTGGAGTGCAAAGATCTGGCTGCAGCCTTTCTTCACAAGTTCCAGGCCCCTCTTAATTTCATCCTGGGTGAGGTGCCCGTCCATCTGGACCAGGGTAATTTCCCCATCCTGGGTCATGGCTACCGGGAAGTCAGCTTCTCCGTAGTTATCCTCGTCCTTGCTGAGGTCGAGAACGACCTGGCCGTCTACCTTTCCGAAAGCACAGGAAGTCACAAGCCCCCTCATGGGGATGCCAGCATCGGCAAGGGCAACAGCCGAAGCATTGATTGCGGCGGTCCTTGTCCCCGCATCTGCCTGGAGGACTTCAACAAAGATGTCGATAGCCGCTTTCGGGTACAGTTCACTCATGATTACGGGCTCGAAGGCATCCCTGGAAACCTTTGAGATTTCAATGCTCCGCCTGCTGTGCCCGGGGCGGGCACGGTCTTCAACGGAAAAAGCAGCCATATTGTATCTGTAGCGGATAACTGCAGAGTCTGGACGCTGCATTCGACGGGGGTGGGCTTCCCTGGGGCCGTATACGCCTACCAGGATCTTGTTCCTGCCCCATTCAAGATAACAGGAACCATCGGCTCTCGAAAGTACGCCGATTTCTATTTTCATGGGCCTGATCTCATCCACACGCCTCCCGTCAAGGCGCAGCCCGTCATCAGTAATTAATTTTTCAGGTTTACCGCTCATACTTAAATCTCCAAACATCCTAAAACAAACTTCTTCTAAACACTTAATTTCCTGGAAATATCCCTTTAAGGTCCAACAGTCAGGATCTCAAGCTTTCGGGTCCAGCAACACATCGATTTTTCGGTATGTTTCTTCAGAATGACCTTCTTCAGAAGGTTCTTCTTTTGTGCCGGTCACTTTTTTCTTTTCGCTTTTAAAAAATGCAGCAGGCTTTGGCTGCTTTTGCATTTCCAGCTCATTTTTCAAAAAGCCATAGACACGATCTGTCAATCCGGAACGCCGGGCTTCAACTTGAATCAGCTGAAGGGCCTTTTTCAAAAGCTCCATATCCTCATCTTTTCCGTCGATCCAGATCCTTCCGTTCTGACCAACGAAAATATTACAGTTCGTCTCTTTCTTCAGCATTGAGATCATGGAGCCGCCGTGCCCTATTACACGGGGAACTTTCATAGGCTCAACTTCAACAATCTGGCCTGTCCTGAGCTTTTGAAGGCTTGAATCCCGGAGGGCAAGTTCGACTTTCTTGGAATCGTCCACGTCCTTAACCCTGAGGATTGCGGCATCGCCGATATTCAGGATTGAAGGCATATCTGCGGACTCGACTCTTCGCGGATACTCGGATACATGGAACATCTCATCATAGGGAGCAGCGATATCCAAAAACCAGTTGGAGGGGGTAACCGTAACAACGATCCCTATAACCATATCATTGGGGGAGGGCATATAGGTACCCGCAAACGGGATCACTCCAACTTTATCCTCTCTGCTGCTTTCAATACCACACAACGAAGAATAAACCTTGTCGTTCTTGACATATGTCCCGTGTCCTGCATTTTTAGCATTCTCGGACAACAGGTCACCAGGGATCACTATCTTTTTTACCATCCAACGTCCTCTTATAAAAGTTTAGTTTGAGCCTCTCCCTTAGTGAGATGATTTAAAAGAGCATAAAAATCATTCTGGATTCCTGCCGGAATCCTGACCACTGCAACCCAGGAGCCGTCATTCTGCCATTCTTCCTTCATAATACTTCCGCTCCTGGAAATATCTCCGTAAGCCTTGGGGGCATACTCGGGAGGAATTCTTACAGCTACATTGATTTCTTCAAAGCGTATGGGGATCAGAGGCCTGATGGCTTTCATGGTAATGTTTACCAGCTGGTCCACACTTTTTAAGGGATCTATATGCACCTTTGCTTCTTCCATTGCCCTTTCGATTCGGGCAGGAGGATGCGGTGCTCTTGTCTGGGGATTTATTGCATTCCTGGAAATGGTGTAGATGACTTTTTTCTTTTTTTCCTCAAGAATGTGCTTTCTCTGCTCTGCGGTTAGCTGAAGCTCTCCGTTTTTCAGTATCAGGGACGCAATCTCAAAGGGGTTGCTTGTCTCAAAAGCATTAATAATATCGGATTCAGCTGCCCGATCTCCTCTGTTCGCATCTTCGAAGATGGTCTCGACTGCAAGGACATCTTCCAGTTTTACTTCCTCGCCCCGCTTGAAAGCCAGGGCTCCTTCAGGTTCAACCAGAACCTCAAAATGCTTGCTGCCTCGCTTGAGCCGCGCAGTCACTGCTTCATCCAGGGACACCATTTTGAATACCTTCCCAAAAATTTAAAATTGAGAATCAGATTTTCTCTGATTACTCATTCTCGAAATGTTATATAGGTTTTATTCTTCACTCTCAGGACCGCTGTGCTTCTCAAGAATCTGCTGGACGTAGTCCTCCACTTCTTCAGGCACGAGCTTCCTGAACTGTTTATCTTCCAGGGTCACCACGCCAACTTCAAGAGTGCTGGCATCGAACTTGCCCTCAGCGGCTTTATAGAGAGCATCCATTCCCAGGAGAATTGCAGCATTAATATCCATGTCTTCCCTGTAATCTGCCTCGAAGACTTCAACAACCGCATTCCTACCTGCCCCGATGGCTGTTGCCTTGTACTCCAGAAGAGCCCCACTGGGGTCTGTCTCAAAGAGCCTGGGCTTGCTGTCATCCACTCCTGCAATAAGGAGAGCAGTCCCGTAGGGGCGTACCCCTCCGTACTGGGTATAGGTCTGCTTGTGGTCACAGATCTTCTTGGAGATAACCTCCACACCGATGAGTTCGTCATAAGAGACCCGGTTTACCTGGGCTTCTACCCTTGCCCTGTCAACCAGGGAGCGGGCGTCTGCCACCAGGCCTGACGTAGCAGCCCCAATATGGTCATCTATCTGAAAAATCTTTTCAATTGATTCGGCTTCTACCAGCCTGCTCGTTATCCGCTTGTCAACCAGCAACACTACCCCATTAGCCGCCTTGATTCCTACAGCTGTAGTTCCCCTTTTAACTGCCTCACGGGCATATTCTACCTGGAAAAGTCGTCCGTCAGGGCTGAAAACAGTGATTGCCCTGTCATAACCCATCTGTGGTGCCATCTGCATATTCCGTATCTCCTTGTTAAATTTATTATAAACGCATATCGCTTCAAGCTTTCCCGACCCCATGCCGGGATTTTTTCTCTTCAAGGGATCTCAGATCCGCAGATCGTCAGGAAAAACGCCCGGGGCTGAAAAAGCATTTCCAGCCGGTGGACGGAAAACCTGTACGAAATTTCAAGAGTTTGAAAGCTGTAAGCTTCAGGTCCGGGCATCCTGGAAAGGATACCGATTTCTCATACCTTATACGGTTTTATTGATATACAGTCTTTTTTAAAGCCTTTTTCCGGGACATCCTGCCCTTACAGGCTTATTTAACGAAGCCAGAGGAAATTACCCCCACTAAAGGGAATTCAAAGGCATTTATGCCCTGTAAGGTATGTTTTCCAAGCGAAATCTGGATTCGCATCTTTGAAAGACCTTTCAGCATGGCTGAAGGCCCGGATACAACGTTAACTAATCCGTTAATAAAGTGTATTTACTCAGTTATAATGCTTGTGAAAGACCGGAGCTTTTTCGGCCCTCAATGTCTGAATTTTTACACATGTTGTATCAATCAATATATAATCATTTGTCCCTCTAATACCCATTCATCATATTATATGTTAGAGAGCTGTACGTTAAGGGTGTTAGGGAATATAAGTTAAGGGTGTTAAAGAGCTATAAGCCGGTGTATTGAAGAGCTATAAGCCGGTGTATTGGAGAGCTATAAATTAAAGCTTTAGACAGCTTTAAACAGCTTTAATCATCCATTGCATCACACACATCGCTCAAAAGCATTAATAACCCGGATTTATTATTGATAATTCCTCATAAATAATCCAGCAGCTATCAGTTATTATTCAATAGCCGTT
>DUKH01000083.1:13944-16308 GCA_013329415.1 Methanosarcinaceae archaeon | reverse complement strand
GTTCGGTTATTCTTCAATAGCCTTCAGGTTGGGTTCGAAGCCCGCGTCATCATTCAGGTACTTTTCCGTTGCCCTTTTAATCGTGCCGGAAACCCCCAGCACATGCAAGGTTGCACGCAACCGGTTTACCCGGGTAATGGCGGCAAGGGCAGCTCTTGTTTCCGTTACCTTCGAATGGGAGCATTGTATGATTCCTTTCCCGGCTTCAAAGCCGAGCACATGGATATCACATTCGCTCGCAAGGACATCTCCCAGAAGGGCTGAGGCTGATGAAATGACATCCCGGACCAGTTCCCCTCTGTTTACCGGTTCTTCGGAAAACAGTTCGAAAGCAAGGTAGCGTTTCTTCGAACGGAGCGAGGGCATCAGGTGTTTCAAAGGAAATCAACCTCCTCAACTACTTCCACACCCTCCCGGACATTCCCCGGAGAGGGACGGTTTCTCGCAAGAATCCTTTCCGGCACCGTGCTCAGGGCATCAACGGCTTCGCTTTCCTCCAGCCCGAAAAGTTCTGCCAGGGCCAGCAGCTCCCGGGGGGAGCGCAGGTCATAACAGGACATGGCATCGCTTGAAAGGACAAGCTGGACGTCATATTTCCGGGCAAGGTCAAGGTTAGCCATGAGGTCCGTTAGCAGGCGGATGCGCCTTGAACCCCTTGAATGGAGAAGGGGCCTCATGTTCAGCCCGATAGCTACTTCGTTATCAGCTGCTGCTTTTGCAAGGACCTGGTTAATCCCGCTGCTCTTTTCAAAAGAAGGGTGGTTCAGGATGTCTACACTGGAGTTCTCGACAGCGGCCCGGTTTACCTTTTCGGACCCACCATGCACGATAAGGACGTCTGCATTCTTTCTGAATTTGCCTACCAGCCCGTGCAGTTTCGAGGGGTTCTCTTCTACGAGCTCAATGCCCCGGAAAATTTCAAAACCTTCCAGAGAAGGTAGAGCAGGTTTCTTTTGAGAAAGTTTGTCGGAATGGTTTGTAAGCGCAAAACCGGCATACCCGAAATGCCGGGCAAGAGAAGCGAGTTCCTCGACACTGTTATCCCCGTCAGGAACGGCGTGTACGCAGAAATCGTAAAATTTCCGGTTACCCAAACAATTCCTCCACAATAATCCCGGCTTTCTCCCGGCTCTTCGGATAGGTCGCAATCTTGACTTTTGCGGTGACCGCATCCGAGGAATCCGTCAGCCGGACCTGCTGGAGATAGGCCGCCTGCTTGTCAAAGCGAAGATGGAATAACTGAGAATCGTCCAGCCTTTCAGGCATCTCTTCCTTGAGCCGTTCCACGTCTGCTTCGGGAAGGTTTTCCCGGACAAAACGGGCAAAGCCCAGGCAGTCGGCCTTTTTATTAAGCTGTACGCTGATGATAGTGATAGGATTTCCGTGGTGCCCTTCAGCCGAAAGCTCTTCAATCAGCTTGCTTCCGTCCCGGACTCCGGCCCCGGATAAAAAAAAATCCAGAGCCTCGCGGACTCTGGATGCGTCTTCGGTTGCGTGAGCGAGCACACGCAGCATTATGTGGTGAATCACTTTCCTCGACTCTGGTGCGAACGGATGCTCGGCCTGGTCTTTTCAGTACCCTTGCCGCGCGTAGCCAGGCCTCTGCCCTTCCGGCCGGCACTGGTCTTGCCTCTGGTGGCCCTGCCGCTTGAAGCTTCACAGACCCAGTTAAGGTTCTTGTCGCTCTTGATTACAGGGTGGTGGGGGTCTACAAGGATGACTTCGTACCACTTTTGCTTTCCGTCTTCTCCTACCCAGTAGGAGTTCAGGACTTCAAGGTTAGGGAACTTGCGGTCAGCACGGGCTTCAGCGATCCTCTGGATGCTCATGCCTCCGGTGATCTTGTTCTTACCCATCCTCTGGGTCCTTCTCCCGCGTATGTACCTGGACTTTCTGAGCCCACCCCGGCGCACTTTTACTCTTGCGACTACAATGCCCTGCTTGGCTTTGTATCCGAGGGAGCGTGCCCGGTCAATTCTGGTCGGCCTTCCGATCCTGGTAACAGATCCCTGCTTTCTCCAGACCTGCATGCGTTCCCAGCGGAGGTCATTTACGTAAGTCTCACCAGGCTTTTTCCATGCATCAGCTACATATTTGTAAAAAGATTTAGACACTTTTATAACACCAAGTTTCACTTCTTGTTTCACGGTTCAGCCCGGGTCTCGAGCCACATTCCTACGGGAGCTAATCCCGAAAATGAAACATGCGTTAGAACTGAATCATCTGATTTAAAGCTTTGCCCGCAAAAAAACACCCTCAGGACAGCCCCGGTCCCGGAAACCCGTCCTGGAAAAAAGCAGAAAAAAGGCAGGGAACCGAAAAGCACAAAAGAACTAATAAAATATAATGACCCGGATAAAATGA
>DUKH01000083.1:4523-13593 GCA_013329415.1 Methanosarcinaceae archaeon | reverse complement strand
GGATAAAATGAATGGATAAAATAAACTGGCAAAGTAAACTAGCAAAGTAAACTGGTAAAGTAGGCTGGCAAAACAAACAGATCAAATAAACCGGTGAATTAGGCTGTCAAATATAGTCCTGAACATAAATATTTACACTTATATAACCACGGAAGGCACGGAAAGCACGGAAGGATTGAGCCCCTATTTCCTTTATTCCGTGTTTTCCGTGAATTCTGTGGTTAAACGTTCACTTGAGATTGGTGAAGGAATTTGGGGCATTTACGATAAGAGAGCAAACTTTGCGAATAATAAGCAAACAAAACGAGCAAACAAAACGGAGTAAAGGACAGTGGACATATCCCGCCTGCTAGATGAGATAAAAAAATCAAGACGCTACGAAAACCAGATAGTGCACGTAGAAAAAAATCCCTCCCAGGGAAGCGCAGTACTCTTCGCTGGAACTGAAGGGGCCGGTGAAAGCAGCCCTGGCAAAAACGGGAATTAAGGAACTCTACACCCACCAGGCCGAGGCCATCGAAAAAAATCCGGGAAGGGAAGGACATCGTGCTCTGCACGACCACGGCAAGCGGAAAGTCCCTGACATACATGCTCCCCATTTTCGAAGCCGTAATGGAAGACCCGGAAGCCACAGCCCTCTATATTTCTCCCCTGAATGCCCTGGTAAACGACCAGATGAAGACTTTTCTCGAATTCGAAATGGAACTGGGCTCAGGGACCAGGATTGCCCGGTACACGGGCGCCCTTTCGGATTCCGAAAAGCGCAGGGTCCGGGAAGGGAGGACAAACGTGGTGTTCACAAACCCCGAGATGATCCACATGAGTTTCCTTGCCTGGCACCATCTCTGGAGGCGTTTTTTCTCAAACCTGAAGTTCATCGTCGTGGACGAGAGCCACTACTACAGAGGCGTTATCGGGAGCAACATGGCAAACCTCCTGCGCAGGCTGGCCCGGGTCGCCGAATACTACGGGGAGGGGATCCCGCAGTTCGTCTGCTGCTCGGCAACCATAGGAAACCCGAAGGAGCACACTGAGACCCTGATAGGGCGAAAAGCCGAAATGGTCGAAAACAACGGCTCGGGAGCAGGCCCCCAGCAGTTCGTGTTCTGGAACCCCCCCCCTCTACATCAACAACAGGGGAACCACCCTCAGACGGAGCAGCTTTTCCGAAGCCTCGACCCTTTTCACGCGCTTCGTCCAGGCAGGGCTGCAGACCCTGGCTTTTACCCGGGCAAGGCAGAGCGTGGAGCGGATGTACAAAAGCTGCAGGGAACTTTTGAGGGAGGGAGTGCTTTCCTCTGCGATCCGTTCTTACCGGAGCGGCTACTTCGACAAAGAACGCGAGGAAATCGAGAAAAAAATGGCGTCAGGGGAACTGAGGGGTGTGATTTCCACCAATGCCCTGGAACTCGGGATCGATATAGGGAGCCTGGACGCCTGCATCCTGGACGGCTACCCGGGGACGGTCATGAGTGCGCGGCAGCAGGCAGGCAGGGCAGGCAGGAGCGGGAACGAAAGCCTCGTTGTCCTGGTGGCAGGGACAAACGCCCTTGACCAGTACTACATGCGAAACCCTGCCGACTTTTTCGGGAGGAGCAGTGAAAATGCCGTCCTGAACCCCAAAAACCCCTACATCCTGGCAGGGCACCTGCTCTGCGCGGCAAAAGAAATCCCCCTGAAAGCTTCCGATTCAAAGCATTTCGGAGAAGGCTTTTCCCGGGTTACGGAACTCCTGGAAACCGAAGGGCTGCTTGCAGGCGACGATTGGAAGTATGCAACAGACCCCTTCCCCTACAAGCACGTCTCCCTCCGCGGGATAGATAATAATACGTATTCTCTCCTGGCCATTGAAGGGAAGAAACGCTTCCCGATCGAAAAGGATATGGAAGAAGCCCTGGCCTTCCGGGAATGCTACCCCGGCGCAGTCTACATGCACAGGGGAGAACCCTATTACGTGAACAGGATCGACTACGAGAAAAAGGAGATCCACGCGGTAAAGACCCAGGACAGTTATTATACTAAGCCCATGATCGACTCCTCTGTGGCCCTTCGGGAAGCTTACGCTGCAAAAGCCCTGGAAAAGGCTCCGGACGTGGAAGTCGGGCTCGGGGAAGTGGAGGTTACGGACAGGGTGATAGGGTACAGGAAGATCCAGTCCCACAGCAACGAGATCATGGCCGCCCACGAACTGGAGATGCCCCCGGTCACCCTGGAAACCGTTGCCCTCTGGCTCAAGCTCCCGGAAAGGCTTCAGGAAAGGGTAGAAGAGCACAGGCTGGACTTTGCAGGCGGGATCCATGCCGTGGAACACGCCATGATAGCCATGTACCCCCTCCACCTCCTGGTGGACAGAAGCGACGTTGGCGGGCTTTCCACCCCTTCCCACCCTGACCTGGGGGGCAGGAGCGCGATTTTCATCTACGACGGACACAGGGGCGGGGTCGGGTACGCCGAGAAAGGCTATGACCTGATCGGACAGGTCCTGGACGGTACCCTGAAAGCCATCGAGAGCTGCCCCTGCGAAAGCGGCTGTCCGAGCTGTATTCAGTCCCCGAAATGCGGGAACAACAACGAACCCCTGGACAAGCACGCCGCGATCATGCTCCTCCATGACCTGCTGGGAAAAGCCCCTTACGTCCCCCCGGAAAGAAAAGAAAAACACCTCTCCGAAACCACCGCAAGCCGCGGGCCGGAAAAGAAGGATGCAGGAGCCGCCCTGGACAGGGTCAGGCGTCAGCTCAGGAGGGAAGCTCTCAAAAACGAAACCGTCCCCGAAAACGCTAAAGAAAAGGAAAAGACCTTTGTCATGACGGACGCAAAAGGGGGAATGCTCGGGGTAATCTCCGCCCCTGCCCCCGAAAAAAGCGGCATCGAAGGTTTTCAGGGAAAAGCTTGCCGGAAAAATAAAGGCAACAAAAGAAGAACCCTTTGAAATCCGCATAAGGGACCTTGGAGCAGGCAGCAACTACCATTTCCAGGCCTGGACGGAAGTTGTAGAGAACAGGGAAGCTGAAGAAGCCGGAAACTGCGAAGGAGCCGGCGGGAAAAAAGCTGTGAAGAAAATCGTTATTAAAAGAATACGATGAGAAACTTCCGGAGCCGGGTTTCCAATCAAGGAAATTAAAATTTTAGGTACATAAGTATTAAAAAGGAGAAGAGGAAGAAGGAGATTCCTGTTCTCCCTTGCAAAACATACGATGTTTATTTAAAATAGAGTTTGTGTTATGATTGAAAAATTACAGTTTTACATACGGAACATGCCAATACGTATCGGAAACTTTAGTTCATAACTCCCCCGTTTCTAAAAAAAATGAAAGATTCATATAGTACAACAATAGTATATAGTTAATGTAGTGTTATATCAATCAAATAATTTCAGCCAATCGAATAACTGTAGTTAATCAAGTGACATGACCCGCTTTTTGCTTATGACGGGGCCGGTCCCTTCGATTGATTGCAAAATATACTAGTGTAGAAATTGGGAGGGGTTAGTGGCATGAACAGGTTATTTCCATTCATGATGTTTGTAATGGTGTTTATGGCTTTCATGTTAGTGTTTACCATAACTATGTAAACTTGAAAGCCTTACTCAGATGTTTTCCCGGACCGGATTTACCGGATAAAAAAGAGTTCCGGAACATAAGGATAGCGGGCTTTAGCCGGGCTAAAAGGCACGTTTTTTATGTTAGGGGACCTTTTATACTCAGGAAGGAAAAGCAGGGTATAAAAGACAGCAGGAAACTTGTTGTAAAATCTGGCAAACTTAATTTTTCATAGATACGCTGAGTTTCCAGGGATGAACTCAGGAATAAACTCAATGAAACTCAGGGATAAACCGAGTTTTCAGAGATACGCTGAAACTTCTTACGGATTCTAACGAGGATACGGCCATGGTTAGGGAAAAGCAGGTTTCCGGGAAGGAAGGAGGCAGGCCCGGATACGACGTACTGGTTATAGGGGCAGGGCCTGCAGGGATGTTTGCGGCTTATGAGCTTGCAAAGCAGCCGCTGAAAGTCCTGGTTGTGGACATGGGCAGGGATATCGATAAGAGGCACTGCCCCATGAAAGAAAAAGGCTACTGCGTACACTGCACCCCCTGCGATATCATGTGCGGGGTGGGAGGCTGCGGGACCTTTTCGGACGGGACGCTGAACCTGCGCCCGGACATAGGAGGAGACCTGGCAGCCCTTACCGGGGACCTGGATAGGGCCTGGGAACTCGTAAACTGTGTGGACAGGACTTTCCTACGCTTCGGCGCCCCCGAAGGAGCCCTGCTGACGGTGGGCCCGAAAATCGAGGAGCTGAAGCGAAGGGCAGCTTCGGTGGGAGCCCGCTTTATCGAGATCAAGCAGCGGCACATAGGCTCGGACAATGCCCCGGCTGTGATAGGGAATTTCAAAAAGGAACTTGTGAAAAAAGGCGTGGACTTTTTGCTGGAAACCGAAGTTGCCGACCTCCTGGTTGAGGACGGGACCTGCTCCGGAATCGTCCTTAAAAACGGGGAAGTTATCCGCGCCCGCTACGTGCTCCTGGCTCCCGGCAGGCGGGGCTGTGACTGGGTCTCCGAACTTGTGACCGGGCACGGAATCGATGCCCACTACGGTGGAATCGACATAGGGATCAGGGTGGAAGTCCCTGCGATCATCATGGACCCGATCACAAAGATCAACCGCGACCCCAAGTTCCACATCCACACCCGGCGCTACGACGACTTCGTCCGGACCTTCTGCACCAACGAGCACGGTTTCGTGGTAAAGGAGGAATACGAAGGCTTCATCGCCACCAACGGCCACTCCATGACAAACACGGAATCCGAAAACACGAACTTCGCCTTCCTTGTCCGCATCGAACTCACCCACCCCATGGAAAACACCACGAAATACGCCCGTTCCATCGCCAAGCTTGCAAGCACAATCGGCGGCGGAAAACCCGTCCTCCAGCGCATGGGCGACCTCCGGCGCGGCCGCCGTTCCACAGACGAACGCCTTGCCCGGAACCTCGTGACCAATACCTTAAAAGACGTCACCCCCGGCGATATCTCAATGGCGCTTCCCCACAGGATCGTCATGGACATAATCGAAGGCCTGGAGACCCTGGACCGGATCATCCCCGGCGTTGCCTCGGACTACACCCTCCTCTACGCCCCCGAAGTCAAGTTCTACGCCATGCAGCTCCGGGTGGACCGCAAGATGGAAACAAACATCAAAAACCTCTTTGCAGCCGGAGACGGCGCAGGGCTTTCCAGAGATATTGTAAATGCCGCAGCGACGGGAATCATGGCGGCACAGGGGATTATCGAGGTTGAGAAGGAGAGGAAAGGGTGAAAAGTGTAGACACTCAATAGCCACCCCATAGCCACCCAACTATATTTCCGTGTTTTCTGTGTCTTCTGTGGTTTTAATTTAAGTGTAAGTACTTACGTCCGGGACTAGAATTAACAAATAAATATTTTTTATATGAAATTGGAGGTTTATTTGCAGATGTGAAACTTCTGCTCTTTACTACGGGATTCTGGAATTTACACAAAATATCCGCATCAATCGCCCACTTAGCTAAAATCCTACGATACTGAACCCGATGAATTCAGAAAAATTAATTCCGAATCTATATATAGAAGCATTTCATTTTTTTATTAAGGGATATAAGAAATGAAGTATATTTTTGTGTATGTTTTAATTCTCATTTCAATTCTTTGCAGTCCTCTTTTAGCTGCTGCCAGCGATATCGGCGATGTCGGCGGGCTCGAAACGGATGGCCTGAAAGCAGAAGACATAAACGAAGAACTGTTCAGTACGGACAAGTTTGCCGTTCTGAAGTATAATGTGGATATTTACAACCAGAACGTCGATAATCTCCCTGCACACATTGCAATTTTTAAAACGCTGGTCAAAGACGAAAAAATTCTACTGGTCATGACCCGTGAAGACGGCTCCGAAGTGTACATCTGGGCTGTCGAAGAAGACTGCAAAGTGGTCGTGTTTGAAAAAATAGAAGACCCCGAAGGTCTGGAGCCAACCGTCACGTGCAGGACCGATAGGGAGACCCTGCGTGAGATCTATCACTCCCCGAAACCTTTCAAAGCCCTTTCCCGGGCGCTGAAAGACGGAAGCATAGAGATGGAAGATGCGGGCATTTATGAAAAAATAGGGATCAAGATACTGAAAAGCTCCTGGGTAATCGATTTCTTTAAAGGTGCAGGATTCCGTATCCCTGGCCTTAATGTAGAATAATAACAGCTGCGATTATTGCTACCTTTTTTATTGCCGTTTTTCTTACCGGAGTTTTTTTCACAAGGGTTCTTTGTTAGAGTTCTTTTCTGAATTTATCTTTAGTTTATTAGCAAGTCGTTCAGTTCTCAGATACGAAAACCTTCGGCTTCAAGGACCTTTCTGCCCTCAATTTTCCTCGCGACAAGTCCTGCTTCGGCTTAAAAGTACAGAATAATTATGAACATAATAATTATGAATATAAGTATTCTTGAGGAAGCCAGGCTTGAACTTAACTCCTGAACAGGAAAAACCAGTAAATATTTTAAGGGTGAGTAGGTTTACAATATGAATATATATTGTCTGCTATGATGAAAATCCGGAAGACAAACTATGGTTCAAGAAAGGGGAAAGAAGCCAGAGGAAGAAGCCCGCGAAATTATAGACAAAAAAGAACTGAGCGAGCGGGATATCTGCACGAAGTTCATAACGCCGGCGCTCAGGAATGCGAAGTGGGACATACGCACTCAAATTCGCGAAGAAGTGAAACTGACCGATGGAAGGGTAATTGTAAAGGGGAACTCCTCAGGACGGGGAAAACCGAAATGGGCGGACTACATACTCTACCATAAATCAAATCTCCCCCTGGCTGTCATAGAGGCGAAAAATAACAGGCACAGCGTAGGAGACGGTATGCAGCAGGCCCTTATGTATGCCGAGATGCTGGACATACCTTTTGCTTTCAGTTCCAACGGGGACGCTTTTCTGGTGCATGACCGGACTGGCACACTCGGACTGGTGGAAGAGGAAATCCCGCTTGAGAAGTTTCCTTCCCCCGAATTCCTCTGGAAAAAATACTGCGAGTGGAAAGGGCTGGATGAAGGCAAACAGAAGATCGTGACCCAGGAATACTACTCGGGCTCCGGTGGGAAAGCCCCTCGCTACTACCAGCAGATAGCAATCAACCGGACCGTGGAAGCAATCGCAAAAGGACAGGACAGAATTTTACTTGTGATGGCTACGGGCACGGGAAAGACGTTTACGGCTTTTCAGATAATCTGGAGGCTCTGGAAGGGGGGCGTAAAGCAGAGGATTCTCTACCTTGCAGACCGGAACATCCTGGTCGACCAGACCAAGATCAACGATTTCAAGCCCTTCGAAAAGGCAATGACGAAGATCAAGAACAGGAAAGTCGATACCGCATACGAGCTTTACCTTTCGCTTTACCAGGCGGTCACAGGCTCGGAAGAGGAGAAAAACATCTACAAGCAGTTTTCCCCGGACTTTTTTGACCTGGTAATCGTGGACGAGTGCCACAGGGGAAGTGCAGCCGAGGACTCGGCCTGGCGGGAGATTCTGGAGTATTTCAGTTCAGCAACGCAGATCGGGCTGACTGCTACGCCCAAGGAGACAAAGGAAATCTCCAACACCGACTATTTCGGGGAGCCGATCTACACGTATTCCCTGAGGCAGGGAATTGAAGACGGTTTCCTTGCCCCGTACCGGGTTGTCCGCATCGACCTTGACAAAGACCTTGAAGGCTGGCGGCCGGAAAAGGAAAAGACGGACAGGTACGGCAGGCTCATTGAAGACCGGATTTATGGCCAGAAGGACTTCGACAGGGGGCTTGTGCTTGAAAAAAGGACGGAGCTGATCGCACGGAAGGTCACGGAGTTTTTGAAGGAAAACGACCGCTTTGACAAGACCATCGTGTTCTGCGAAAACATCGACCATGCCGAAAGGATGCGAAAGGCTCTTGTAAATGAGAACCCGGACCTTGCAGCCGAAAACCGCCGTTACGTAATGCGGATTACCGGGGACAACCCGGTAGCGAAAATCGAACTTGACGAATTTATTAACCCCGAAAGCCGCTACCCTGTGATTGCCACAACATCCAAACTCATGAGCACGGGAGTGGACGCCCAGACCTGCAAACTGATAGTGCTTGACAAGCGCATCCAGTCCATGACCGAGTTTAAGCAAATTATCGGCAGAGGGACCCGCATCCAGGAAGAATACGGGAAATTATATTTTACCATCATGGACTTCAAAAAGGCCACGGAACTTTTTGCAGACCCGGACTTTGACGGGGACCCCGTGCAGATTTACGACCCCGGAGACGGACCTTTCGGGGGAAGGGGGCCTGCCGAAGGGGACGGGAGCGGGAAATATTTCGTTCCCGACGTTGAAGTAAATGTCATAGCCGAGCGCAGGCAGTACTTTGGCCCGGACGGAAAGCTGATTACGGAATCCCTCAAAGACTATACACGGAAGACAGTACTCGAAGACTTCGAGTCCCTTGACTCTTTTTTACAGCACTGGAACGAAGCCGAAAAGAAACAGGCAATTCTTGCCGAACTTGAAGAGCAGGGCCTTTTGCTTGACGCCCTTTCCGAGGAAGTCGGAAAAGACTTTGACCCCTTCGACCTTATCTGCCATGTAGCCTTTGACCGCCCGCCCCTGAGCCGGAAAGAGCGGGCTGAAAAAGTCAGGAAAAGCGACTACTTCAGCAAGTACGGAGAACAGGCAAAAGAAGTTCTCAGTGCGCTCCTTAACAAGTACGCGGATGAAGGGCTTGAAAACCTTGAAAGCATGAAAGTGCTAAAAGTCCGGCCTTTTGACAGGATCGGAAGCCAGCTTGAAATAATGAGGATGTTTGGCGGCAAAAAAAGTTATCTTGATGCAGTAAGAGGGCTTGAGAACCAGCTTTACTCGGTTGAGGTCTGATTCGAAGGACTTATCAGGGATTATTCAGTAGTGGTCCCCGGAGATTTTTGTATAACGATTTGAATTATACTTAAAATATCGTCAAGTGCCCTAATTATTTCACCAATCATAAGTTAAAGTTTAACCACGGAAAGCAC
>DUKH01000083.1:0-4184 GCA_013329415.1 Methanosarcinaceae archaeon | reverse complement strand
GAAATAGGGGCACAACCCTTCCGTGCTTTCCGTGTCTTCCGTGGTTTAAAGTAAGTGTAAATATTTACATTCGAGACTATAAATAACACTTTAAATTGCGCTTCTTAAAAACACCTTTAAATCAGCAAAATTATCCGATTTACCAGATCATGCAGGAAGGAAAAAATGTCGTTAAGTACCACTATCAAGGGAATCCAGGACATCATGCGAAAAGACGCGGGCGTTGACGGGGACGCCCAGCGGGTCAGCCAGCTCGGATGGATGCTGTTTTTGAAAATATTCGATGCGAGAGAAGAAGAATTCGAGCTTGATGACGAAAACGAATACATCACCCCTATCCCGGAGGAACTTCGCTGGAGGAACTGGGCAGACGACCCCGAGGGGATTACCGGAGACACCCTCCTGGACTTCATCAACGAGAAGCTTTTCAAGACCTTGAAAAACCTCTCCTTTTCCGAAGGTGACGACCCGAGAGGTCAGGTGGTCAAGGAAGTCTTCGAGGATTCCTACAACTACATGAAAAACGGAACCCTGATCCGCCAGGTCATCAACAGGATCAACGAGATCGACTTCACAAGCTCAAAAGACCTGCACACCTTCGGCTCAATCTACGAAAAAATCCTCAAAGACCTCCAGAGCGCCGGAAACGCAGGCGAGTTCTACACCCCCCGTGCCGTTACCCGGTTTATCGTGGACATGGTTGACCCGAAAATAGGCGAGCAGGTCCTGGACCCTGCCTGCGGAACAGGCGGTTTTTTGACCAGCACAATCGAACACCTGGACAAAAGCAAGAAAAACATCGAAGACTTCAAATTAATCCAGGAAGCCATCCACGGCATCGAGAAAAAGCAGCTCCCGCACCTGCTTTGCATAACCAACATGCTCCTCCACGGAATCGAAGTCCCTTCCCGGATCCGGCACGACAACACCCTGGCCCGCCCCCTCAGGAGCTACGGCCCGAAGGACAGGGTGGACATAATAGTCACAAATCCCCCCTTCGGAGGCATGGAAGAAGACGGAATCGAAACAAACTTCCCGGCTGCCTTCCAGACCCGCGAGACTGCTGACCTTTTCCTCGTCCTCATCACGCACCTCCTCAAAGACGGAGGCAGATGCGGAATAGTCCTCCCTGACGGCACCCTCTTCGGGGAAGGTGTAAAAACCCGCATAAAAGAAAAACTCCTCCAGGAATGCAACCTGCACACAATCGTCCGCCTCCCAAACGGCGTCTTCAGCCCCTACACAGGCATAAAAACAAACCTCCTCTTCTTCACCAAAGGTGAGCCCACAAAAGAAATCTGGTTCTGTCAGGCTGAGTAATCACTTTTTCCCCGTTTTTTTCCACAGATTTGTGGCAGATTCTTATGCAACAATTCATACTTTTTTGCTGTTTTGTATTAAAATGATATCATTGTAGTATATTTTTTCCTTTATCACTTATAAATGGTTTTAAATTGTTCAAAAATTTTATAAAAATCGTTAAGAAAATAATCATTTCTAATTATTAAAAATTCGGAGTTGATTTATAGAAACTTTACTAAATTATACAACAGTTTGATTATTAACCGTCTAATTTGATCTAATTAATACCGCCCTAATTTTTATCATATATTTGAAAATTTGAGCTAATTTATGAAAATCTTGTTAAAATATATATTTTTTTGATTATTGGTATTCCAATTTAACCAAATTAATCCTGCCTAATTGTAATACTTTTTTATAATAACTTATTATTTATTCGTCAAAAATAATAAAATAAGTATTTTTAGAGAAAATTAACGTTAAATTATGATTGCTTAGGGGAACAAATGCGTAACAAAGTGACCATGAGTGGCTTTTGAACATGCATTCCTCAAACAAATCGTATGTTGCAAACATTAGCATTAAAATTTCAGGATGTTTTATAAATATATTTACATCATTTATTATTCATATCCAATATTATACCTAAGGTAACGATATTGTGAAACCGATATGAAGTGCCACACTCTCCCACGGCAAAGGATCAAAAATCAGTTATTTTCAAAACGCATTGCGTTTATTTTTTGTTACGTTTAGTTTTTCAAAATGAGGACAAAACATAAATAAGAAAATTGCTATGTTTTTCACTCTCATATGACTTAGAAAACGGTCCAAAGGTGAGGAGATGGGACGCAAAAAAACGGAAAATCCAATGGTAACCACTTCTTTCAGATGCCTGAAATCGGAGCTTGACTTCCTCGATTCACACGGAATCAAGGTCGCAGATGCTGCCAGATATGGGGTTCAATTAAAGATTAAGGAAATTAAGAAGAAAGAACAAAAACGCCAGAAATTGGAGCTTGAGCTTCTCTCTTCGCATGGAATTAAGGATTCTGATGCCTTCATACCTGGATTCAAGCTAAAAACTAAGGAGAGACAGGCACCTTTGAAAAAGGAAGCTGAAATGTATTTGCCAAAAGGTGACCTCAGGAAGAGGATTGAAAAGATTGCACGGGAGATATCTTACACTTCATCGCTATTTGTCTCGGGAAAATGGTCTATGCTCCAATTTTGTGGGAACATTGACCCCGCAGTCACAGAAGAGGATATTAAGGAGTTTTTTGAGGGCCGTAAAAAAGCTCCCTCCTACTGGGAGATTGTCGAGTTTTGTAAAATTAAGATCTCCAAGAGTTTGCGCTGAGGCTTCTTGTGAGAAAGAAAAGAAATAAGAAACGAAGTACTTGAAGCTTTGAGCCAAAAGCTCAGAATTCAAGTCTGATGTTGAAGAGTTCTTCGAACCTGTCATACTTTTTCCGGGCTCTGTAAAGGTATTGCCTGACGGGTCTTTCCTCTTCCATAGCTTTGGAATATATAGCATCGACCTCACTTTTTGTGAATACTGCCCTCAGCTTTTCCATGGAAATTTCCTCAAGTTCCTTAAAGTTTCTGACGATAGTCTTTGCTGCAAGGCCCGTGTTCTGTAGCTGGCTGAGTACTATTTCTTCCAGCCAGTTCCACTCACTGTCGTAGTATTCAATGTATAAAGACTCACATTTATTGCACCGGGCTACAACCATCGTCCTGTCGAAAAAAGGATGATAACTCACAGACGTCAGAGTCCCTTCACATTTGCTGCACACCCCAACCTCATTGGCCTGAAGGGCATCTGCAGGAAATTCAGCATTGTCTACCCAGAGGGTGTGGTTTTTAATCACATAAAGCCAGTACATACATTCACCTTTTGGATCGAGAATAGATTCACAATTGCATGAAACAGATTTTGCATTTTACGTTTACCGGACAGGGTTTCAGGCCCAATAGCCCGAAACTCAATCCCGGGAGAAGGGAGAAGAAGCTCCCCTTTCCTCCATATTCATAAAAAAGAATCCTTGATAGCAGCTGGGTCTTATTTAGCCGCCTCAAATATGGTTTCAACCAGTGCTATTTCAATTGGTGAGCCCTGTGCCTTCATGTATGCAAGCACTCCACCACGTTCCTTTACAGTTTCTTTAGCCCATTGGCGAAAACTACTTTTACCTCGAGAGCTATCGCTACCCATGTTTATAACACCTTAAATCGTTTTTAAATAGTTGCAAATGTAGCCGGTCCATCTTCCACAATTTTCCGGCTGCAATTTGCGTCGATTTTTATCTTATTAAAAGCGAAGTTCTACGGAACTCAGAGAATTCGCTCTTCCTGATAACGCTTCTATCGAGAGTTCCCGACTTCATGAAATTTAATGAAAAAATCAAGTATATAAATGGAACGATTATTTCATTTTTTCATAATTTATAGACTTCATTTCCAATGTAATTTTGTTTATATACTGCTCATGCACTTCATTTCCAATGTAATTTTATTTATATACTGCTCACACACTTCATTGCCAATGTATCCATATATTTTTTTGGGGAAGTTGCAATACATTTATATACTATTTTTTTGATGAATTTCTTGATCCAAGATTTCTGCCAGATATGCGGCAACTACTATTCATCATACTTTTTAAACTCAATAAGTAATACGGGATCCCCACTCAAACGGGACCCCCACTCAAAGTTACAGAATAAAATAAAAATTAGGAGAAAATTGCCAATCTAAAATAGTAAATTACCTTTTGCCACGTGCATGAAATACAACTTTACATTGGCAGATGTTTCATCTCAGGATACAACAAAGATCCACTGAACAGAAAATAATCCTTCTAATTTATTTGAGCTTGG
>DUKH01000051.1:23059-24916 GCA_013329415.1 Methanosarcinaceae archaeon | reverse complement strand
TGAAAAGATAGAGATCTGAAAACCCAGAAAGAATGGTGCAGGCCTGAAAAACAAAAAGAAAGGTTGAGACCTGAAAAAAACCGAAATCCGGAAAGAACCGCAATAAACGAAAGTGATCACATGAATTTGTCCTTTAGCAAACTCCGGACTCTTCTGGAAAAAAGGGGCCCCATCAAAAAAATCGGGGTAATAGGAATGGGGTATGTGGGAATTCCTGCAGCAGTACTGTTTGCGGATGCCCCCTGTTTTGACAGGGTGCTCGGGTTCCAGCGCAACTCAAGGACCTCGGGGCACAAGATAGAGATGCTTAACCGGGGGGAAAGCCCGCTAAAAGGCGAGGAACCGGGGTTTGAGGAGCTCTTAAGAAAGGTAGTTTCCGCCGGGAAGTTCGAATGCACCCCGGACTTTTCCCGGATATCCGAACTCGATGCCGTAACCCTGGCAATCCAGACGCCTTTTGCAAACCCCAAAGACCTCGAACCGGACTTTTCCGCCCTTTCCGAAGGCATCCGGAACGTCGGGAGATACTTAAAGCCGGGCATGCTCGTGGTCCTGGAATCCACCATCACCCCGGGCACCACGGAAGGCATGGCCGGAGAGGTCCTTGAGGAAGAATCGGGGCTCAAAGCCGGGGAAGACTTTGCCCTTGCCCATGCCCCCGAAAGGGTGATGGTGGGCAGGCTCCTGAAAAATATCAGGGAACACGACCGGATTGTCGGAGGCATCAACGAACCCAGCACAGCGCGGGCTGTGGAACTCTACACCCCTGTGCTTACGGAAGGAAAGGTAATTCCAATGTCTGCGACTGCGGCCGAGGTCACGAAAACTACGGAGAACACTTTCAGGGACCTCCAGATTGCAGCCATCAACCAGCTTGCCCTCTACTGTGAGGCTATGGGCATTAACGTCTACGACGTCCGGACAGGGGTGGACAGCCTAAAAGGGGAAGGGATTACAAGAGCGGTCCTCTGGCCCGGGGCAGGAGTCGGAGGGCACTGCCTGACCAAAGACACCTATCACCTGGAAAGAGGAGTCAAGCTTGCAGGAAACTCTCTGGACTACCCCGAAGCTTCCGACTCGATCTACGTGCTTGCGCGGAAAGTTAACGACTTTATGCCAGTGCACATGTACAACCTGACTGCCGCTGCCCTTGAAAGGGTAGGGAAAAAGGTGGAAGGGTCGAAGATTGCAGTGCTTGGCTGGGCTTTTATCAGGGACTCGGACGATGCCAGGAACACGCCTTCCGAACCATTCAGGGACCTCTGCCTGCAAGCCGGAGCAGAAGTGATGGTACACGATCCCTATGTCCGGGACTATCCGGGACTTGAGATTTCAAAGGACCGGAAAGAGGTCTTGAGAGATGCCGACGCTACCATAATCCTGACAGGGCACAGTGCATACTTCGGCCTCGGACCCGGCGAGCTTGGAGAGCTTATGGGAAAGGAACACTCCGTACTTGTTGACGGGAGAAACGTGGCGGACCCTGACAGTTTTATTGAAGCCGGCTTCGTGTACAGGGGAATCGGAAGAGGGGACAAAAACGAGCACGAAATAAAGTGAAATGCCTGTGAAAAACGTCTCTTATCAACCCCGAAATCAGCTGCAATAGCAGCTAACCTCTTTTTTAAAAAATGTTCATTTGAAAAGAACCCTAAACTTTCGGTTTCGCCGTTTTCAAGCCGGAATTTACACGCTTATAATTAGTATCCACCTTTCAAAGATGCTGTTTTACATCTTCAGGCACGGATGTGAGAGAGTAAAGAATTTAAAGGTGATCAATGTAACTATGCGAGTACTATGCGATTAACGTGGCAATACGATTAACGTAGCAAACAATTAACGTAGCAATACGATTAA
>DUKH01000051.1:16654-22723 GCA_013329415.1 Methanosarcinaceae archaeon | reverse complement strand
ACGTAGCAATACGATTAACGTAACCATGCAACTAATAAACTATTTTCTAATTCCGGGAAACAGGGAGACCCTCTAAAGAATTCATATAAAAAGAAGCCTGAATGCAGGTAAACAAAAAACGTAACAAGACAGTTAAGAGAAACTAACAAAAAAAGTGGAAAAGGGTTTTCAAATACATCCCTACTTTCGGACAAAAAGAGGCACAATCAATGAAAATTTCGGTCATAGGTTCAGGGTACGTGGGCTCGGTCACAGCTGCATGTTTTGCCGACGCGGGGCACGAAGTGGTCTGCGTGGATATCGACGAGAAAAAGGTGGAGCAGATAAATAAGGGGGTCCCCCCGATCTACGAAGAGGGGCTCGAAGAACTTTTAGGGAAATACGCGGGAAAAAGGCTCATAGCTACCACGGACTCGGTGTTTGCCGTCCTGGATACGGAAATTTCGTTTATCTGCGTCGGGACCCCTTCGGGAGAAGACGGGAGCATTGACCTTTCAATCGTCAGGGCAGCCGCAGGGAGTATCGGGGAAGCCCTGGCAAAGAAGGACGGCTACCATGTGGTTGTGGTAAAGAGCACGGTTGTGCCCGAGACCACGGAAAAGGTTGTCCTGCCCATCCTGGAAGAAAAATCCGGGAAAAAGGCAGGGAAAGACTTCGGAGTTGCGATGAACCCCGAGTTCCTGCGGGAAGGAAAGGCGGTTTACGATTTCATGCACCCGGACAAGATCGTTGTCGGGGCAAATGACCGGAGGGCAGGGGACCTGGTTTCCGAACTTTACCGGGGCTTCGACTGCGAGATCACCCACACTATTCCCCGGACTGCGGAAATGATCAAGTACGCAAACAACTCCTTCCTGGCAACCAAGATCTCCTTTGCCAACGAAATCGGGAACATCTGCAAGAAGCTCGGGATCGACACCTACGAAGTCATGCAGGCGGTTGGGAAGGACTTTAGGATTTCCCCGAATTTCCTGAACTCCGGAGCCGGTTTCGGGGGGTCCTGCTTCCCCAAGGACGTAAAAGCCCTGATAGGGAAATCAAAGGACATAGGGTACGAGCCCTTACTCCTGGAATCCGTGATCGCAGTAAACGAAAGACAGCCCCTCCTGATGACCGAAATCCTGCAAAGGAAAGCAGGAGACCTGGAAGGCAAAAAGGTCGCAGTCCTGGGCCTGGCCTTTAAAAACGACACCGACGACATCCGGGAATCAAGAGCTATCCCCGTCATAGCCGAACTCCTGAGGCTCGGAGCAAGGGTTTTTGCCTACGACCCCATGGCTGCCGGGAGCATGAAAATGGTCTTCCCAACAATCGAGTACTGCAAAAGCGCAGCCGAAGCCCTGAAGGGCGCCGAAGCCTGCCTGGTGATGACGGAATGGGAAGAGTTCAAAGGGCTGGACGCCGAGTTCGAGGACATGAAAGAAAAAATAGTGATTGACGGAAGAAGGGTAATCAGGGCAAAAGGGCTTGATTACGAAGGGCTCTGCTGGTAAAACCCCGGCACATTCCCCTTCTTAAACTTTTCGTAAACTTTCCTTCTGAGAGGTTATTCTGAGTATTATTAGGGAGCCCTTTTCCCTCTTTAAATTCTGACTTTCTTGAGTGTTCCACTCTCTTAATCCGCCCCCAACCCCTGTTTTTTATTCCAGAGAGGTTTCCGAAGCAGTAACTATTTTGAGGTATTCGAGCACGTCGTCACGCAGGGAATCGTTCCGCAGGGCGAAGTCCACGATGGCTTTCACATACCCGAGTTTGTCCCCGGTGTCATAGCGCGTCCCTTTGAACTCGTAGGCATAGATAGTCTGGGACTCATTCAGGAGGCGAATCCCGTCCGTTAGCTGGACCTCGTTTCCTACGCCTTTGCCTGCTGCTTTGATGCAGTCGAAGATCTCAGGGGTGAAGACGTAGCGGCCGATTGCCCCGATGTTTGAGGGAGCGTCTTCGGGGGCAGGTTTTTCCACGATATCTTCCAGGACGTAGAGAGAGTCATCGAAAAGCTTACCTTTGATTATCCCGTAACTGCTCAACTTTTCATAGGGCACCTCTTCCACGGCTATCGTGGAGCGCCCGTACTTGTCAAAGTTTTCAATTAACTGGGCGGTGCAGGGCTTGTCGTTGACAATGATATCGTCTCCCAGGAGCACGGCAAAAGGCTCGTTTCCGATATGCTTTTCCGCCCTGAGGATGGCGTCCCCAAGGCCCAGGGGCTCTTTCTGGCGGATGTAGTGGATGTCCACAAGGGAGGAGATGTCCCGAACGAGTTTGAGAAGGTCAGTATTGTGTTTTTTTGCAAGGTGCATCTCGAGTTCGGGAGAGCCGTCAAAGTAATCTTCGATCGCCCTCTTGCCGCGGCCCGTAATAATGATTATATCTTCGATTCCGGATTCAATGGCTTCTTCTACCACGTACTGGAAAACAGGCGTATCGATGATAGGAAGCATTTCCTTTGGCATGGACTTCGTTGCAGGCAGGAAACGGGTTCCAAGGCCGGCTGCGGGGATGATTGCTTTTTTGACATTCAAGACTGACACTCCGAATAAGAGAAAGTTTTATGAAAGGGTATTTTTGAGGCGAATTAAAATTCCTTACTAAAGTACTTTCAACGCAAAACATTTTTAAGTTTTTCCTTTATTCTTTGCCCTATCCTATTATAGAAGCCTAACAAGGGAATAACTTTTGGGACGGCAAGGGCGTCGAGCAAGGATACCGGGTATGGGAATCAAAGAGCACAAGGTAAGGGAAATCCTGCAGTAGTATTCCGGAGACATACAAGATATTAATAGGAAGAGAAAGATTTATTAAAAGATTTTGATAGTCTACTGTTGTTTGATTGATGTAAAACGCTTAAATGTTGGAAGGTCTTGTAGTCGGGACCCAGTCCTTAATTCCGGAAAAGGAAGAAATTTGTTATTGAGATGAAGCAAAAGAGGATAAATATAAAATAGGATTTCCCCAAAAAATTCAATATGAACCCCCATATTTCCTCTGGAAAAATTGATTCGGTTTTCCCGTCAAAGCCTCTTTTTATCGGGGGAAATTAGTGTTCAAAGTCCGGATTCCTCCCCTGGCACTTATTCTGGTTTTCACATATGAAGGGATTAATACTCTCCTCTGCCTCACTGCTTCTTCCGGTCATAACCAGCTTCATTACAAAGTTGCAGTGGATGTGGAGGTTTTTCAAAATTAACCCTGTTTCTGAAAATTAGTTCTTACATTTTTAAATCCATGCCCTCCAAATTAAGATAGGGGGATTTAGGGAATGGCGGAGAATTCTTCGAAATGGCTGAATTTATGGATGGCTTGCGTGGCATTGCTACTTTGTGGTATGGGCCTGGTTTTCGTTTTCATCCTTTCCCATGGTTAAATATATGGAAAATTATGGTTCTCGAAAACTTATTTGTTTAGATTTCATAGGTTTATTTTCGCAGGTTAATTTTCGCAGGGGTTGAAGTAGAAAAAAGGGGAGGTTTCAGACATGCTTGTTAAATTGAAGTCCTTACTAACGGTTCTTGAGTTTTTGCCGCTGGTTCTCTTGCTTATCTTTGTGTTTATCATGTCATAAACGAATACCTGCTGATTTGACCTGAAATACCCATAACCTGAATAAGCCTTCATGATACTGCTTTTTACTTTTTTATAAGATATTGCTTTTTAGTAGCACCGCTATACTTTTATGTGGAGATGTGCGGGGTTCCGGCTAACGAGAAGCTTATGAAAACCTGTTTTACAGAACGATTAGTCAGGTCCGAAGACTTGAGATGACTCTTTGAGGGGGTTGTAAAGGCCCTGTGGATTTTGAGATGGGGTGGACGTGTGGAGGATGAAACGCTGGAAGCCGGGGAAGGTGCAAAGAGCCTCCAGGAACAGTTGAAGGAGCAAAAGACAAAGGTCAGGCGCTTTGGAACATTCGATGGCGTCTTTGTCCCCACCCTGCTTACCATCCTGGGGGTGATCATGTACCTGCGGGAAGGCTGGGTTGTGGGAAATGCAGGGCTTCTAGGGGCCTGGCTGATCATCCTGATTGCTTTCAGTATTACTGCCTTTACAGGGCTTTCTCTTGCTTCGGTTACCACAAATATCCGTATAGGAGCCGGAGGAGCTTTTTCCATAATTTCCCAGTCCCTTGGACTTGAGGTTGGGGGAAGTATCGGAATTCCTCTCTACCTTTCCCAGGCCCTGGCCGTTGCTATGTACATCTTCGGGTTCCGGGCGGGCTGGCGCTGGATATTTCCGGAGCATCCTGCCCTTTTAGTTGACCTGGCAGCCTTTGCCCTGCTTTTCGTTATTGCCTATATCGGTGCCAGCCTCGCTTTTCGGATCCAGTACATTATCCTTGCCGTGATTGCAGCATCCCTTTTATCCGTGTTCTGGGGAGGATTTGGCTCTCCGCAGGAACCCATACAGTGGTGGGGCAGCTTCCCGGGTTCCCCGGAAAAAGGGTTTTCAGGGATCGGGTTCTGGGGAGTGTTTGCTGTATTTTTCCCTGCCGCCACCGGAATAATGGCCGGAGCTAATATGTCAGGGGAACTCAAAAATCCCAGGAAAAGCATTCCCGTAGGCACCCTGAGTGCCATAGGCATAAGTCTCTGCATCTATCTTCTCCTGGCTTACTGGTTTGCCCGTTCGGCCAGTCCAGATGAGCTCGTCAGCAACTATACCCTGATAATTGAAAGAGCGGTTTCAGGCCCCCTTGTCCTTGCAGGGCTCCTGGGAGCCACTTTCTCTTCGGCCCTTTCCTCCATCGTGGGCGCGCCGAGAATTCTGCAGGCCCTCGGGGAGCATGGAATCCTGCCGAAAAGTGAATGGCTTTCCAAAAAAACAGACAGGGGAGAGCCCAGAAATGCCATGGTCTTTACAGGTGCCATAGTCCTGGGTGCCCTGATGCTCAGGACCCTGAACACGGTAGCTCCCCTGATAGCGATGTTTTTCCTGATCACCTATGCCATGATCAACCTGGTGGTCTTTATTGAACAGAGCCTGGGCCTGGTGAGTTTCAGGCCCCTTTTCAAAATCCCCAGGGCAGTATCCTTCCTGGGGGCTGCAGGCTGCCTTTTTACCATGTTCATCGTAAACCCCGGCATCAGCTTCCTTGCCGTGGTCCTGGTGCTTTTGATCCACAGCTATCTTATCCGCAAGCACCTGAAAGCCCCGTTCGGGGACGTTCGAAGCGGGCTTTTCGTGGCCCTGGCCGAATGGGCGGCAAAGAAGGCAAATTCTCTTGCCCCTCCCGGTGAAAGGGTCTGGAAAGCCAACCTCCTGGTGCCGGTAGAAGACCCCCGCGAACTTCGGGGAACCTTTAATTTCCTCAGGAATATTGCGTATCCTAAGGGTTCGATCAAACTTATGGGCCTGACAGGGAAAGTAGAAGAAGATGTTCTCCTCTCCCGGCTTCCTGAAATGAGCCAGGGTTTTCAGGAAGAAGGGATTTTCGCGTCCTGGACTCTTATAGAGAGTGTGGAATTCGGAAATAACCTGATCGCAGGCATAGAAGCTCTAACAGGTTCGTTTTTCCGCCCGGGGATTCTTTTTTTAAGGCTTCCCGAATCCCGGGACCGGGATGACGAAATCCGGGAGATCATAAGGAATGCGGCCCTGCACAGGATGGGGGTACTCCTCCTCTCAAAACACCCTAAATCCGGGTTTGGCAGGAGGAATTCCATCAACCTCTGGGTCGAAGACAGGGGGCCCGCCTGGGAAATCAGTATGGACCTCGGAAACCTGGACCTGACCCTCCTTACCGCATATAAGCTTAAGCGCAACTGGAAAGCCTCCCTTAGTTTTACGGCCCTGGTAGACTCCCCTTCCAGGACAAGGGCTGCCAGAGATTTCCTGTATTCCCTCGCCGAACTGGCCCGGATACCAAACGTAGCGGTGCGAGTGCTGCACGAGGGCCTGGAAGAGAGCCCCCGAATTCCCTCCGCTTCCCTGCACGTCTTCTGCATGTCTCTGGACCCCGACCTTGACCTTGCCCGGGCTTTAACGGAAAAAACCGGATCTTCCTGCCTTTTTGCCCTGGATTCCGGAGAAGAAAACGCTCTTGCCTGAATATTTTTGCAAGAAATTTTTGCA
>DUKH01000051.1:0-16266 GCA_013329415.1 Methanosarcinaceae archaeon | reverse complement strand
AACTTTTGCAAGAAATTTTTGCTCAAAATTCGGGGATAAGTTCTCGAAGGAATAAGCTTTCAGAGATACTTTTATCAGGTTCCTTTTAGACTTTAACTCCAAAAAGCGAAAAAGACCAGGAAAAAAGCGAGGGAGGAGCAAAAATATGAAGTGCGCACTCTGTGACGAAAAAAAATGCTATAAGGGAAAGGACTGCACGAGCATTAAGGATGAGATCGCCTACAAAGGCGAAGATCTGGATTCTATGCAGGTCTCGGCTGAGATCGAAGCCCGCTACTATATGGAAAAGACCCGGCTTGAAGAACTCATCCTTTACGCACAGAAGATGGGCTACAAAAAGCTCGGGATTGCTTTTTGTATCGGGCTTGAAAGGGAAGCAAAAACCATCCACAGGATCCTTTCGCAGGATTTCGAGGTATTTTCGGTCTGCTGCAAGGTCTGCGGCCTTGACAAGGAAGCTTTCGGTCTCGAGAAGTTATACGGGGAAGGCTTTGAAGCGACCTGCAATCCCATAGGCCAGGCAAAAGTCCTGAATGAAAGTGAAACTGACCTGAATATCATAGTCGGGCTCTGCATCGGACATGATATTCTCTTTACCCGGAACTCCGAAGCCCCGGTGACAACGCTCATTGTCAAGGACCGGGTGCTTGCCCACAACCCTGCAGGAGCTATCTATTCGGGGTATTACCTGAAAAAAAGGTTCGGAATCACGGAATGAATAAAAGAGGTTCGGGATCACGGAATGAATAAAAGAGGTTCAGGATCACGGAATGAATAAAAGGCTGAGGAATGGGGACTAAAAATAAAAAATCTTTTTTAAATGAGGGAGGTAGGAGGAGTTTTTCAGGGTAGTGTTCCTTTTATCCCCCTGCAGTTCCCTCCGCCTGCACCCTGATGGCGCAGACTGAGCTTGTATGGTAACTACCCTGTTCCTCCCCTGTTAAACCTCCTTCTAACCCTTTTTCGGGTTAATTTGCTCTCTTTTTCCTCCTGAGCCCCACCATACCCAGGAGAAGAGAGCTCATCATCAATATGTTCATGACGGATTTTACTCCGGAACCCGAAACTACCCTTGCCCCTGTTTTCAGTACAGGTGTGCTCTGCATGTTCAGGGAATAGCTCGGGTCAATACCCAGGATGGAAAGCTCGGTTAGCCTGTAGGTGCCGGTACCCTGTACTGTATAGTTGATATAGGTCTGGTTTCCTGGTGTGCCTTCAGGCTCCAGGGGTCCCACATTCCACCAGTAAGCATCTCCCTGGATTGGAGACATGACCCCCGTATGCCCGTCAGGATCCGTTTCATTGTATACCATTTCGAACCCATTCGGGATGATATCGTACACATATACGTTCGGAGGCGTTTCTAGATTACCCAGGTTGTGAACCCGGAGGGTTATGTCATACTGGTCATCGTAGGTCGTGTTCCTGGCTAGGGACTTCTTCGCTTCGACAAGATACCCATTGATGATGTATATTTTCTCAATAAGTTCGTATGCCCCATTGGTAGTCGAGTAGCTTTCGGAAAGCTGTCCGCCCCCATCCGACAGGTCCACTGAAAGGTCCACGTCGATCCAGCCCACGGGAACAGGTTCGGGGAAGTCGTATATCTTCCACTCATCCGTAGTCCATTGTTTATCGGTTAACACTACACTGGTATATGATGTGGAGTTGACAGCTGAAGTGTCCTGAAGGGCCGAACTGGTGGTGACGTACAGGTTTACGGAGGATATGCTGAAACTTATTTCCTCAGTATCGGTGTTTTCGATTGTTGGGGTGAATCCCCAGTCATTTCCATCCCCCCATCGGCCGGACTCAGCTGTTCTTTCTGGAGGGAAATTTCGATGTTCGAGGTGGTAGCTGTCGGCTCCTCGTTCAGCCCTACTCCACTGCCTGATTCACTTCCATCATTAATTGTGAATTGAAGGGTGGAATTCCCGAGATAATATGGCATTGAACTCTGGAAGCCCCCGTTGTTATGGGCGTCCAGGTCGTTATCGGATGCTGTGAAGTTGAGTGTGGCAGTTGACCCTATGCCAAGCGTTGCGAGATCCCAGATAAGCACGTTTCCACCTGTTATCGAAGGATTTCCGACATCCGCAAAAGCTTCTGAAAAGTTAAAATCTGCGGTTGAGTCGGTATCATTATCTGCAGCAGTCTTGATAAGCCGGATGCCGGTGATAGCTGAACTTGCATTATTTTCCAGTGTAAGAGAAACATTAATACTTCCACCCGCAAGAATCTTGCTTGTGTTATAGCTTTCACTGAAATTCACAGGCCTTGAACCTGTGCAGCTGTAAGTTATGATAGCCGATCTAGCCGGTTCCTCTGCGGCAAGGGAATTGATATGGACTATGACATAGCCTTCCCCTGTAGTATCAAGATCGACACCGTTTCCTGTGGATACAGCCCACCCGGAAGTGCCCCCTTCACTGAAGTTCAGGGAAATGTCATAAAGTTCCGTTGTCAGCATGTTTGTTATGTTGATTTCCCCTTCCCCTGTAGGCACTCCCTGCGTGAGTGTGGTCCCGTCGAATTCGTCCGTCAGGTTTATTGATTCCGTGACCCGGATATCCAGGACTGCGGTTGCAGAACCCGGAAAAGAAAGGAGAACTAGCATTATCAGTACGGTGAAAGCACAGAGCAAACTGTACTTTACAGCATGTTTATTCTTTACAGTAAGTCTATTCATTACAGTAGGTATATTTCCCATATGTCTCCCCCACTATTATCCATGACTGAATGCCCCCCAAACCACCGATATTAGGATTAAGTGATGGTTTTGCATGCAAAAATGGCCACAGATACCGATTTGACCCGATTTAAAGTTCGGATCCGAATATTAAAGGTTTTACTTTGTCGATTAGTATTGAGAGTTGAGCATTGAAACTATATAAACTTATTTGATAAGAATCCGGGCTAATTTATGTGTTATGTGGTCCAGATAATTAATTTTCTTGCCTTCAAAGCCGGAAGACCGTGTTTTTACGTTATTTTTCTCTTGCGTACCCGGGAAGCAAATTATGGAGTTGTTTTTGGAAGTATTTATTCTCCCCCGAAAATTTCCATTTATTAGTGCCCCATTGAGTAAAAAATATATAGAAGTTGTGCAAGATTTTTTATGAAGATGCTTTTCCCTTGCTTAAAAAAATACTAAATAATTGGGTGTGTTGCAAATAAGAACAAGGGCAAAAATATCTATGAGTATGCTCTTTCTGGGCATACTTATGGGCTGCCAGCTGGGAGCAGTTGCGAGCGCAGGGGACGCTGTGGAGGTATGGGACCATTACGATGTGACCATCAAGGTAGATTCCGCAACAACCCGCGTAACAGAAGAACTCACGATCAAGAATGTAATAGACAAACCGGTTGTTCCTGGTTACGGATATATATCCCTGAGCAAGGAGCAGAGTTCCACGGTCTTTGGCCTGCCCCTACCCATTGAAGGAGACCTCATAGGCCTGAAAATCCGGGATGTTTCAGCAAGACTGGATGACGGGACCCGGGTTACGGACATCCTGATAACGGAGGAAAAAGGAGCTACCACTGTCAGGTACGGGTTCTGGACCCCTGTCATGCCAGGGGAGTGCAGGACAATAATAATAGAATACACCACGGATGAAATCGTCGAGAAAGGGCTGCTTTTTGACCATATAACTTATACTGTGCAGCCTTCAAGCATCCCAATAGAAAATGCCCTGATAAGGGCCGATCTCGGCGGAAACAGGCATGTTTCATATTCCAGCAATCCACCCGTTTCCGCAGGAAATCCTGTAACCTGGATGCAAAGCGGCCTTGAAGACGGAACCTGGCAGCTGGACTTTGAATACAGCAGCCTGCCTCTTCCGCGTTCCCCTGTGAAGTGGGCAAACATAAGCCTGGGGCTGGTGTTCGGGATTATATGTCTCTGGTCATACAGGCAATGGAAAGTAAAGCGATGACAGTGGGGAGTACTTACAGTGTAAATAAGAACAGCAAGTATTGAATTTCGGGGAATGTCGGGGGGTTGTAGTTTATGGTTTTTAGGTTTTTCAGGCAGGGGAAGCCTGTATCATTGATGCCTGAATCATTGATTCCTGTATTATTGATATTCGCGTTACTGGCGGTACTCGTGTTTCAATGTACCGTGCTTCAGTGTACTGCCTCCGGTTCCGGCAGCCAGCAGGCGGTATGGGTGGACAGGACGGCTTATTCCCCCGGAGAAAACGTGCTTGTGTCAGTCAACGGGACGTTTTTCAACGGGTCAAATCTTACGGCTTATATAATCTCCCCGACCTCCGCACTTACAGGGCTTGTGCTCATCCCTTCGGAAGCCGGGTACACGGCAGAATATTCTCCGCAGCAGGACGTGGTCCTCGGGACATATACGGTGTTTGTCTTCGGGGAAAATATCACCGAAACTGCGGAATTTGACATAAGGATGCTGTCAGTGTACCCTGACCTTGAAGAGTCATACCCTCCCGGAAACATTTCCATTGCAGGAAATGTCACGGATACGGCTACCGGAAACCCTGTAAACGCCTCGGTCAACATCATAATAGACTGCGTGACACTCAGCACCTCTGCCATCGATGGGGTTTTCTCAACAGATTACCAGGCAGTTTCCACAGGCCG
This sequence comes from Methanosarcinaceae archaeon, assembly GCA_013329415.1. GTDB lineage: Archaea > Halobacteriota > Methanosarcinia > Methanosarcinales > Methanosarcinaceae > MTP4 > MTP4 sp9310u. The sequence goes on along the minus strand of DUKH01000051.1, from coordinate 11,655 downwards.
GAAAACCGTAAGTATAACTGCAACTGATGATGAAAATATAACAGGGACGGCTGCAGCCAGCTTTGAAGTCCATGCCCTTTCCGGCGACACCACAGAGCCGGTAATAAACTCTGTTTCGGACTTTCCGGACCCTGTAGAAAGCGGCAGGAACGTTACCATCACAGCAGATGTCACGGACAATGTTGAGGTAGGAACTGTCCTGGTCGAGATCAACGGGACAGAGTACCCGATGTCCATGCCGGAGCTCTGGATGAACAGGACCCTGCTCTTCTTAGACGGATTCGAATCCGGAAACCTGACAACAAACAACTGGACTGTCTCCGGAACGGGAGACCCCTGGCAGGTCGAGGAAGGGACATCCAAAGCCTATGTGGGGTCATTTAATGCTCTGGCTTCGGGGGCCGGAGAAAAAAGCCTGGAGACGGACATAGGCACGGCAGGTTATGAAGACCTCAACCTTTCCCTTTACTACGGGGTTTCCGGGCTGAGCGGCTCCGGGTATTTTGCTATCGACTGGTATGACGGAGAGCAGTGGAACAGCATCTTCAATTTTTCCGACCATGGCGTCCAGTATACGTACTTTAACAGTTCCCTGCCGGCCGGGGCATGCGACAACCCTGATTTCAAACTGAGGTTCAGGTGTAGCCTGGGCCCAGGGGACACTGCCCGCATTGATAACCTGAAGTTAACAGGTATGGGGATTCCTTCCGAACCTTACGGGTATCTCTATGACACCTCCGGCCTGGTCCCGGGAGTTTACAGCTACACGGTCCATGCCAGCGACAGTTCCGGAAATGAAGCAGTCCCCTTGACAGGCAGCTTCACGGTTGTGAACGGAATTCCCGGGATTTCCGCGGTTTCTGCCTCTCCGGACCCTGTAGAGCAGGGGGAAAACATAACAATTTCTGTGGATGTAATCGATGATTTTGAGGTCAACAATGTCCTGGCTAATATAGAGGGGATAAATTACACCGTTGCTGAAGGGGTAAACACGGAAAGCGAACTTTTTTTCGACGGGTTTGAATCCGGCAGCCTGGATACGAATAACTGGACATGTTACGGCTCCGGGAATCCCTGGTTCATACACTACAAACCAAATAAGGCGCATGCCGGGGATTACAGCCTCCTGGTCACAAATACTGACAACGACGGAGGAGGAGCAAGTTCAGTGGAGACAGATATAGATACCGCAGGCTATAGTGAAATCAATCTCTCGTTCTATTACAATTGCGACCTTTCCCCAGACAAACTCGAGTACTTTTCAGTTGACTGGTACGACGGGGAAGAGTGGAACTGCCTTTTAAACACAAGCGTCATCGAGAATGCGGACCTATTTTATAATTCCGTTCTACCTCCAGCTGCCGGGGACAACCCCGATTTCAAACTAAGGTTTAACTGCTATTCCACGAATTCCGCTGATTCTGTTCGTGTCGATAACGTGGAAGTAAAAGGAAAAAGAATAGTTCCCAGGCCTTTTGAGTACATATATAACACCTCTGCCCTGTCGCCAGGGGTATATCATTACACGGTCTATGCAAACGACACCCTAGGACGGGAAGCGGTCCCTGTGGGAGGAAACTTCACGGTTCAGGAGCCCACCTCGGGAGGAGAAACAACACCAGGGGACGGAGATCCCGGGGGTGGAGAGGGCTTTGAGACCCCGGATGCCTTGAGCCCGATAATCAACTCAATCTCTGATGCCCCTGACCCTGCCGAACAGGGGGAAAACATTAGCTTCACTGCAAACGTCACGGACAACGTCAGTGTGGGGACTGTCCTGGTGGAGATTGAAGGGACAAATTGCACAATGTCCCGGCTCCGAGCTGAAGCACGGTTATTCTCCGACGATTTCGAATCCGGAAGTCTGGAAACGCAAAACTGGACATGTTCCGGATCGGGAACCCCCTGGACCATCGGGACGGACGGGCTGACAAACAAAGCAGTTGCTACGAATACTGGTGGGGTAAGCACCATCGAAAAAAGCATAGACACGGCAGGCTATGAGAACGTAACGTTTTCGTTTGAGGCAAGGACCGAAGCTCTGGATGCCGGGAAAAACCTTACCGTTGACTGGTACAACGGGACACAGTTGACCAATCTGCTTCAAACGGTTGTTATCGAGTCCACCGGTTTCAATTATGAGCTGCCTGCGGGAGCCGGAAACAATTCAGGTTTCAAAATAAGGTTCCTGTGTGATATTGGGGAGGGAGAGTACTGTTACGTGGATAATGTGGAGGTAAACGGAACAGGAAACGTCCCGAATATGTATGAGTACTCCTTTGACAGCTCAAGCTTGCTTCCCGGGACCCGGGCTTATACCATCTATGCAAATGACAGTTCCGGAAACGCTGCGGCCCCTCTCACAGGAAACTTCACTGTAATCAACTCACCCCCTTTCCTCTCTCCCATCGGTCCCGAAACGGTAAACGAGTCCGAGCTGCTTACAATAAAACTGTCAGCAACAGACCCTAACGGGGACCCGATAACATACGGCAGCAACGCAAGTTTCGGGACTCTGGCAGGGGACACTTTTACCTGGATGCCCGGATTTATGGACAGGGGGGAGTATCATGTGGAGTTCACGGCCTCCGATGGGAAAATGAGCGATTCCGAAACGGTGACTATCAATGTCAATGAATCTTATGTGAATTTCAGTGTCAGCAAGAAGATTGAAAAGGGCGCTGCCCCTGACAGTTATTCGGTAGTCCTGACCCTTACGAGCCATGTGGACTTCAACGGAAACGGCCTGATGGTCTATGACCTCCTTCCGGACAACTTTACACTCGCAGACCCTGCCCCTGCCTGCAGCGGTTCCCAGGGTAACATCTACTGCTGGAACCTGGACCTTGCTGCCGGGGAGAGCAGGACCGTGACTTACACTCTTGAGGGAACTGGAAGGTATTCCCTGGGGGATGCTTTCGTTGTGGGGGTGGACCCGCAATGAGAACCGGACCGGTATTTATCATGCGCTTCGCTTCTATCCTGTGCCTCGTTTCCGCACTCCTGCTCCTCAGCCCTCATGCCGCTGCCCTGTCCCTGGAACTTGAGGCTACCGAGTACGTCAACGACCTGGTATTCTATCCGGACGGCACATACGGTTCCGGAAGCGTGACAGGTTCCCTGTCCGTCACAAACCCCTCCCCGGACCATACGGTTTCGGACATCAACATCAGCTTCGGGGACGGCATAACACCTTCTGGGGTGCATATCAATGAGCTTTCCCCGAAGTCCACCACGACCGTATCATACAAAGCTCCCGGGCCGGTTACGGTTCCGCTCCCCTCCGTGAGAGAGACGGTTGAGCCTTTGACCCTTTATCGGGATACGGAACAGGAAGTTGTTTTCCAGGTGGAGATCAGCAACCCGGGCAGTGAAGACATTTCCATCCTTTCTTTTGACAGGGAGTTTCCGGAAGAGCTGGAATTTGCCAGCCTTACGTTTTCGGTAGGGAGCCTGAACAGGACAGGGAACAGCTTTCACTGGGGAAACTTCACCGTTCCCCCGGGGGCCGCAGAAAGCCTTCTGGTCGTTTTCAATACCACCCCTGTCTCCGATATAGTACTCCAGCCCTCAAGCTTCTCGTTTACCACTCCTTCCCTTACGGTTTCAAAGGACCTTTCCATCTCTGCCGTCACAAGCACCCGCTTTGCGGTTGAAAAACAAAAGATCGGGAAAGACCAGTGGAATGTAGGGGTTGTGGTCGAGGACGCAAGTGATTTTGACTGTTTGCTCTCCGGCGTGGAAGTCTACGTATCTGACCTTATGCTCACCGAACCGAAACTGATCCGGGAATGCGCTCCTGACCTGTGGCTCCGACCCGGGGAAAGCTGGCGCGATTCCTTCACATACGAATACGAGGGGACCCCGGTCTTCTTTGCAAAGGTTTTCTACACGATTCCCTGCACAATATCCGGACTCTCCATGCCCCTCACTGCTTCGGAAAGCGGGGGTTTTGTCATAAGTTCCACTGTTTGCGGAACTTCCGATACCCCTGGCGGGTCCATCGGGCCTGAAGGTTCCGGGGACGTTGTCGTTGACCCGGCTGTTCCGGACGAAGAGGAGAGCAGACATCACAGCGGGGATGGCGAGAGACTCTGGATAATCAGGCCTATCTATCCTGTCTCTGAGAATGAGCCTGAAGCCGAAAGTGTCCCCCGGACGAATGAAGAGAATACCGCTGGGGTTGAAAGGGTTGAAACTGAAAAAAGCCGTTTAAATTTGCTGCCTTTTTTGCTGCCTTTTTTGCTTCCCCTTTTGCTGCTCCTGCTGGGGGCGGCCGGAAGGAAATTCCTGCCATTTTCGCCGCCAATGCCTGGAAAGCAGCTGGTAACAGGCAGCAGTCAGTTGAAAGAGATTCACGGCACAAACGGGTTTGAGCTTCTATTTTCCGGAGGAAGGAGCGTGTTTATCAGCAGGAATGAGTTTAACAAACTCGGAGGAGAAACCCTCGTCAAGGGGAGCACCCCTGTTGAAGGAAAAAGCCCTGTTGAAGGGAAAAGCCCTGTTGAGGAGAAAATCCCCGTTGAAGGGAGCCCCCTGGGTAAAGCTGTAAACAAACTGGTGGAAAATGGCCGCATAACGGTTGTTGACACGGAAATAGATTATGTACATGAAATCATGGCCAGGTACGGAATTTCCGCTGAAGACGCCGAGATCCTGGCCGCCGCCGAATTCCTGGGAGTAAAGGAAGTCCTGCTTACTACTTCCAAAAGTGAGAACGCGGCCCGGAAAATGGGACCAAGACCTTTGAAACTTTCGGAGATCCTCAAGCCTGCAAAGCCGGAAAACGCTTGAAAATTTGAAAAGCCGGAGCAAAGTATCCTGTATGGTGGAAAGTATCCTGTATATTATATGGCGGTCAAAAGGCAGCTCTTTATTTAGTTCAACTTTTCTAAATTTATTTATATTAGTGCGTACCACCCACCTCGCGAATGTAGGAGGGGAGGGTTCAAACCCTTCAAATACTTTCACCCCACACACCCGCAACTTAAATAGAATAAGCCAGAAAACATCACAGCAATATGGAGTTTTCAGAGGACATTGAAAGTATAGGCGTGGATTACGATGTGTTGAGGGAGAGCAAGGTCGAACTTGAGTCCGGGGTCCTCAGGACGGCTAATATGTATTCGATCCTCCACCAGTATTTCGGCTATACTTCTTTTCGTCCCCTGCAGGAAGAAATTGTCAATGATGTCCTTGACCGGAAAGATGTTTTCGTGCTCATGCCAACCGGGGGAGGCAAGTCCCTTTGCTACCAGCTTCCGGCCCTCTTGCAGGACGGGGTCACGGTTGTAGTCTCACCCCTGATTTCCCTGATGAAGGACCAGGTGGACGGGCTGGAAGTCAACGGGGTTGCTGCGGCCTGTATGAACAGTACCCAGAGTGCCAGGGAAATCCGGGACGTGAAAAACGCTTTTCTTGAGAACAGGCTGAAAGTCCTCTATGTTGCACCCGAGAGGCTCATGATGCCAGGAACCCTTTCATTTCTGAAGAAAGGAAAGGTCAGCCTTTTTGCAATTGACGAGGCGCACTGCATTTCCGAGTGGGGGCACGATTTCCGGCCCGAGTATAGGAAACTGAAACTTTTGAGGGGGAAGGAAAAGGGCTTTTCCGACGTGCCGGTTATCGCACTTACGGCAACAGCCACGGAAAGGGTCAAGAAAGACATAATCACCCAGCTGGGCCTGAAGCTTGACCCTGAAACCGGGCCTTACGTGGCAAGCTTCGACCGGAAGAACCTCTACTATGAGATCAGGCCAAAAAAAGAGACTTTCTCGGAAATCACCGACTACCTGCGCAGGCGCAGGGGGGAAGCCGGGATTATCTATTGCCAGAGCCGGAACAACGTAGAAAACCTGGCAAATAAACTGAGCCGGGCAGGGTTCAGGGCTCTTCCCTACCATGCGGGGCTTTCAGATACCGAGCGTGCAAGGAACCAGGAACTCTTCATAAAGGACGACGCGGACATTATCGTTGCGACCATCGCTTTCGGGATGGGGATTGACAAGTCCAACGTCCGTTTTGTTATCCACTACGACCTCCCCCGCAACCTCGAGAGCTACTACCAGGAAACCGGGCGTGGAGGCCGGGACGGCAGTCCCTGCGAGTGTCTCCTCTTTTTCAGCAGGGGGGACCGCTTCAAGATCGAGTATTTCATAAACCAGAAGACGAAAGAAAAGGAAAAAGACATCGCTCTGGTGCAGCTCAGGCAGATGGTGGCCTACTGTGAGAGCAATAAGTGCAGGCGACAAACACTCCTTGAATATTTCGGGGAGATTCTTCCCGAGGCCTGCGGAAACTGCGACACCTGCCTCCACCCGAAAGGGACCTTTGACGGGACGGAAGCCGCAAAGAAACTGATTGCCTGCGTCCAGGAACTCAACCAGCGCTTCGGCACTAATTATGCCATTGACGTCCTGACGGGCTCCAAAACCAAGAAAATCAAGCAGAACCGGCATGAACGCCTGAAGACCCACGGAAGCGGCAGGGAGTTTACTAAAGATCAGTGGAAGGCCCTGGCCTCCGAGATGATCAACACCGGTCTCCTGGAAGTCAGCGGAGCCCGCTACCCCCTTCTGAAGCTCAACGCCATGAGCAGGAAAATCCTGCGGGGTTCCGAGAAAGTGGAGCTCGTCTGCCCTTCAGGGTTCGTGCCTGAAATTGAAGACGAGGTGATCCCCTCCCCGGCTCCTGAAATATCTGCCCCTGAAATGCCCGCTTCCGGAAATCCTGTCCCTGGGATGCCAGTTCCCGGAATGGCCGCAAAAGCCGGAAAAAAGGAAAGGTGCAAGCCCGGGGAAGGGAAGAAAGACTATCTGGCAACTGCTGAAATTCTGGAAACGGTTGAAGCCGGGGCCCTGGCAAAATCAGGAGAGGATATCGACTACATCCTTTTCGAGCGCTTAAAAACCCTCCGAAAGCAGATCGCAGTTAAGAAAAACCTTCCCCCGTACATAATTTTTTCCGATACGAGCCTGAAGGAAATGGCCACCAAATTCCCAAAAAACAATGAAGAGTTCCATGCCATCCCCGGAGTGGGCGATCACAAACTCCGGAAATACGGGGACGTCTTCCTGCAGGAAATTGAAAACTACTGCCTGGACTACGGACTGGGAGAGCCCGGGAAAGTAAAAAATGCCGAAGTTCCCCGGGACAAAGCCGAAGGAATGAGCCCGGAACCCAAACAAGGCTTGAAACCCGAAAAAAGCCTGGAACCCAAAAAAAGCCTGGAACCCAAAAAAGGTCTGGAATCCAAAAAAGGCTTGAAACCCGAACCTGACCGAGGTTCCAACCTGGTAACCGAATTTAGAGCCGAATTTGGAACAGAATTTGGAACGGAGGCGGACAGTGGAACGGGAGTTGAAGTTCAAGATAAAGTGCTAACCGAAGTGCAAAATGGGATTCGAAACGGGATTCAAAATGAACTCGACCCCGAAACCGCCGGGTTCTTGCCTGAATCCGGGAAAAGGGAGCCTGCCAGGAACCCGGTATCTCCCGCAAGAAAAAGCCGGCTTCTGGCAACGAGCATCGAGGACTGGACTGGAAAAGCTCCTGCCCTTCGGGGAGGTTCTGGCCCTTCCGGGAAGTCCGGGCCCGAAGCTTCCGAAAGACTTTCCGACTCCCTTGAGGAAACCTTCTCACTTTGCAAGCAGGGCCTGGGAATAAGCGAGATTGCCGAAGTAAGGGGCCTTGGGACCGGAACCGTTTGCAAGCAGCTTGAACAGCTGATCCTTGCCGGAAAAATCAGTGAGATCGACGGCTTTGTCACCCCGGATAAACGACAGCAGGTTAAAACAGCAGTTGAAGAACTTGAAACCGAGTTTGCTTCCCTTTTAAGAGCCAGGTTCGGAGAAAACTTTTCGGAAGGGGAACTGAAGCTGGTAAAGGCTCTTCTTTTTTCCAGGCTGCTGGAATGACCCTTTTAACCTTCGGTCTTCTTTAAAACTTCAGTCAAAGCTGATCTCTGTCCTGAAGATGTCTTTCCTTTTCTTCTCATCCCTTATCCTGAGCAGGGCGCTTTCCCCTTTTTGCAGTTCCGCCCCTTCGGGCAGGGTGAGTTCCATTGAGTCTCCCACTTCCAGCCGGGTAATTTCGGAGGAGAAAGATAGTTCGTACTCAACTTCTTCGCGGGAGAGAATGACCTTCGTATCCTCTCCGAATTCAAGGGAGTTTCCTCCCTGATGTTCGAGTCTAAGGGTATTTGAGTCGAGAACGTTGGCTTCTATTTTTGTTAATCTTCCAGAACTAACCGCTTTTTCCGTACTCTCACCAAACATAAAAGCTGTTGCAAGGACGGCAAGGACGGCTATCCCGATTATTCCCGCAGCAACAATCACACCCGGATTTACGGCCCTTTCGTCGTTTAGAAAGTTTTCCCCCTTCATTTTCTCACCTTGTTCCCAAAAATTTCTTGAAAATCTCCAAAATTAATATTATAAAGTATTGATTTTCAAATATAAAAAGGTTGCAATACTATTTAAAAAAATTAAAACACTTGTTTTTTTAAATCCCCTCCATTACCCCACTTTTCCCTCTTTAATTGCGTATAATGCTCTCTTTTTCCGGAGGCAAAGCTTCGAATAAAAATTCAGAATAAAAGGGACCAGTATTCAATAAATTTAATAATAAAGTGAAAGACCGGATCTCCGAGGATAACGGTTGTGAGAAAGCCCGCACTTATGGGCACCATGAAAGGAAGGCCCGGTGTTACCCAGATGAAACTTTCCATGAGCCCCTTACTGGCATGGGCTTCGAGCCGGGAGAGGGCATTAAAGTTTAACACTATCCCGTTACCTGTAAAGTGAGGTACAAGCTTTCCGTCATCGAATTCGAACCGTTCGATAAGCCGGATGCGCCTGCCTTTTTCCAGAAGCAGGGGCAGGTCTCCTAAATTAATCCTGTAGGCTACGAGCATATAAAAGGGCTTTTTGAGCATGCCAGGGGAAAAATGGAACAGGTTATAGCAGAAAATCCCCAGGGGAACAATAGCCGTAAGGAAAAGGGCATTTTCAAAAACCGTCAGGGAAAAGAGTCCGTGAGGGGCCACCCCGAGCAGGGGAAAGTTTTGCCCCCCCAGTTCCAGGGAAGGATATACCGGGATGAGGATCGAGAGTGCAATCAGGGCTTTTGCATCCGCCCCCCCGAAGACTTTTAGCCGGAACAGGAGGTATGTCAGGGAAAAAATGAAGAAAAACGAAAAAAGAAGCCGAATGACATAGGAAGTGCCTCCCTGTGCTGCTTCATACAATACAAACCCCGAAAGAGAAAGAAGCATGAGCTTCCATACCCTGTTAGAAACCCTGCGGGTCTTCAGGTCCGAGTAGGAAGAATAGAGTAAGAAGGGCAGGCAGGCTGCCAGTTTCAACGCTTCTATCATGCCTGGAGATTTTGATTTTCTTCGATGTCTCTTAGTATTTCTGTTCTTCCAGGATTTTATTGTTTTCCCTGCCGTTTTTCCTGCCCTTCACTGCACTGTTTTTCAACCTTCCGGCAGGACCTTAAACTTATCCAGCTATAAAAAATTGATTTCAAAGTTTTTCAGGTTTCAGAGTTTTTCCCATTTCTTGAGCTCGAGGATTTCCGAAAGGGTCCCTCCTCTCCGAATTTCATCGAAGATCCGCTTTTCGGTTTTGTAGACTTCCTTTGCCCTTCGGGCAATTTCGTATGCCCTTTCCTTCGGGACCACCACGACCCCGCTTTCGTCGCCCACAATGTAGTCCCCGGGCTTAACGGTCTGGCCTCCGCATGTGATTTCGGCGTTCATTTCCCCGAAGCCTTTCGGGTCCCCGGCGTTCGGGACGGTGTTGCTCGTGTAGATGGGGAGGCCCAGTTTTTCAACCTCGTCAATGTCCCGGACCGCACCTTCGATGACCACTCCGGCAACACCCTTGTTCAGGGCACTTAAGGTTGCAAGCCCGCCCCAGCAGGCGATATCCTTGCTTTCATTATAGATGACGATTACGTCCCCTTCTTTTGCTTCGTCTATGGCTTCCACGGTTTTTGCCCAGTCCCCGGCAAAGGACTGAACCGTGATTGCGGTCCCGACAACCTTTCCCCTGACCAGCTGGTGGATGCCTTTCATCGCCCCTTTCCTGTGCAGGGCGTCCGAGATGTTGGAGGTGGAAACTTCCATGAGGATCTCCCGGATCTCCTGGTCCAGGGTGCCCCTGTCCCGGATCTCCATGGAGCCCGGGGCATCCACACTTTGCCGGATTTTCCGGGCGGCTTCGGTTACGTTGTCCGAGCGGGTTATGTTCCCTCCCACGATTACGATCTCGGCTCCCGCCCTGACCGCCTGGGCTGCACTTTCCGCATCGAGCCCACCTGCCACCGCTAGCTTGACATTTACCTTCTCCGCAATTTCCATGAGAATGGAAACAGGGTCCTTGCCCATCATCTGCTGGTCAATCCCGACATGGACATTGATGTAGTCCACACCAAGGCCCTCGAGTTCCACGGCCCGGCCAACAGGATCAGGGGCTGAGATCAGGTCTGCCATCAGCCTGATCCCGTACTTGTGGGCTGACCGAAGGGCGTCAAGAATGGTGGAGTCGTCAGCACTTCCGAGCACAATGGCAACGTCAGCTCCGGCTTTTGCCGCCATCTCCACTTCCATGGCTCCCGTATCTACGGTTTTCATGTCGGCCAGAATTGTCCTGTCCGGGAAGGCTTTCCGCATTGTTCGGACCGTGTCCATCCCTTCGCTTTTTATCAGGGGAGTCCCGATTTCGATCCAGTCAGCCCCCCCGGCGATTGCTTCCCGTGCAATTTTAACCGAGCGGTCCATTTCAAGAAGATCAAGTGCAACCTGAATTAGAACTATATTATCACCTCAAGTGGGAAGCCGGAAACACTATAAGTTATTGAAATTCAGCATTTCCGAACAGGCTCCCCTCTGAAAATTTTATTGTAAGGATTATTTAATATTCCATTTTTTAGTATGTAGGGTCTTATTATCTATATTGCTTTTTCTTTTTTCCGTATTACTCTTTGTTTTACTTATTCAGTTTCGTTTTATCCCGGAGTTTTATCCCAACACTTTATTAATTTTATGATTAGTTTATGAATTCATCAGGATTTCAACAAGATTGCAACAGGATTTCAGGAAAAATGGCATTTCCGATATTTTTTTAAGGTAGAACAATAATCTGTTCAGGGGGATAAAATACGGACCATGACTCAAAGGAATACATAAGCGAAGAAGAGCGAAAGCAATTGATTTCGGCTCTGCACTCCCGGTTGTTCTGGGTCGGACAGAGGATTCCGAACCATGTAGAGGTCGAAGGTAAAGACTGTCCTTTGCATGAGTATGTCTGGGAACTGATCCAGAAAGACGAAATCACACCTGAGGAGAAGGAACAGATAGATAATTGCATTAGACTTATTTCCGGAAAGGAAGAGGAAGATGAAAAAGAGCTGGAAGAAATGGCCCTGACCAGGGATGAAGCCAGGGCTCTTTACCATGAAACCGCAGGGCTTTTGCGCGCGATAATGGACCTCCGGGATATTGAAGACGGCAGCCTGAAAGAAAGGGCGAAACACTTCCAGGAGAAATTTGCAGAACAGAGAGTGAGGGACGCTAAACTCTGGCTTGAATTCCTCAAGGAAGTGAAAAAATAAGTGAAGAATTAATAGAAAATAAGTGGAAAATAAGTG
>DUKH01000156.1:14983-53228 GCA_013329415.1 Methanosarcinaceae archaeon | reverse complement strand
CGTGTCTTCCGTGGTTATAAAATAAATGTAAATATTTACATTCGGGACTATAGGTGACTTTTATAGTTATTAGAGAAACTTTTTTAGTTACTCACATGACTTTTTGTGTATCCGCACAACCATTATGGTTATTCGTGGAACTTTTATGGATTTGAATCCGAAACCCTGGTAAAAAGAGAGAAAAGTGGGAGGGGGGCACAGCTGCTCATTCCCCCCTGCAGAAATATTGCTCTTCAAAGCGGAATTTCCTGTAAAGCTCGCAGTCCCGGCACAGGCAACCGGATTTCTTTTCAGGGAGCATATCACCTGTTAGCCTGCTTTTTCCCCTTGCACAGAACATATTTCCGTTTCCCGGGTACGAAGGGCAGCTCCCGCAGATGCAGGCTTTTGAGTTGTGATAGGAAAAACAAACCCCGAAATACTTGCCGTATTTTTCAGGACCTTTTCCGGGGCCATTCTCCAGGACCCGGGTTTTCCTTTCACTTCCTTCTTTCCCTTTACTTCCCTTCTGCTCTTCCCTTCTGCTCTTCCCTTCTGCTCTTCCCTTCTGCTCTTCCCTTTGAGCATCACCGGACTCTTTTTTCCGATTCAAATTCGATCTCAGAAACTTTCATTCTCCTGGCTCCGTAAATAAGGACAGCAATTTATAAGATATCAAAACATATCTTATATTCAGAATATATTATATTTACCTGGAAGTTTCATGGGCAAATTGCCCGGAACTACCGAAAAGGGTTCTTGAGAGTGAGGAGTTACAATGGGATTCAATCATTTAGCTGAAAGTGATGAAGAGGCTCTGGATGAGGCAATGGAAAGGCAAAAAGTCCTGGAAACCGTGATCAACAACAGCCATGTGATGGTTTTCCTGTGGACCGCGGAAGAAAATTGGCCTGCGGAATATGTCTCTGAAAACGTCAGCCTGCTGGGGTACAGCGCAGAAGATTTCCTTACTGGCAGGATCGTATATGGCAACATTGTGCATTCCGAGGACCTGGAAAAGGTCCGATCGGGACTCAACAGGTGCTGTGCCCTGGGAAAAGATATTTTTGTCCAGCGCTACAGAGTGCTCACCGGTGGGGGAAAAGTGCGCTGGGTAGAAGAAAAAACCTTTATACAGCGTGATGACCTGGGAGAAGTAACCCACTTCCAGGGAATAGTCCGGGACATTACCGAAGAAATTGAAAAAGAAAGGGCCCTGAGGGACGCTCTGGAAAGCCAGAAAGCCCTCATGGAAAAGCAAAAAGCCCTGTTAGACCGGGAAAAAGCCCTGGAGACCGTGATTAACAACAGCCCCATGGTCGTATTCCTGTGGAAAGCCGATAAGTACTGGCCAACGCTCTATGTGTCCGAAAACATCAGGCAGTTCGGGTATTCCCCCGAAGACTTCATCTCCGGCAGGGTCCTCTACGGAAAGATCGTCCACCCCGATGACCTGCTCCAGGTGGAACTCGAACTTGACGAGAACTGCAAGGAAGGCGGAAAAATGTTTAACCGTGAATACCGCATCCTTACAAAATCCGGGGAAGTGCGCTGGGTGGAAGAAACGACCTTTATCCAGAGGAATGAAGAAGGAGCTGCAACCCATTTCCAGGGAATAATCGAAGACGTTACGGAAAAATACGAAAAAACCTTAAAAAAATCTTGAGGTGCCGAAAGTCCAGAGGAGCCGAAAGTCCAGAGGAGCCTGAACGAGCCTGAAATGACCTGGCAGGCACCTGACTTTTAACGTCTAACATTACCTTTTTGCCATCCCAACAACCTCAGCACAGGAATTTGATGCCATCCTGGAAAGTATGAAGTCAGTGTGAAATAATGATAATTGTTGATACTGCTAATAAGGTTTGGCACTTCCTTAACAATTAACTATTTATGCGTGAGAATATACATAAGAAACTTGCAGACATAATTTCAATTGTGTTTGCCTTTGCTCCATATTTCCCTTTGGGGGGAGGAGTAGGTATGGGTATGGGAAATCTCGTACTCCGAATAGCTGACGAACGTGTAAACCGGAAACAGGAAGTGCTGGGGGACTGAAAGGAAAACCGGCATGATCTAATCCGGAAATAGCTGCAGACCCGGGGTTTTGTAGGGCACGGTTCCGAATCCTGTATTCTAAAACCGTGCCCTGCAGAACCTGTATTTGGGAAAAAGGAAGAGTGAATAAAGTTTATTAGGACAGGGTTCCGGAAGTGTTCAGAGCCCGGAAGGACTGCTCTTTTTATGTCCCCCTGAATGGAGGAACCAGTAGTAACATTTTCCCTGCCTGGTTTTATCGGTGATTTTTCCTTTTACTTTTATAGGGCCGCTGGTCTTTATGTTTCCCGTGGCGTCCCTGGGGACCTCAAACTCCATGTTGCTTATACCACAGCCCGGGGGGACGTAGTACATCAGGGTAATATCCCCTTTGTCAATAAATTCCGAGACATCTCCCAGAACAAATTCGAATTCACTTACGTTTTCGAATCTCGGTTTTATCCTTTTTACCGTAAGCCTGTATCCCTTTTCAACAATTGATTTTTTCATGAAATCCTATTGTAAGTCATAGATGACCCTGTGCTCAAGGTCCACAGGGGTAAAATCAAAATCGTGCCTGCAAACTTTTTCCTGCCAGGAGAGGCTTTCCCGCATGGCATCAATCAGGAGCTGCCCGTGCAGCAGTTCATGGTGGAGCAGACCTTCGTTTTCTATTTTCCCGAAAGAGTCTCTTTCTTTTTCCCTCAGTTCCTCGGGGTTGAGCATGAGGTAGTTTGTAAATTTCAGCGTTTTAATTCCTTTCTTTATCCCAATCTCACAGTCGTTCCACGAATAGGCCCCAAGGCTTCCCTCTTCCAATTTCCCTGACTGGCTCTCATCCCAGCTGATCAACAGGGTCCTGATCCGGACCCTGACTTTTTCCACCTGACTTTCCTGAAAAACAGTGCAGTTGATTTCTTTCCTGAAAGGTTCCGTTGAGAGACTTTTAACTACATCGTGTATGGAATGAGGAAGCATCTCTTTTTCCGAGGCTCTTATCAGGCGCTCGGCAATCGCAAGAAAAAGTTTTTTCTCTTCCTCGGTGGGTCTCTGCGGATTTTCAATTTCCCCTGAGACCAGAGAAACGGGTAAACGAGTGGAAACTAAGGTAGACCCTCCCCAAATATGCACAATATTTATTCTGTATAATATATAACAGGTGGTCTAAATATGTGCATTTTGAAATAGAGTTTCTGAATAAAGATTTTCCGGGAGGGAAAAACTGCGTAAGGCTACCCGAAAGTCAGAAACACATAACATATATAATATGAAAATAAATATATTGAGCGTTAATATGTGTCGTTTTATATATATTCAACTATTAAGTGTTATGCACTCAGTTAATGTGCATCTATCAATGTATGTCGGTTAATGTGCATCGGTTAATATGCATCTCTCAATGTGCGTCGGTTAATGTGCACTGGTAAGCAACACGCCTTTAACCATTAACACCCGATTAATGGATATATACTGTCACGCACTACAACTGCCGCTCACAAAAATATCCCGTAACCCGCTCCCACGGTGCATGCTTATGGTAAACCCACTGGTCGATCTGCTCTTCCTTTCCGAGAAACGAAAGAATATACTCCTTCTTCTAATGGAAGGCCCAAAAAACATCGAAACGATAAGGGAAATCCTCAAAGCCAATGCCACTTCGGTCCAGCCCCAGCTAAAAAAACTCAAGGAACAGCACCTGATTGCCCAGGAAGAGGACCTCTACGTACTTACCGATATCGGAAGAATCGTTGTGGAAAAAATGAAACCTTTGCTGGACACCCTTGACCTGCTTGAAGAAAACGCGGACTACTGGGCTAACCGGGATATGACCGCAATTCCCCCGGAACTCCTGCGCAGGATCAATGAACTTGGGCAATGCACCACGACTGAGCCCGATATTGACCGCATGTTTGAGTTGATCCCCTTATTAGTAGAAAACATGAAAAAGGCTAAAAGGTTAAGAGCACTGCTTTGTTATTTCCATCCCCTTTTTCCTTCTCATTACCTTGACCTGGCACAGAAAGGAATCAGAGTCTCCCTCCTCATGCCCGAACCGATCTTGAGAAGGTGGGTTGAAGATTACAGGGTGGAAACGGAAGAATTACTTAGCCTTGAAAATGCCGAACTCTTTACCTTTAAGGAAAATGATAAGGTCCCTTCACTCATGGTAGCGGACAATTTCATGGCAATGGCTCTCTTCCCCAAATCAGCGGTCTTTGACCGGAAATACGTGGTGAGTTTCGAGCCCGGGGCCCGCGTATGGGGAGAGGAATATATTGACCACTTCCAGAAACTGGCAACCCGAATAGAAAAGCTCGAAAATTCTGAAGAACCGACGGAGAAGAAAGCTGTTTGAGCCGGAATAAGAATTGCTTTTTTCTGGCTCTGTAGAAATTCTCACTGAATGCAAATCGTTTTGGTATTGTAGAAATTTATTCTCAGATCGGGATTTTTTCCATAAAGTAGTAATCGAATAAGAGTGTAGACCCCTGATTGCAGTTTATTTTGCAAGCATTTTTTCACATTGATTTCAGCCGAATACCCCACAGCTTGCCTCGGGGATGGACACTTCCCTTAGAACCGCTGACAATATACTATTTATCAAATCCATTTTTTGTTTGTTAACTTCTGCTCAAACCAAACCGCATCAGGTCTATTGTCTTCTTTTACGGAATTTGCAGCGTTGGCGCGAACATACTCCATTGCTTGCAGCAGGGTGTACCAGCACAACTTTGATTTTGTTTCATTTTACCCACTGTCTTCAAATGAATTGTCTCTGGTTACTGAGTTAGTATTATGGGGTATGATAGAGATTCTATTTCCTCTGAAGGAATTTCCTTCGATTATATGATTGCCCGGATCAAATAATGCAACCCCATTGGCACAACGCACAAAAGTATTGTTTGTTATAACACTATCGCTATTGGAAAATTCAACACCCTTTCTACAATCATAAAATTCGTTGTCAGCAACTGTAAAAACTGCAGCTGAAGTCGGGTGTGAGTTTATGGCTTCGTCAGCACAATCTCTAAAAAGATTGTTTGTCACATCAACATGTCTGGTAAAGCCATCTGTTGTAACCCCTCCCTGGCCTGCAACAACAGCAATGTAGTGCCGGCCCTTTTCCAGGAAAGAATTATCCCTTATTATGATATTGTCACAGGCATTTGTGATGGCAATTCCATATCCGGTCCCGTCTTTAAATACTCTCTTAAAAGTGCAGCCTTCTACAGTACATTCCAGACAATCCCAGAAACTGACCGCACGGTTCCCAAAATCCGAAAATTCACAATTTGAGATCATGATGTTCGTCACACCATAGAAATAGATAGCAGTTGAACTGGTATCCATGCCGTACCCTACAAAATCAATATTTTCAAATGAGATGTCATTAAACATTGAGATTTTTCGGACCTGGGCATTTCTTGCTACAGTATAGTCATCATACAATGGGCGGTCAATAGTAATTCTTGAACCGGAAATAGCGACTATTTCTGCCAGTTCTCCGTTTTTGTAATCATTCTTTTGAAAAGGAACTGAGAAATCGTCTGAAATTTTTACATAATCCCCTACACTTAAGCCTGAGACGCTCGACAACTTAATCCGGGTATCCCCGGAGTTTGCATCACCTGACAGGGATATTGTCGAAGAAGAATACCCTCCCGTTCCGGTATTAAATGCCGGGGAGCTAATGCAATCAAATACCACTTCATCATTTCCAACGAAGGAAACATCGGATTTTAAACGGATTGTACGGTCTATATCATAGTGACCTTTTTCAAAGGAGATGACAACGCCCCCACTCTCAGCCAGAGCCGCTTCAATTGCATCCGCATCATCGGAACCACTATGGATCACAAAACCTTTTTCATTTTCTACGGTGACAATTCCATTATCTTTTGAGATTTGAACGTATGCTAAACCGCCCTGGGGATTATAAATTTCCGTGAGGTATGGGAACAGCAAGCACAAAAAACCTGCAAATAGCAGAGGTAGCAGGAATTTCATGGCTTCCCTGAATGAAAGGTTCTTAAGAAGGTGGGTTCCAGCATTAGCATAGGCCACCACTATACCGACGCAGAACATGAAAAACAGAAAATGTACGACCAGAGAGGGAATGATGCTAGTAGATTTATTAACAAACATCAGGTTACAAAATCTATTCGTAATCAACGGAAGAAACAGACCCTTACCTGCCTCATCAATGAACCTGAGTCCTGCATCCGAATCATCCTCAACTGCAACACCAGCCCCGCTAAGAGGGGTGTACCCTGTAAGGTATCCGGAAGGGCTCTTAAGCTGCATGTATTCTAAGTCAAAGGTCTCTGTCCCAAACTTAAGGGCTTGAGCTACCTGGACGTTATTATCGCTGCCGTAACTGTTAAAGCCTCTGCTCCCGTCTTCGGTAACGTATACAGGAGAACCCATTACAGATGGAACATGTAAGGTAATTTTGACAAAGATTGCTACCAAAAAAATAAAAATCAAAATGCATTCTTTTCTTTTAGAATCCCCATTAATGCCCATAAAATTATTCCCCACCCCTTTTCAGGACCCGTTTAAGAACCCAAAAAAGAATAATAGTAGTATGGTTTTGAACTTAAAAAAGGTTATCTGTCTGGCTGCACACCCTGTATTTTTAGTGATAATTCCTCCTTTCAAGAAAATGCCTTCGTAGAGAAGGGAAAAAAATGAGGAGCATTTCATACTACCTAGGTTTTAGAAATATATCTTTAAAAGAGATTTTAGGGGAGTTCTACAGAGTCTTTTTTTTTAATTAAGATTCTCATACCCTTATTTTTCCCATCCCCTATCTCGATTTCAAAGCCTTTCTAAGTACTCTTCAAACCCTGCCTCCCCTCTTGCATAGGCTTCATGCCAGCCAGCGGGCACGGGCAGTTCTTCATAAAGGGCTTTTCTCCGGGCTTCCAGCAAATTCGGCTTTTCCCCCATGAATTCCGCAGCGCAGAGTACCCCGGTTTTGTTTCCTGCAGCTTCTCCCAGTTCCTTTAACCAGCGGTATCCGGAAAAGGATCTGAGCAGGTGGTGGTCAAGGATAAGCGTCTCAACATTGCCGGCAAGGAGGAGGCCATTTTCAAAAGCTTCTTTTTTAGCTTCCGGGACGCGGTGGGAAAGGTAGACGGGAGGGCCCGAAGCCAGGACTGTTGTGGGTTTCCAGGCAAGCACGGCGAGGACTGCTTCCCTGTCCAGGAGCTGGATGTCCGAACAGTGGACAAAGACCTCATCCCCTTCCCGGATACGGGTCATCAGCACCTCTCCAAAACCTTTGCCCCGCGCACCGTGGGGGACAGGTCGGGAAAAAGAAACGCAGCCGCAGCTTTCCCCTTCGGAATTCGGAAGGGAAAAACCGAAAAAAGCGGAAAGTTCTTTTCTTCTCCGGGCTGAGAGCCGGGAAATGTTTCCCGGCCCCTTGCACCAGAACCTGACCCCTTCAAGGGGAGGAAGGGCTTCAACCGGAAGCTGATAGGGGTCTTCGGCTCTCATGGGCATGTGGTCCCCGTGATAATGGCTAATCACAACGTCCGTTGCCCCGGCAAGTGCGGAAAGGACCCTATCCCTGATCCTGGCAGCCGCAGCAACCTCCAGGGGATGGGGAAACAAAGAAAAGCGGAGGCGAGCCAGGGCAACTCCGGGATCAATGACTATCACCCGATTTTCCGTCCTGACCACGCAGGCAAGAGATCTCGCTCCGAAAGATTCGCTTCCAAGGACCTCAATTTGCATATAAGATACTAACACGTGCATCCAGAACCCTTTTTCGGAGAAAACGGAAAAATGGGAATTTTATCCGGATTTTTGCCCTATGGACGTGCGGAATGGGATGAATCAAATGCTTGTAACCGAAGAGAGGAAGTTAATGATAAGGCTGGATTATAATGAAGGGAATCATGCTCTTTATCTGAACCCCTAATCTTTATTTGAAATCTTAATCTTTATCCGAACTTTCACTCTTCATTTGAAATCTTATCTTCATCCGAACCCTTACTCTTCATTTGCTCTTTTCTCTTCATCCGAACTCTTACTCTCTATTCCCGCAGTATCAGAACCTTCTTCCCTCCGGGCCTTTCCTGAGAGGTACTCTTCGGAAAACATCTTAACAGTCAGGATGAAATAGGACAAAAGGAGGGTCCCGATTACGATCCCAATCAACCCGAAGAGGGATACCCCTATAATTATCCCGAGCAGGGAATGGAAAGGATGCAGGGCTCCGACTTTCTCCTGGATGAAAGGCCTGAGTAAATTGTCAACCGAGCTTATGATTATGCCTGCCCCGATGATCCCGATTCCTGCCAGGTAGTCATGCTGGAAGAGCTGAACGATAGCGGCAGGGACCCAGACGAAGGTCGCCCCCACAATCGGCAAAAAGGATAGGAGTGCAGCAATGAAACCCCAGAGAAAAGCTCCCCCTACCCCGAAAACCAGGAAGGCGAGAGTCAGGATCCCACCCTGGAAGATGGCTATAATGCCACTGGAAATCAGGACGCTGTGGACAATTTTCCCGAACTCCCCGAGGAGGATCCCGGTGTTTTCGTCATTAAAGGGAATAACCGCATGGAGAGTCTTCATTAACCCTTCTTCACTCGTAAACAGGTAGTAGAGCAAAAAATACATGACCGTAAAGCCCACCACCTGCCTGCCCAGCCCCTGGATGGAATCAAGGATAAACTTGCTTACGAAATTAACGGCTTCGGAGGCAAATTCAAGGACTCTCCCTTCGACTTCTGCCTGAATCGTCGCGTAAGGAAGGTCAAAACGAGACAGGTACTGGCTGAAGAAATCGTCAACCATCTGGGCAAACAGGCGCATTGAATACGAGTCCTCAAGAAGCGTCTGGGTCTCTCCCACGATAATGCTCAGGAGAAAATAAAGGGGGATAAGCACGATAATGATGGAAACAACGATCGATGTCAGGGCTGCTGTCCCTTTCCTGAATTTTTGCTTCTCCCTCAGGAACACGTAAAGAGGCCTGAAAATCGCGAACAGGATGAAAGCCCCGAAGAAGTAGTTTATATAGGGAAAGAGAGCGTAGGAAAGCACTGCTGCCAGAATAATGATCAGGAAAAGAGCCAGGCTCATTTTGAAAGGGCTTTCCATCTATTCGTAATTTAGATTTAATGTTATAAAAGCTGTATTTCGGATCCGGGGCCGGCTCCCGAATAGCCGGACCGAAAAAGGTTGACCGAAAAAGGTTGACCGAATTATATAGAGAAATTCAGTGGAGAAATTCAGTGGAGAAATTCAGTTGGAAATTCACTTTGGGAGCAGGTGTTCCAGTTGCTTTACAATTTTTTTGATATCTCCTTTTGAGAGGGTTACTTCCCGGTCCAGGACGTGGGAACTCAGGCTATCCGCAAATAGCACCTGGACAGGGCTTTTTTCCAGGGGGATTTTCGAACCTGCTATGGCGATTACCGGCTGTACCTTTATTTCCCTGCTGGCAAGTTTGAAATAGCCTCTCCGGAGGAGACCTCCGGATTTCAAGCCGTTCAGATACCTGTAGACCAGGTAGCTGCTTCTCCTTACCTGGTCGTACGGGGTGAAGGAGTGTTCCTTGAAGACTTTTTTCACATAGGCAGGGCTCCAGTTTTTCGTTTCGATTACGTAGATCCCGGAAGGCCCCACAAGCAGGTGGTCGACCTGGGCAGATTTCAGTTTTTTGCTTTCGAAAGTTATGTACTCCTCAAGCTCCAGGTTCAGGTCGTTGAAGAGATAGTATTCGTCAGGAAGGGTACGAAGCTTTTCAATAACATGCAGTTCTCCTTCGGCTCCCCAGTAATTGTTTGAGACCATTATTTGTTTAAGGGCCTCAAGCTGCCTTACAAGGGGAAAGAGCTTTCTTTCGATTTCCGAAACGGTGTTGTTTTTCAGGTACTCGCAGCGGTCTTTCACTTCCTTCAGGGCGGCGTACTCGTTCCTGAGCAGCCTGCCCGCCTCTTTTTGGGACTCCGCCTTCAACCGGGCATGGCGCCTGCCTTTCAGGTACCTTTTCACCCGGGCCAGGAGATAGGATATCAGCTTTCCCGGGACCGGGCGCACTTTACTAGCTTCTTTTAATTCGGCTTCCAGTTTTACAAGTTCCAGCCTGGTTTCTTCCGAGACGCGGCAGGATTCCTTTTCGATAACCTGCCTCAATTCTCCTATTTCTGCGTCCAGCTCCTCGATTTCCCTCAGGATTTCTTCTTCGGCCAGCCCTGCCTTTTCGGAATATTCGGACTCAAGCCTCTGCCTCTCCTCTGAAATGTCCCGGAAACACTCCGCCGGAATCCCGTTAGACCTGACGTCCCTCAAAAGTTCTTTTTCCGCACCTGAAACACCATATTCTATCACGATACAAATCCTCTGTTTTTCTTTTTGTGAAAAATTATTAAGTCTGAATGCCCCGTGAGCTCGAAAGCTCGAATAGTGAGTCAGGGGACCAAAATAACCTGTGATTTTGAAGGCCTGAGTGACCCCGGAAAGCCAAAATAACCTGTGATTGAAATTTTGAAATTTTGAAAGTCTGAAAGCCTGAAAGCCTGAATAGTGATCTGAAAAGCTGAGGAACTGAAGAGCCAAAAATCTAAAGACCTGAAAGCCGGAAAGCCAAAAAGCCCGAAAAACCCTGAGATTCCGGCAGGTTTTTGCGGGTCTTCTCACGGACTTTACAGGAAATCCGTTATCAGGGTTTGCCTTTCGTCTCTTTCCCGGAGCTTCGAGACCCCGACTCCCACCAGCCGGAACCTTCTGCCGCCCAGGAATTCGGAAAGGAGCTGGCGGACCAGCTTTTTTATCACGAAGATATCCGAAGTCCAGATCGGGACGGTTTTCGAACGGGTATACGTTGAAAAGTCCTCGAAGCGGACGGTCAGAGTCACGGTCCTGTAGAGGAAATTATTGCTGAGCAGGGAACCGTGTACGGCATCGGCAAGAGAGTCCAGGGAGCCTAAGAGCTTTACCGGGTCGCCGGTGTCTTCCTCAAAGGTCCCGTGCCTGCTTATGGACTTCATGCCCTCTTTTTCCCGTACCTCCCCGAAATCGAGTCCGTTTGCCATCTGCTTCATCCGCAGGCCCATTTTCCCGAATTTTTCCTTCAGGAGCTGGACATCGCAGTTTGAAAGCTCTTCCACCGTGGAGATTCCCATCTCTTTCAGGGCTTCCGTGGTTTTTTCCCCTATGCCAGGGATTTTCGAGACCTGCATTGGAAAAAGAAAATCCCTGACGTCTTCGGGACGGACCACGGTCATCCCGTCCGGTTTCTGGAAGCCCGAGGCAATCTTTGCAAGGAGCTTGTTGGGGCCCACCCCCACAGAACAGGTAATCCCAGCCTGTTTCCGGACCTCATCCTTGATCCGGAGGGCATAAAGCGCAGCTTCCTCAAAATCCCTTACTTCGGGCCCGGGCACAAGGTATGCCTCATCCACGCTGACCTGCTGGAACTTTTCCGCAAACCCCCTCAGGACCTCCATTACCCCCGCCGAGACTCCCGTATAGAGCTTCATATTGACGGGCAAAAAGACCGCTTCAGGACAGAGCTTATATGCCTTTGAAATTGGCATTGCCGAATGTATCCCGTACTCCCGCGCCTCGTAGGAACAGGTGCTTACAACCCCTCTCCCTGCTCCTCCTTTCGGGTCGGAACCCACAACAACGGGCAGCCCTTTCAACTCGGGCCTCTCCCTGACCTCCACGGAAGCAAAAAAGCTGTCCATGTCCACATGGAAAGTAATCCGCTTTTTAGGATCGCTTTTTTTCGGATCGGGGGCAGGCATTATGCGATAGATAAAAGCTACCTCTTAAAAAAGCTTGAGCACGCGGGGTGAAAGTATTAACCTTCTCTAAATTTAAGGGATGAAAAAGGAGGGATGAAAAGTCCGAAAGGACCGAAAAGACCAGGATATCCTTTTTCCGAAAAAACAGTTTGACAATTCAGGATAATATATAGAGACAATATATAATTGGGATAACCGGAGAAATTAGTTAATTGCAATATTAGAAAACAATAATTGAAAAAACAATAATTGGGGAAATCAAGATAATTAAACTAAACCGGAAGAAAATTTCGAAGCCTTTATTCATGAAGTGGGGGGAACTTCATTATACCTATGCAGGAAAATCAGGAACGCAAAGTCTTCAGGGAAGCAAGCTATGCGGTTGACGGCTCTGTAAAAAAGCTGGCTGCAAATATGAAGCAAGCCGCAAAAAAAGCCGCAGGCTCAAGGTTTCCTGAAGTCACTTCAAAATCCCTTGCAGGCAATCTTCTTACGCTGCCTGACCATGCGGAGGGGAAAATTACGCTCATCAGCATAGCTTTTGTGCGCAATGCCCAGGAACAAATCGACTCCTGGGTCCGGCCTTTCGAGAGGGAGTTTGGAGGAGACGAACATTTTGCAATCTACGAGCTCCCGATGATCAGCCAGGGCTGGAAAGTGCTTTCCTGGATGATTGATTCCGGAATGAGGGGTGGGATCCCCACGGAAAAGCACGACAACGTGATCACATTCTACGGGGATTATTCGGACTACCAGGAAGCCCTTGAGATGGAAGATACCCAGTCAGCTTACGTCTTTTTGCTTGATAGGAAAAGTATTATCCGCTGGAGAAGGCAGGGGTACGCCACGCCTGAAGCCGAAAAAGAGCTTATAGAGACCGCAAGGGCTCTCCTGGGCTGAAGCAGCTTCAGATAAAACAGACTGAGATGAGAAAGCTGAGGTAAAGTGAGGGATTTATGGCTGGAAAGGGGGATTCGTGGCTAGAAGGCAGGTATTTCTGGGGATCCTGAGGGTCATTGGCTTCTTCGTCCTTATTATCGCAGTGTACACCATTGTTCAAAATATGCAGGCACAGGAATGCGCTGAAGGGGAGTCAGGGCTTGACTGTATTGAGCTTCCGCCGGGGTTTTCTATTGACTACTATGCTGAAAACGTAGAAAATGCCAGGTCAATGACGCTCAGCCCAAACGGCACACTCTTTGTAGGGACCCGAAATGCCGGAAATGTCTACGCGCTCCCGGACCGGGACCAGGACAACCGGGCCGATGAGTTGATCGTGATAGCCGAAGGACTGAACATGCCAAACGGGGTGGCCTTCAGGAACGGTTCGCTCTATGTGGCAGAGGTTTCCCGGGTGATCCGCTATGACGATATTGAAAACAGGCTGGAAGCCCCGCCTGAGCCTGTGGTGGTAAATGACAGTTTTCCTTCTGACAAGTCCCACGGCTGGAAGTACATCAAGTTCGGGCCTGACGGGAAACTCTACGTGCCTGTAGGAGCGCCCTGCGACGCCTGTGACAAAGAGGAAGAAGACGAGCGCTACGCAACGATCATGCGGATGGACGCAAACGGGACCGGGCTTGAGATCTTTGCCAGGGGGATAAGGAACAGCGTGGGTTTTGCCTGGCACCCGGAGACCGAAGAACTCTGGTTCACGGACAACGGGCGAGACTGGCTCGGGGACGACCTGCCCCCGGACGAGTTGAACAGGGCACCGGAACCGGGCCTGCATTTCGGTTTTCCTTTCTGCCACGGAGGCGATATCCCTGACCCGGAATTAGGAGAACTGCGGGCCTGCGAAGAGTTCACGCCTCCTGAAGTTAAGCTTGGCCCCCACGTGGCGGCTCTTGGAATGACCTTTTACACGGGCACGATGTTTCCTGAGGAGTACAGGAACCAGACTTTCATTGCCGAACACGGCTCCTGGAACCGGAAGATTCCCATCGGGTATCGGGTGACCCTTGTCAGGCTGGAAAACGGGACACCCGTTAGTTACGAGGCCTTTGCGGAAGGCTGGCTCCAGGGCTTTTCATCCTGGGGCAGACCCGTGGACGTCCTTGTCATGCCGGACGGAGCGCTGCTGGTCTCGGACGATAAAAACGATGCAATCTACAGGATCAGCTACATGGGGACCGATCAGGGAGTTATTTAAATAATTATCAATGTGCAAAAAATAAATTATAAGGAGAAAATAAATTATAATGTGGGGCATATTCTAACGTTAAAGGAATTTCCAATGTTGGGCAATTTAAGAACCGGAACAAAAATCTTTATGATTTAAGTCTCCCATATAATAACGTAAGGGGTGAATATTATGTTATCCAAGATTCCAATCGATCTTGAAAAAGTACCAGACGAAGACATTGACAAGCAGATTCTCAGAGCCGGCATAATTGCCGAACTCGATGCTGTAAGCCTTTATGAACAGATGGCTGACCTGACCAAAAACGAGGATATCAGGACCATCCTTCTGGACATTGCAAAGGAAGAAAAGACTCATATGGGGGAGTTCCAGACCCTCTTACTCAGGTTTGACCCGCAGCAGGGGCTGGAACTGGAAGCAGGAGCCGAAGAAGTGGAAGAAGAACTCTCCAAATAAAGCTTCATGAGGCCTGAGTTCTGACAAAAATCCTGATTCCGGGTCTGAATACCCGAATCCTGAACCTTCAAAAAATTATATTTTGAGGGGAGTCCTTTATTCGAACCCTCTTCCTTTTTTTGCCTTGTCCGGCTCTTATTTTTCTCCCGCAATGAAGAACTCGGTCATGCGGTATGCTTCATCGTCAGGGAACTGTTTTGGCGGGTGCTTCATGAAATAGGCCGACGGAGAATAAAGCACTCCCCCTACCCCGCGGTCCAGGGCAAGTTTGCAGCAGCGGATGGCATCGATGACCACGCCTGCGGAATTCGGGGAATCTTCAACCGAGAGCCGGAGCTCCAGGTTCATGGGCACGTCCCCGAAGAGCTTGCCTTCCAGCCTGAGGAAACATACTTTGTTGTCTTTCTGCCAGGGGACGTAGTCGCTGGGTCCCACGTGGATGTTTTCTACTTCCAGGCGCTCGGCCAGCACGGACTGCACGGCTTCGGTCTTGGAGGTTTTCTTGGACTTCAGGCGGCTGCGGTTGAGCATGTTCAGGAAATCGGTGTTCCCGCCGGTGTTGAGCTGGTAGGTGCGTTCCACTTTGACCCCCCGCTTCTTGAAAAGGTCGGCAAGGGTCCTGTGGACGATTGTAGCCCCCAGCTGGGACTTGATGTCGTCGCCTATTATGGGGAGGGCTTTTTCCTCAAAACGCCTGGCCCAGGCAGGGTCGCTTGCTATGAACACGGGCATGTTGTTTATAAACGCGCAGCCTGCTTCAAGGGCGCAGTCGGCATAAAAGCGGGCAGCCTGCTCCGAGCCTACAGGCATGTAGTTCAGGAGGACTTCGGCCCCGGAGTTCCGGAGAGTCCGGATAACGTCTTCTTTTGTAGCCTCCTCCGCGTCCGAGAGCAAAAACCTGCATTCTTCAGGATAATCTACGAGATGTTCGGAACAGCCGTCCAGGACCCTTCCCATTTTTACTTCCACGCCCGTAGCCGGGACTCCGGAACAGAAAACGGTGGTGCAGTTGGGAGGAGCGAAAATAGCATCCGAGACGTCCTTTCCCACTTTTCGTTTATCAATGTCAAAAGCTGCCACCACTTCAATATCGGAGGGATGGTAGCCTCCCAGGTCCCGGTGCATCAGGCCGATTATATCACTGCTTCCCCTGGCCCCACTATACCTTTCACTGCTTTCCTCATCGCAGCTTTCCTTTATCCTGTAGTATTCAATTCCCTGTACAAGGGAACTTGCACAGTTCCCCAGCCCTGCAATAGCTATTCTAATCCTGTTCTCCCCAGCCGTCTGCATTCCCCCTGAATGCGATTTCCTGAGCTTTCTATCCCCAATAAATATAGCCCGGAAATAATGTATGGAATTTCTTTTAAATTACGGTGCTTTTTATCCTATCTATCCTATCTATCCGATCCCGATGCTCCCCGATCCAGCTGCTTACGACAGGTTCATTAAGACCTGCTGCTGCCGATTGCACCAGGGATAACCAGTAATAAGTAATGATAATAACCAATGATAAGTAACGAGAACTAACTAAAAGTAATGATAAATAGCGGAAACTGTAACCCCCAATATTCTATGCAGAAAGTACTATAAAAAACATTTTACAAAAAATAAAAAAACTGTGGCACTGTGCGTCCGGAACGAAGTCTTCCAATCCTCATTATTCAGTTCATGGAAGCTGGGTGGACAGGTATCAAAGATTTATCCAGAGCACGTACATTACATGAATTCCTATGAACAAAGGTACAAGAAACTTAAACAGGGGTTTCTGGGTCTTGTGCCTGAAGCGCTGCATCCCCATCCAGGCTCCGATGGGTCCGAAGAAGGCTGCTATCAGGAGGGTCTGCTCCGAAATGCGCCATTTTTGCCGTTTTGCCTTGAACTTGTCCAGCCCGTAGAGGGCAAAAGAAACTGAGTTAAGTGCAGCATACAGGATGGGAATAAAAAGATAAATGCCGTTTTCCATGGAAAGGGATTATCCATAATAATAATTAAAGGCTGTGATATTCACCGGAGATTCCGGGCTTCTGAAACTGTTTGCGTTTTAATCTCGCATTTTGTGGGGATCTCCGGAAAGGGATTTTGAAGGAAAAGGAAAAGTAACCCGAAAACCAATATATGCAGGCAAAAAAGTGGGTTGGAAAATGAAGGGGGCTGAAAAATAAAGGGGAGCAAACGATCTTATCAATGGGGTTTGACCAATGGGGTTTGACCAATGGGAATTAACGAATAACGGGAATCCATGGTCAATGGAAGTAGACGATTAACAGGAGTTAATGATGGGAGCTGAAAAACAAAATTCCCGTAGCCTGGCTTTTCCTCCGCCGCTTATACTGCGGACAGGACGCTACATTCCCACGCTCATCTTTCTGGGGCTTGCGGTTAATCTTATTCTCCCCCAGCTCGCCTCGGTTGAAGAGTCTCTGCAGGTCATCAAAACAATGGTCCTGTGGGCCGTGCTGCTGGCTGCCCTTGCCCAGATTATAAGGTATATGGGAAGCGGCTATCTCCTGCATTCGATTGTGGCAAACGTAAACCAGAAACTTTCAGTTTTTAGGGGAGCCCTGATAACTCTTGCTGCAGCGAGCATCGGGCTGCTTGCGGGAGGGCCGCTTGGAAACGGGGCAGCCACCTACCGATGGGTACGGAAACTGGGTGTCAATGCCGAGGCTTCGGGGCTTGCAGGTACCCTGCCCACTCTTTTTAACAACACAATATTAGTGGTACTGGGAGTGGCAGGAATAGTCCAGCTGCTGGCAGCCCAGGAGCTTTCCTCCGCACAGTGCTTCGCCTTTCTCCTGATCCTTGCCGGGCTCTTTCTGGGGCTTGCAGCCGTGAGCTGGGGAAAACACCACAGGGAAGGCTTCACAGCCGCAGTTGTCCGGGAAGCTGCCTTTTTTTCCAGGACCCTGCGCAGGCCCTATACCCCGCATACCACTGAAATCGCAGTACGCCAAATGTTCGCAGCCCTCGATGTGCTGGAAAGCGGGGGCTGGAAGCGCCCTGCCCTGGGAGCAGTCCTTACCACCGGTTTTGATATGCTGACCCTTTACTTCTTCTTCATAGCTGCCGGAAACCAGGTCAGTCCGAGCGTCTTGCTTGTAGGATACGGCCTGCCCCTGCTCTTCGGGAGATTGGCTTTCCTCCTCCCCGGCGGGGTGGGGATTGTGGAGAGCACCATGGCAGCCCTGTACACAGGCCTGGGAGTGCCAGGTCCGATAGCGGTTGTTGTCATCCTTAGCTACCGGATATTTTCGTTCTGGATCCCGACCTTTATAGGGTTCCCGCTGGCGGCTTATCTACAGAGGAAATGAAACTCAGGTTGTTTTAACCTTCTAATTTTATCTTCGCTTCTTGATCGGTTCGCGTCCCCATTCAATAATATTTATATGTTGGAAGGAATTACACTACAGATTGATTTTTCCCTGATCGTTATATTCGAAAAAGGAATTATTGAGTGCCTGCATGATATGTAGAGTCATGGCATAGAAATACTCTCCAGATACATAACTATTGACTAAAATAATGCCTACAGTACCCACTAACCTACAGTACTCACTAAAATACTCACTAAAAATCACCAATTCAAAAGAAGGTCCTTTTAATGAAATACTGGCAGCCGAAATACGAAACAATGGGTCACGCCGAGATGAAAGAACTGCAGTTAAAACGCCTGAAAAACAGCGTCAAACTGGTCTATGACAACGTCCCCTTCTACAGGCAGAAATTCAAGGAGGCAGGTGTCACTCCGGACGACATCAAGACCCTCGAGGATGTCCGGAAATTGCCTCATACCCGCAAAACGGACCTTCGGGACAACTATCCTTTCGGGCTCTTTGCTGCCAGCCAGGACGACATCGTGCGGATCCACGCCTCTTCCGGGACCAGCGGGAAGCCCACGGTTGTCGGCTACACCGCACATGACATCGATGCCTGGTCGGACCTGATCGCAAGAAGCCTCACAATGATCGGGCTTTCGAACAAGGACGTAATCCAGAACTCCATGAACTACGGCCTTTTCACCGGAGGCATGGGCTTCCACTACGGCGTAGAAAAACTCGGAGCCATGACCGTCCCCGCAGCAACCGGAAACACTGCCCGCCAGCTCGAGATGATGATCGACTTCGGTGTAACCGCGGTCCATTGCACCCCTTCCTACGCCTTCTACCTTGCCGAGACCGCCGAAGAACTCGACCTCATCGACAAGCTCTCCTTAAAAGCAGCCATCTTCGGGGGCGAACCCTGGTCCGAAAACACCCGCAAGCAGCTTGAAAAGCGGCTCAACCTCAAAGCCTACGACTGCTACGGCCTCTCCGAAATGATCGGTCCGGGCGTCGGTTTCGAATGCCAGGAACAGGACGGCCTGCACATCTGGAACGACAACTTCCTTGTAGAAGTCCTTGACGAAAACGGAGAACAGGTTGCAGAAGGCGAAAAAGGTGAACTCGTCCTGACCTCCCTCAACAAAGAAGGCTTCTGCAACATAAGATACAGGACCGGGGACATGACCCGCCTCCTTGAATCCGACTGCGCCTGCGGCCGCACAACAACAAAAATCTCCCGTCTCCTGGGCCGCGTCGACGACATGCTCATAGTCAGAGGCATCAACGTCTTCCCCTCCCAGATCCAGGACGTCATATCCCGGATCCCCGAAGTAGGCGAACAGTTCCAGCTCGTCCTCGACCGCAACAAACACATGCTCGACGAGCTGACCGTTGAAGTCGAACTCGAAGAAAACGCCTTCACCGGCGATCTCAAAGATCTCGCCGCCGTCCAGAACCACGTCCAGAAAGAACTCAAAGCCATCCTGAACATCCGGACGAATGTTGAGCTGCTTGAGAAGGGCAGTATCGAGAGGACCGCAGGAAAGTCTAAGAGGATTATTGACAGAAGGGAAAAGCTGTAAAGCTTCTATTTCAGGGAACTTTTTCCCTGCACCTACCTTTTTTTCGATTTAAAGGCTTTATATGCCTTTTTTTACTTGTTTTTTTCCTGAAATTGAATTGTCGGATAGTTTCTAAAGACTCAGGGGTTTCCTGCTACGTTCTTATGAATGCTGGGTAGTTGACATCATCAAGATAGGCAAAGGTATAAGAGAGAGCTCACCGTTACAAGCGATTATTAACTTTTAAGCAGTAAATTAATCTTAACTTTTCTGAAGTTGTGCTTATAGCTCTTAATTGTTTTTAATATCTATTAAATATACGAATATGAAAAAGCAATTAACTAGCTTTTTCAGACAAATCATGGAAAGTTTAACTATGAATAATTTTAAAAAACTAGGCCTCAGTAATGCTGTTTTGAAATCAATAAATGAACATGGCTTTGAAAGCCCTACAGCAATACAGGAAAAATCAATTCCCCTAATACTTGCTGGGGAAGATGTTATAGCCGGATCCGCAACAGGTTCCGGAAAAACACTCTCATTTGCTTCTGGCATATTACAAAATTCCGAAAAAGGAAAAGGAATTCAGGCTTTGATCCTGACCCCTACAAGAGAACTGGCGGAGCAGGTGGCAAATTCTTTCAGGAAATTCTCAAAATACGACCCGTTAAATATCGCATCTATCTATGGCGGTGTAGGGATCAATCCACAAATTAAAGAATTAAAGAATGCCGAGGTTGTTGTGGGAACACCCGGTAGGTTGCTCGATCATATCAGCAGAAATACTATCAAATTCAATAATGTGAAAACCCTTGTCCTTGATGAGGCAGACCATATGTTTGATATGGGATTCAAAGTGGATGTAGAAAAAATTATCAAGGAATGTCCTCAAAACAGGCAGACCCTTTTGTTCTCTGCGACCATTACAAAAGATATTGTCCAGCTTTCCCGCAAGCACATGGAAAACCCGGTTCGAGTATCAGCAGAGTCTTATATCGACCCGCAAAAATTGAATCAGGTCGTTTATAAAGTGCAGGATGATATGAAATTATCTCTGCTCGTGCACCTTCTACAAAATGAGAAGTCAAACCTCGGGATGGTTTTCTGCAACACAAAAAGAAACACTGACAAAGTAGCAAAAAACCTGAGAAAAGTAGGTATCGATGCCCTGGCAATTCATGGCGGATTGACACAGAACAAACGAACTCGCATAATGGAAGAATTCCATTCCGGGAACATATGTGTCCTTGTATGCACAGATGTAGCCGGAAGAGGACTTGATATACAGGGTGTTTCCCATGTTTACAATTATGATATTCCCAGGGAGAGTAAACAGTATATTCACAGGATTGGAAGAACTGCACGAGCAGGAACAGAAGGAAAAGCGATAAATATCCTTTCCAAAAATGACCATGCTAATTTCATGAGTGTGCTGAAAGACAATGATGTAGATATTAAGGGACAGGCACTACCTGCTCTAAAGAAAATTGTAATTGAAAAACCGGGAAGAAGATTGCCAAAGCCGGTAAATAAAATGAAAAACCCCTCCAGAAAAGGTCAGCAATATACCAGGCACAGAAACAAGTGAACACCGTTCGCCTGTGCATTACATTATAATTAACCATTGATCAATTGGAATCGGCAGGAGCAATGGACAGCTCCTGCAAAAACCCAGGCATGGGAATAAGAACGACGGCCAGGGTGTGCCACTACGATGTTAATCAGTTGGAAATCAAACAGTCCTCATGCCAGGCTTTGTTGCTGATATGAGGGTGACATTGCTGTTGCCGTGATCTTCCAGTGCCCTATAAGCTCATCCACAAGGCTCGATGCGAAGAGCCCGTCCGGCCCCTGTGGGGTAAGGTCGGTGAATGGGGATTCGTAAAGTAGTGCAGCATCCATCACGCCATGTTCTGTAAGGTGGTTCACAATCAGGTTTATTAATTCTATCTGGTTCGCGCTCAGGGTCTTGCCTGATAGGAAAGTGGTCATCACTTTTTTTGCAACTCCCCGGTCCAGGCCTACCTGAGAATAGATGTTAAAAAATGCAGATCGAATTTTTATTTCCTTGAAACAGGGCTCCTGTTAAATTTGCTTATTTTCAAGAAATAGGGCAGCCATCCAGTTTTAACACTCGTGCCAGCCGAATTGCGTCTCGGCATCAGAAAAATCTATGATTTTTCTTTTAGTTGCGCCGAAATCACAACAGTACGCGGTCCGTTTCGCTCTCTACGCTCACTCAAGCGGACCAGTATTTTAAAACCCAAAGCAACCGCCGAGTTCCAGCACCCGTGCCCACCCACGTTCGCCAAAGGCGAACGGCTTTTCCCTGAGACTGGAAAGAAGAAGAAGAAGAAGTGAAAACGGCAGAAGTAGAAGCAGTAATTTCGGAAAAGCCGCCCTCCTTGCAGGCGGTGAGGGCCCTGGTTATCTATTTAAGGGAGGAAATTCCCCTAGTCATGATCACATTATCAATCCTGGAAGAAAAAAGTGCCGTTTCGAGCAAAATCAGGGGATTTCTACAGAGCCAAATATGGCTCATATTGAATATGGCTTCTATTAAACATGGCTCTGGCGTTGTAGCTAAAAAAAGTGAAGGAATGTGTTTACAGGAAACACATTCACGTTCAGCTGGATTTTTAACTTGCTTAAGATTCAGAGCTCACGTTGCCGGAATCCTTCGGGTCGAACTTTATAGCCCGGTCGTACACTATCTCTGAATAGGATGGCCCGGTTTTTGTTTCATTCTCCAGGTAGGCCCTCCAGGCAATGAAAAGAGGCTGATCCAGTTCTATACCATAAGCTCCCTGACCATAAGGAACTTCGTAGCAGTATGGGTCTTCTTCAGTGCAGTTCCTGGCAAGCTTGTAAACATACAGGTATTTCGCATTCGGATTGTCAGGGAGGTATTCCTCAGCAGATCCACTGAAATCTGCATCTGTGATTGCTCTAACTCCGTTCCATGCATCTACTCCGTATATGCAGAAGTTCGAGTACGTCGCCTTTCCTGTGGCTGCATGATTAACCCCATAGACAATTATGAATTCATTGGAGTCGTTGCCCAGTGTAATTTCTGGATCTTGCAGGAATGGATAGTACTGCGAGGTGTCAAAGAAAGGAGGTGTAGGCGAAGAGGCTGTCTGGTTTGCTGACCATAGATAAACTGCATCGTTGGTAGGACCTACGCCATTTATTCCTCTCTGAATAGCATCACTCCCTGTAGGAACTCCCTGACTGGTCGGAAGCTCTGTGGCATTCGATTCATTATATCTATCAAGAATCGCAATCCTTAGCTCTTCGAGATCATCGAGAAGGTTGAATTCTGTTTGCCCGGTTCCACGGACCCTTAACTCCGGATAATCATACGGGTCAAGTTCCACAGTTTCGTTGGGAGTAATCCGGAAAACAGCTGCAGATGTATTATTAAGGTAATCATCACCAGCCTGTGTGTCATTGAATAAGGCCGGGCGGACAAATGAAGCAAATGTATCGGAATCATTCTCCACGCCCATGTTCAGCATGACCGAGGGCAGCACCTGGGTGTTAATTATATCGTCCGAATATCCTGCAGACTGGGCAGCAGCCCGGATGCGCTGATCGATGCCTTTGTCAGCAGTAATGACTATTATCGTAGTCTGATTGAAAGGATTTCCAGATGACCCGTTTGGAGTCCCTTCGGTTTTGATAACAAGGTTATTAATCGTATCTGCTATGTTAGCGAAGAGCCATCTCTTCTCGTCCCCAAACGTCCTGTGCATAATGAAATTATCGTAACTTAAGTACCTGCATTCCGGCGGTGTCCTTCCCACAAAAACAACAGCTTCATCAGGACCAAGGTTCCAGAAAGGAGTTGTATTCTCTTTTACTCCAAGCGTACTGGTTATTTGTGAAATCCCTTCATCTACTTCATAACCAGGCGCCGGTGGAACAAAATATATCAGATATTTTGTGGTGGGATTGTTTCCGTATGCAGAAGGCAGTACTCCTTCCTCATATAGCCCGAGAAAATCAAAGTACCCCAGTTCACCTTCCTGTACGGTGAATCCATCCTGTTCTAAAGCCTGTTGAAAAGCCTTCGCGTCCTCTGTTTCATTCTGTGCAAGGCCAGTTCCCGTTAATACAGTGAACAAGACGCCAAGCAGTATAACCTGTACATACTTTTTCATATACCATATCCTCCCATAGCTAATTTAGCATCAAGTCCATCAGTTTTGAACGTAACGTATCTAAATTAGCCAACCAGTAAGTATACATAATAATATAATTATCAGTTATATAAAACAGAAAGAATTATTTTTTCTTAGTAATTAATAGTCCTTAAAAAATTTCAGGAAACTTTTTCCTTGCCTGGACTTTTTTGAATAGCCGAATTGCGCCCCGGCATCAGAAAAATCTATGATTTTTCTTTTAGTTGCGATGAAATCGCAACAGTACGCGGTCCGTTTAGCTCGCTACGCTCAAGCGGACTAGTATTTTAAAACCCAAAGCAACCGCTGAGTTCCAGCACCCATGCCCACCCACGTTCGCCGAAGGCGAACGGCTTTTCCCTGAAGACTTAAAAAACTATAGAAGAAAAAACGATAGAGAAGAAGCCTTGGAATTTAAAGCAACATTCTTCGACATCATTAGAAGCCGTCTTGGAAAATAGAGTTTATCATGTAGAGGTTGATCACAAGGTCTAATAGATTTCTAAAGTACGGCTCTGGCGTTGTAGATACAAAAAATGAAGATATGTGTTTGTAGACAACACATATCAACCATAGCTCGAATTGGTCTTAATACCCAGATTCCTTTTACTTGTTACCTTTTACCTTAACTTTTCGGGTCGAACTTTATAGCCCGGTCGTACACGATCTCTGAATAGGATGGTCCGGTTTTTGTTGTTTCCTCCAAATAGGCCCTCCAGGCAACAAAGAGCGGCTGGTCAAGCTCTATGCCGCGAGCTCCCACACCGTAGGGTACCTCATAGCAGTATGGGTCTTCTTCAGTGCAGTTCCTGGCGAGCTTGTAGACGTACAGGTATTTCGCATTCGGATTGTCAGGGAGGTACTCCTCGGCAGATCCACTGAAATCCGCATCTGTAATTGCTCTAACACCATTCCACATATCAGCCCCGTATATGCAGAAGTTCGAGTACGTCGCCTTTCCTGTGGCTACATGGTTGACCCCATAGACAATTATGAACTCTTCGGTATTGTTGCTCAGGGTAATTGCCGGGTCTCGCAGGAAAGGATAGTACTGCGAGGTGTCAAAGAAAGGAGGCGTCGGCGAAGAGATAGTCTGGTTTGCTGACCAGAGATAGGCAGCGTCGTTATCGGGGCCTACGGCGTTAATGCCTCTCTGGATAGCATCACTCCCTATAGGGACTCCCTGACTGGTCGGAAGCTCTGTGGCATTGGACTGGTTATATCTGTCAAGAATCGCAACCCTTAGCTCTTCAAGATCATCCACAAGGTCGAATTCTGTTTGCCCGGTTCCGCGGACCCTCAGTTCCGGATAATCATACGGGTCAAGCTCCGTAGTGTTGTTGGGAGTAATCCGGAAAACAGTTGCAGGTGTATTATTTATGTAATCATCCCCAGCCTCAGTGTCATTGAATAGGGCCGGGCGGATAAATGCGGCAAATGTATCGGAGTCATTCTCCAGGCCCATGTTCAAAATGGCCGGAGGAAGAACCTGGGTGTTGGTTATATTATCCGAATACCCTGCTGATTGGGCAGCAGCCCGGATGCGCTGGTCAATGCCTTTGTCGGCTGTAATGATTATTACCGTGGTCTGGTTGAAAGGATCTCCGGTAGACCCGTTCGGAGTCCCTTCGGTATTGATAACCAGGTTGTTCACCATATCTTCTACGTTGGCAAAGATCCATCTCCTCTCATCATCAATTGTCCTGTGTATTATGTAATGGTCGTAGCTGAAGTACCTGCATTCCGGCGGTGTCCTTCCCACAAAAACAACAGCTTCATCAGGACCCAGGTTCCAGAATGGAGTTACATTCTCGTTTACGCCCAGTGTACTGGTTATTTGCTTAATTCGTTCCTCTACTTCATAACCAGGCACCGGTGGAACAAAATATATCAGATACTTTGTGGTGGGATTGTTTCCATACGCAGAAGGTAATGCTCCTTCCTCCAATAACCTGATTAGATCAAAGTAAGCCAGTTCACCTTCCTGTACGGTGAATCCTTCCTGCTCCAGAGCCTGTTGAAAAGCCTCTGTGTCCTCTGTTTCATTCTGTGCAAGGCCAGTTCCCGTTAATACCGTGAACAAAACGCCAAGCAATATTACCTGTACATACTTTTTCATAAACCATATCCTCCCGTAGCTAATTTAGCATCAAATCTATCAGTTTTTGAAAGTAACGTACCTAAATTAGCCAACCAGTAAGTGTAAAATATAATATATCAATTAATTATATAAAACAAAAAGAATACTAAGTTCTTAGTTATTAATAGTCCTTAAAAAATTTCAGGAAACTTTTTCCTTGCCTTACTTTTTCTTGAATAGCCGAATTGCGCCTCGGCATCAGAAAAATATTTGATTTTTCTTTTAGTTGCGATGAAATCGCAACAGTACGCGGTCCGTTTCGCTCGCTACGCTTACTCAAGCGGACTAGTACTGCGATTCCAAAATATCGCTATAAATCTAAACATTGAAATTGACATGAAGGCCAATATAAAGAACCACAGATAAACACAGATAGACACGGATTTGGGCCATCTGTGTTCATCTGTGTCCATCAGTGGTTTATTCACAAATATTGGAATCGATACACTAGTATTTTAAAACCCAAAGCAGCCACCGAGTTCCAGCACCCATGCCCACTCACGTTCGCCGAAGGCGAACGGCTTTTCCCTGAAGACTGGAAAGAAGCAGTGGTCTTGGAATTTCCACCAGCCTTTAAGTTTTATCGCGAAAAAATCTGAATCACCCACTTTTTAACACACTAAATGGCAAAACTTATTTTACCTGCCACCAATATCAAAAAAGAAATTGGAGGAGTTTATGGATCCGCTAACCCTCGAAACCATTGCCCAGCAGGCAACTAATATTCTTCTGCCAGCCCTGCCTTTCCTGACTCTTGCAGGAAAATCCGCAGCAGATAAAGGCAAAGAAGTTCTTGAAGACATGGCCTACGAAAAAGTTATTGAAAAGTTTGGTTCCGAAAGCGGGAAAAGGGCAAAAGCTCTGCTGAAAAAGATAAGCCCTAAAATGACTGAATCCCTGGAAAAAGCACTTACGAAGGCTTCCAGAAACTCCGAAGATCCGAAAGCAAAAGAAGAATTGCAGCAGGAAATCCTCAAACTGCTGGTGGAAAACCCGGACCTTGCAAGGGAAATAGAAATCATCGTAAACATAAATCTCAAAATCGACCTGGTCAAGCAACTTGTTTTCGGAGACAATAACCTGATACTTAATCTGGAAGGCGTTCAAGGCGAAGAGCTGATCAAAGTTCTGAAATATATGGAATGGAAGAGGCAAGAGGAACTAATTCAAGAAGTTCAAAGAAATTATAGCCCTTCTGCTTTGCCAGATTATTCCAAGAATCTAATGAAATTTGTAACCGAAAATAGGGCTGAAGAACTATCTCATGCCCTAAATCGGCTTCAGGAAAACAAAGTTCTACTTTTCAGCGGTATCGCAGGTGTCGGGAAAACTACCCTTGCACGAGTCTTGATCGACTTCAGGCCGACAGGCGTCCCAGAACCGTTCTGGTTCGACTTCCATCATAATAGAGATGCAAATCTTGAAGATGTACTTGAAGCTCTTGCAGCCTATCTGGAAGCCCCCGAGATTCTTAGCTTCAAAGGAAAAAGACAGGCAGGAAAAACCGATATAAACAGGCTTACAGAGGAACTGAGAAAAAGAAACTCCCTCTGGCTGGTCTTCGATGACCTGAGCTACATGATTAATGAAAAACGAAATTTCATAGATCCAGGGCTGGGTATGCTCTTCACATCTCTCAGGGACAACACCCACAGGGCAAAGGTAATCCTGACCAGCCGGATTATGCCCCTGCTGGACAACGGAGAATACCTTATCGATGAACTCGATGACGAAAATCGGCAGGAGATAAAGGGTCTGAAAACAGATTTTGCCGTCAACTACCTGAAAGAAAACGGGCTTGACAAAATTGAACTCGAAACACTGGAATCTCTGGTCGAAAGCGTGGACGGACACCCCTTCTCATTGAAACTGCTCGTGGGTCTCGCAAAGAAACATACAGTAGAGAATATACTAAAAGACCTCAGTCTCTACAGAAAACACCAGGAAGACCGCATCAAAAAAGCAAGATTCCTCTTTGACAAACTGGTGGATGAAGAAAAGGGGCTGCTGGAACGCATCGCCGTCCACCGTCAACCCGAGCCTCCTGAAGCCATCAAAATAATGTTCACAGACAGTACCCCCATTGATTCCGTTGACACTCTACTCGATAAATCCCTCCTCGAAACCGACCACAATGGAAAATACTGGCTCCACCCCCTTGTGCAGGAATTTTCTTACAATGACCTGAAAAATAAGAATGAAGCCCATGCGATCGCCTGCAAGTATTACCTCTCCATTCCCCTCCCTGAGAACCCCAGAAAGAAAGAAGAACTCCAGTCAGCAATCGAAGCCCACCACCATGCCTGCGAAGCGGGAGGATATGACCTGGCTGCAATCATAATTTATCGCTCCGGTCTGCACCAACTTCTGGACATATGGGGAAATTACACTACACTTGTTGAATTATACAATCGGTTGCTTCCGGTTGATCCGTTTAATGAAGAAATTCTACTAAAGAAAGAATTTCAAAGTTTTGTTTTTGGGAACCTCGGTCTCGAATATAGTAATCTAGGAAATGTGAGAAAAGCAATTGAATATTACGAACAGGCACTGAAAATTTCTAAAGAAATCGGCGACAGGCGCGGAGAAGGTGCAGACCTCGGAAATCTGGGCAACGCATACAGTCATCTGGGCGAGCCCAGAAAAGCGATTGAGTTTTTGAAGCAGTCCCTGGCGATAGGAAAGGCAATTGAAGATCCGAGGATAATTAGCTTTTGCGAACAGAAATTGAAGGAACTTGAAGGGTCTGAAAGCTGATTTTTATCTTCTTTTTTAATTTCAAGGAAAAAGCCGTTTGCTTCGCAAACGTGGGCTGCTGACTGGGAAAAAGCAGGTGGGGAACCTGGCCATTATCCAGGTGAACAAAAATGGCTTAACAAAATCAGGGTTTTCAGGGAAAAAGGGGGTTCCGGCTTTAGATCATTTTAATGTTCCCCCAGGACTCAAACTTCAAACCATAAGCCAGATCAATGGACATTTCTATAAAAAGCCAGAAGTAGAATAAAAAACCTGAAACCAATAACCTATTATATAAACACCCCCAAACTTTACCTGCAATTTTTACCAGATTTTAAATTCTTAACAATCATATTTTTGCTCAGCTTTTAAAGGTGTAACCATGCCTCACATAATGGAATTACTTGGAAAAACCAGAGTCGTCGTAAAAGACGGGAAAGTCGTGGAAGTCGGAGAGCCTGAAGTCGATTGGTGCCCCCTTTTTGCCAAAATGCGCGGGATCCAGAAGATTACCGGCGAGGAAGCTAAGAAGAACATGGAGTTCAGGATTAAGGACTTCGGGATGTTCACCGACAAGCGGAAGCTGGAACTCGAGGACTTTGTAGGGTTCGGAGCCTCCGAAGTTATGATGACAGGCCTGAGCAGAGGTTTACTTGACACAACCGTAACAGCCTGTGAAGGCGCAGGGACCGTCATTT
The DNA here is from genome assembly GCA_013329415.1 of Methanosarcinaceae archaeon. Taxonomy (GTDB): domain Archaea; phylum Halobacteriota; class Methanosarcinia; order Methanosarcinales; family Methanosarcinaceae; genus MTP4; species MTP4 sp9310u. The sequence continues at coordinate 24,200 of DUKH01000156.1, read as the reverse complement.
CCAACAACCCCACCCTTGTCCAGGGCATGGGCGGCAGGATGTCAGGCCTTGTTGAGACCGAGCCAATCGATGGCATCATTAACGGTATCCAGGAACGTGGAGGAATCGTGCTTGACCCCTCGACTGCCGTAATGGACCCGGTTGCAGGAGTGAAAAAAGCCTCAGAACTCGGCTACAAGAAGATCGCAGTAACCGCGGCTTTCGGTGAAACCGCCAAAAAATGCAGGGAACTCGAAGCCGAACTGGGGCTTGATTTGATAGTAATTGGAGTCCATGTTACAGGTTTAACCAGGGAAGGAGCCCTGACTCTGGTAGATAATTCAGATATCGTAACCAGCTGCGCCTCAAAACCCATCCGGGACCTCGTAAAGCCCCTGGCCCAGGTCGGGACCGCCGTGCCACTCTTTGCACTGACCCAGAAAGGAAAGGAACTTGTGATCGAAAGGGCAAAAGATATCAAAAGCCCACTTCTGATCAACACCATGGCCCTGCCTGTACTGCCGGAGCATAAGCAGCCGAAGGACTTGATTTAAGGCGGCGATAAGGCCGTCGTTATTTTTTTTCTTTTCGTTTCTTATTTACTTTTTCATCCTTCTTTTTCCTTTCTCCCTTCTTTTTCCCTCTTTCTCCCTTCTTTTTTCCCCTTTTCTATTTCCAGCCACCTTTACCCATTTCTTCAGATTCTCACTTCATTTTGTCAACAAAAAACTATTTTCGATATCAAGCGGCAAATCTGGAAAAAACCCTGAAAAGGTATTGAGATGACTTTTACAGTCTTTGTAGTGCACTGAAATAGATTAACTACATTCCAATGCCGATTAAGTATATATTAATGACCAATCAATAGGAGATTGTGGTATGATTTCTCCGGAGAAAATCAAGCTGCAAAGAATCAAACAGACCGGAAAGTGAAAAAAAGGCAAAACCAGAGGAAAAAGAAATGGCTGTAAAAGATGAAATTCACGGACAGATCGTTGCAGGTCTTAAGGATGCAAAGTTTCCCATAAACACACCCGGAGAATTGCTCGCTGCTTTCCCTGCGGGAGCAGATACCACATGTAAAGCCGGGGATATTGAAGTTACTGCGGGAGAAGCAGGTAAATTACTCACTGAAGCGGATTTCCCGTTCAAGGACGCAAAACAGGTTGCAGACACAATAGTCGGAAGGGCAGGGCTTTAAGTCCTGCCTTCTTCGTCTCAATTTTTAACTGTTTACTCTTTATTGTTTACTCTTTATTGTCTACTCTTTATTGTTCACGACTCATCACCCGGAGCCTATTGGCATACCACCGGTCTCAAACTGTCTAAAACAACAGTATGGAGCAAAACCAAATTTGAAACCAGGGGGGAATTAAAAACCTGGTGAAAAAGTTGAAAAATGGTTGGGAAAACAAATTTGAAAATAGATCAGAAAAATAAGTTAACAATTAAAGGGAAGAAGCTAAAAATAGTTACTGCCAGGACATCTTATCAAGCATCTTGGTTAAGTTACTTGCCTCGTCAAAGGATAATTCAGGCCAGCTCTTCCCGCATTCAGCGCAATACTGACTGATTTTTTTATGTCTGTCCATATACCTGAGAGACTTTATGAATAAATTTTTTTGCCTAACAGTCATCGAAGAATCCATCAGTTCCATAAAACACTCCTTGAATAATATATTCATTTTTCAGTAGTCTGCAGTCGATCAAAAAACAGAAAGCACTAAAAACCTTATACTCTTTGCTTGTTATATATATGGGCTTCATACTATATATATACATGTATTGCAGGGGCCTACATATTAGATAAAAATATCAATATATAGTCACAGATATATATAGTTTGAACAAATACAACTTTATTCAGTACCTACAGGTGTGTCTATTATGCCTCATATAATGGAATTACTGGGGAAAGCCAGGGTCGTCGTAAAAGACGGAAAGGTCGTGGAAGTCGGGCCTCCGGAAGTGGAATGGTGCCCCCTCTTTGACAAGCTGAGGGGAATCCGAAAGATTACTGCCGAAGAAGTCAGGAAAAACATCGAGTTCCGCATTAGCGACTTCGGGATGTTCACCGACAAACGCCAGCTCCTGGAAAATGATACCTATGTGGCTTTCGGAGCCTCCGAAATAATGATGAGCGGGCTCCGCTGCGGTTTTCTTGAAACAACCGTAACCGCCTGCGACGGCGCAGGGACCGTGATCTCCGGTAACCCTGCCCTTGTTCAGGGAATCGGAGGCAGGATGTCTGGCCTGATCGAAACCGAACCCATCCCAGGAACCATCAAAGGGGTTCAGGAAAACGGCGGGACCGTGCTCGACCCTTCAAGTGCAGCTATCAACCCGGCAGGCGGGGTCAGGAAAGCCGCTGAACTCGGCTACAAAAGGATCGCAGTAACTATAGCAGACGCAAAAACCGCCAGAAAATGCAGGGAAATAGAAGCCGAACTCGGGCTTGACCTGATCGTGATTGCAGTCCATGTAACAGGGGTCAGCCGGGAAGAAGCCAGGGAGCTTCTGGAAAACTCGGATATCGTAATAAGCTGCGCTTCCAGGCATATCAGGGAGCTTGCAAAGCCGCTTGTCCAGATGGCGGTTGCAATTCCGCTTTTCGCTCTAACACAGAAGGGGAAGGAACTTGTAATCGAGAGGGCAAAGGATATTGAGAGTCCGATTTTGATCAATACGATGGAGCTGCCGGTAGTGCCGGGGGAGAAGCAGCCGAAGGGACTGGTTTAAGTAGCGGCGCTAAGACCGTTATTACTATTTTACGGATTCTTAGAGGAAATGAGGATACTTTCAGTTTTTACAACAAAGTTAAGAAGCTGGCAAGCCTCGCTTCGCTCGGAAAATAAAGACGGGAGATACCATCCCGGTCATACCGGAAAAGCTCAAAAGTAATTGACAAAACCACCGCCGGTATATTCATCTATTCTCGGTTTTCCTGCCTCCCAACAACGAAATTATACGATCAAATTCAATTATTCCGGCTCCTGGGATTTTCCGGAGGTTCTGGATCGAAGGGAGGAAGTGGGAAAAATTCCATTTTTACAGAAAGATGAAGGTTGCTTCGGCAAAGTGCACGCAAGCGCCCCGGGACAGCCAAAAAATAGAAAAGAAGATTTAAAATTATAGCCGGATCAGACATTACAGGGCAGCAGGATATTTAAAAAAATATAATATTCGAGTAATGTACCAGAACCATTATTAAAACTCATTCCCCCTATTATGATAGGGGAAAAGTGGGACTGAACTTTCATGGGAATCAGGATGAAGTATTAAATCTAGCCTTATAAGCTGCGAGACCTCATGGGAATCCAATGCATCAACAGCATAATAATCAGAAAGATAATTGGGGAAATTTCTGATTTTAGCCTGATAATTTTAGATGAAATGCGAAACTGAGTTTTAAGGGGGAAAACGGACCAGGGGCTCCAAAATCCCGACTTTTCCACCACCAGAGATAGGTACACATCAGTGAAATGAAATTATGGAGGTTGAAGGTTGAAAAAAGCACTGACAATAAGTATGACAACTTGTGTAATACTTATCCTTATTGGGTCGGTGGTTGCGCTTGCTCCGGGATCGGAAACAGGATTTGAAAATGTAACAGAGACAGGATTTGAAAACGTAACGGAAACAGGATCTGAAAATGTAACTGACGGAGGATAGGATTCCTAGCCAATAGATACAGGATCTGATAACGTAACCGAAGAATATGATCCTGAAATAAATCCTGAGAACTTCGTCGAAGGAGTTGACAATCCTTACTTCCCGCTTGTCCCCGGAACAACTTTCATTTATGAAGGCGAAAGCGAGGAGGAAGGCACGACCATCCTGAATGAGGTTTTTGTTACCAACGAAACCAGGGAGGTAATGGGAGTTACCACCACAGTTGTCCAGGATACTGAATACGAAGACGGGGAGCTGGTTGAGGAGACCTTTGACTGGTACGCCCAGGACGAAGCCGGAAACGTCTGGTACTTCGGGGAAAACTCCACCGAATATGAGGACGGAGAGCCTGTCAGTACCGAAGGTTCCTGGGAAGCCGGAGTAAACGGCGCAAAGCCCGGAATCATAATGCTGGGAGATCCCCAGGTAGGAGACATTTACTACCAGGAATTCGCACCGGGCGAAGCTGAAGACCAGGCCGAAGTGCTCTCGCTGAGCGAAACGGCCGATATCAGCTACGGGTCCTTTGAAAACTGCCTGAAGACGAGGGAATTTACCACGCTCGAACCCGGCGAAGAGGAAAACAAATACTATGCTCCAGGTGTGTCGGCCTGCTCCTTGAGGAAGAAGTGGAAGGAGGGGATGAGAGACTGGAACTCGTGGAAATTACCACTGAGTAAAGGGGGAGGATAAAACCGGTTCCCCCTCATTTATTTTTTGCAAGTTTCCGTTTACAATCTACTTTTTGCAATTTACTTCTTACAACCCGAAGGCAGCTTTGATATACAAAACCGGACAATAAATTATACAGAAATCTTTTCCGGACAGGAGATTTACTTTAAAATTCAGGAAAGGTTCCTCAAGAGTCTTGCGTTGATATTATTTTCACTTACCATGTTAAAGAAAAATTAGGGTGAAGATGGAACTTGAACTTGAAACAAGAAAAGAGCTTTATGAACTGATAAGAGATTCCCCGGGAATTCATTTAAGGGAACTCGAAAGGCGGCTGGATCTGGTCGTGGGCAGCTTGCAGTACCACCTTCACTATCTCGAAAAGAACAATCTGATCTCGCGTTTTAAAGATGAAGAATACGTTCGGTATTTCGTAAGCAAAAAGATCCCCGAAAAGCATGAGAGGGAAATAATCTATTTTTTAAGGAGAAAAGGCAGCAGGCATATCCTGATAAACCTGCTATAGAACCCCGGTACGAACAATAAAGAACTGTCAACCGCAGTCGGGCTCGCTCCCTCTACTGTTTCATGGCACCTCAATAAGCTGGTAAAGTCCGGAATCATTGAAAAAGACAGAATAGGGCGAATAAGTAATCTTAAAATTGTAGATCCGGACCTTACTGCCAGGCTGCTTATAGCCTACAAAGAGAGCTTTCTCGATAGTCTTCTTGACAATTCCATTGAAATGTGGAAGTTTGGAAAAAGGAAAAAGTGAGCTTATTTGATTATTATACAGCTTGATAGTTCGATCACTTGATCATTTGATAACTTGATCATTTGATACAACCTATGAAATATAAAAAATAAGAATTGGAAACCCGGGGGCGAATAAAATTCCTCCGGAACTGAGTTCGGATCTCAGTTTCCAGAGGCCTGTTCGGACTGAATTTCTTTGAAGTTAAATCCTGTTACTCAGTGGTAATTTCCACAAGTTCCAGTCTTTCATCTCCGCCTTTCACTTCCTCTTCAAGGAGCAGACCGACGCCCGCGGCGTAGTACTTGTTTTCTTCCTGGCCAGGTTCAAGCAGGTTCCATTCCCTTGTCTTCAAGCAGTCTTCGAAAGAGCCGTAAGCAACTGTAACCGACTCATTCAAAGAGACCACTTCAGCCTGGTCTTCGGCTTCTCCCGGGTAGAACTCCTGGTAGTAAGCATCCCCTACCTGGGGGTCTCCCGGCATTATTATCCCTGGGAAGGCCCCGTCTACTCCGGCTTCCCAGGAACCGGCGGTGCTTACGACTTCTCCGTCCTCATATTCGTTGGAGTCCTCACCGAAGTACCAGACGTTTCCTTCAATGTCCTGGGCGTACCAGTCAAAGGTCTCTTCTTCCAGCTCGTCGTCTTCATATTCCGATTCCCTGACAACGATGGTGGTTACTCCCATTACCACTCTGGTTTCATCGGTGACGTAAATCTCGGTTCTTAAGGGATCACCTTCATCGCTTTCTCCTTCATAAAAGAAAGTTGTACCCGGGACCAGCGGGAAATAGGAATTGTCAACTCCTTCGACGAAGTCCTCGGGGTTTATGTCAGGGCTGTATTCCCCTTCCACTCCCACCGCTTCTTCAGGGATTACCTCTTCAACTTCTTCTTCCACAACTATTTCTTCTCCCCCTTCTTCAGGGACTTCCTCTTCTACTACTTCCTCTTCTTCTACCACTACTTCCTCTTCTTCTACCACTACTTCTTCTTCAGGAACTTCCTCCTCAGCTCCTTCCTCAACACCTTCTTCCGGAGGTTCTTCAGCACAACCGGAAGCAAATAACATTGCTGCAATGAGTACTGCAGCCACAAGAATACCCAATTTCTTCATAACTTTCCCCCAATTGTTTAAGATAAGAATGGGTGTACATATATGTACACATATGGGGTAATATACAACGGTAAACTTACTTCCCCGATAAATACACTCCCCAATTATGTGTTATAAATTATTGTATATAAGGATATTAATCCCAGATACATTTTTTAAAACTGATAACGGGAGTCAGAATGGGAGTTAGAAGGCTTTTTTAAGCTCTTCGATCCTCAAAAGGGTTCAGGCTGCTTTGGCAAGGTTCACGGCGACGGCTGCCCAAAGCTATCTGAGACCTTTCGAGATCACAAAAAAATGAAAAATAGAAAGTAAAATAAAAAAGAGAAGGTGAGATTGAAATTCACCCGGACTTCGGATTCTTAAGTTTCAGATCCCTTCAACCACTCCTCCGTTGGTAAAGATCATCATGCTGTCTTCGCCCCCGGAATAAAGGACAAGCTGGCCGTTTTCCATTTCCACTGAAATTACTTCGGAGAGCAGCGTAACATACTGATCATATAATGACCCGGGTCCGCATTCGGCAAGCGTCATCGGGCCTGCCCCCAGTGTAAGAGAGTTTCCTTCAAGCATGTAGCTTCCTCCGCCGCGGTTGCAGTCGGCTTTGATGGAATACGTACCATGCCTGGAAAAGACAATGGTGTAGTCCTCAGGATTCGAGACTTCTGTTTTGCCCGCAAGGCCGGGCTCCTGAAGCTCGATCCACTGCCACTCAATGTTACTAATTTCCTCAGCCAGAGTGGCTTCAGCCCCTTCCTGATTAGATTCTTCCTGATCAGACTCTTCCTGTTCACTGCCCTCCTGTTCTGCCTCATTCATTTCAGGCTCTTCCATTCCGGCTTCTTCTTGCTCGACCTCTACCTGCTCAACCTCTTCTTCCTCAACCGCTGCCTGACCGGCATCTTCAGGAATAGTTTCGGCAGGCTCTTCCCCGGTAGTTTCTTCAGGTTCGGCAGGGGCTTCCTGCTCGGCACAGCCCAGCGAAAAAACAGCCGCAGCCATAAGCCCGATAGTAAGGAGTAAAACAAGACCTACGGATGTATTTTTGAGTTTCATAACAATACCCCCCCCATTTGGATAATATTATGAAACTCGGAATCTTAATTATTCTTTTGATTGGGCAAAATTTTGGTTTACTGTTGTCAGCATCTGTTTCATCCATGATTGAATTCCCAAAATCCCCCCTCAGGACAGGCCGGAGTAAAAAGATTTACTCTTCTGATTCGTCAGCTTTCTGTACTGCTTTTCCCACCTTTTCCAGCCTGTGACTGACGATCTCTTTTCCGAGTATGGTTGCAAACCCATAGAGGATTCCCAGCCCGACAAAGATGTAAACCATTGTAAAAGCTTTTCCCAGGTCTGTTTCCGGGGAAAAATCCCCGTATCCTACGGTTGTCAGGGTTACTACCGTAAAATACAATGAGTCAAGCCAGGTCCAGCCCTCGACGTTGTGGTAAAAGAAAGTGCCCAATGTAAGAATAAATATTACCAGAAGTAAAAGGGTCTGGAATTCCTCATTTTCAAGCTGCTTTTTCAAAGCCCTGAGAAATAATATCAAGGTTATAAAAACATATAGCAATACCCTTACCCCCCTTTTGATATATATTAATAAAAGGTTAAAAATGTGTCTGCAATGGCAGTAAATTTGAAAAAGTTGGTCAGAAAAAAGGGTTGAAGATGATTAATCAAATTTACTCTACTTTAGTCTCTTAACTCAGGCAAAAAGGCAGTTAAATGTAGCAATTTCATCGCAACAGCAGAAGGAAAGCTGGCAGACTCTACTGCAGTCGGAAAACAATTAAGGAAAATACATAAAGGAAACGTAACACTAAGGGTACACATTAAAACTTTCAGAGATCCCCATTTTTCTTATCCATGCACTTTGTCTTATCATTCCGGCCAGTGAAACCGGAATTATTTCAGGTCTCTTCTCTGTCTCCGTTTCTCCAGGCGTTCCATTCTTCTCTCTACGATAAAGTTCCCGATAACATCAGCAAACCCGAACAGAATTCCCAGCCCTACAAAGATGTAAATTATAGTGAAAATTTTTCCCATATCCGTTTGTGGAGAAAAATCTCCATACCCTACAGTCGTCAGTGTGATGACTGAAAAATAAAATGAATCAAGCCAGCCCCAGCCCTCGAGACTGTGGTAGACATAAGTCCCGAGAATAAGGACAAAAACCACGGCAGATAAGAGGGCACGGGTTTCCGGTTTTTTAAGCAGGTTGTAGAAAGATCTCAGAAACATTGCCAGGGCAATTAAGTAAGGAAGCATGGTTTCTTTCTCCTTAGCTTTGAAATCAGGTACAAATCCTCATCAACTCCGAATCTTTATCGAGTTCTCATCAACTCCGAATTATCATCAACTCCGAATTATCACAACCGCTGACAATGTACCTCAAACAAGAGCACAGAACTCCTCAAAACTGCGGGTTTTCCACCCCATCCCATTTTCTGAAGCTTCTTCCGAGCAGGTAAACGGCTACAGGCAGCAGCGCCAGGTCCGCAAGCAAATAGTAGGGGCCCAGTATTGACAAAACGATGTTGAAGATCAGGACCGGGATTATTGAAAGGGCATAGAGGGCAAAGGTTTTTCCATTATAGAGGTTCACCGAAGGGTAAAGCCCTGTCAGGTAAACAAGCACCGTGACCATATAGAAGGATATGGAGAGGAAGACGAGCAAAGAGGGGACAAGGGTGTAAGGTTCCGTTTTCAGGCCCAGGCCGAAGAGGAAAACAAAAGGGACTACATTGAGGAAAGCGTAGCTGTCGAGCTTGCTTTTTATTACGTCCGAGACTTTCAAGGGAAGGAAAGCGTAGGATGCGAAGAGATCGAATTCCGTAAGCCAGTTGTACATGGAAGAAGATAGTACTCCAAGAACCAGGGAGAAGAGGAGCAGGGAGTCGAGAGCCGGAATAACGTTTCCAAGGGCAGAAAGCAGCACCCACACCAGGGTTGCCGGGAGCAGGAAGGAGAAGATGATTTTCCCGAGCCCTCCTTCACTCCTTTTCAGGTCAAGG
>DUKH01000156.1:8252-14579 GCA_013329415.1 Methanosarcinaceae archaeon | reverse complement strand
GTATAAGGAAAACCGAGGCCAGAAGCTGCCGGGTTTCGGAAGGAGTCAGGTAAAAAGCAAGCCCCGGAAGGGCGTACAGGACTTCTTCGTTGAAGTTCCCGGAGGCAAAAAGCAGGGCGTGGAATGCCAGCAATAAGCCTGCAATCACGGCTTTTCCCGAATGGGCATAGACCGTGGAAAGGAAAAAAACAACTGAAAGCCCGATCATGAAGGAAAGAGAAAGCGTAAGCGTGAGAAGCGGGATTTTGAAGCTTTCGGCAGCTGAGGGGAGGACGAGTTTTACCGCCAGGGCAAAGCCTGCAATGAAAGGCAGGACGTAGAGAATAAAGTAGTACACAATGTCCTTTACCAGAAAGTTCAGGAAAATTACCCTTTCGGAAACCGGAAGCGTCCTTGAAGAATATGCGATCAGGCTTGCCTGCCCGAAGCGCCGGTTCATGAACTCTCTCCCCATGAGCCCGAAAGCCCCCACCATGCCTCCAACCAGCAGGAAGAAGTAGTGCATTCCGAGCGCAACCCCGGCATCGCTAACAATTTCCCTGAAGACCGGGAGCACCAGGCTCACAAAGAACGTGAAGAGGAAGATGAATACCGGAAAGAGGGCAAAGCCGCTGTGCCCGAAGAGGCTGGAGTGCATCCGCCATTCTTCTTTTATCATGCTTTTAAAAATGTCAAACATAGGCGATCATTCCTGTGTTTTCAACTTGATAAGCACATCCCAAATTCTGTAAGCAAATCCCTAAATTATGCAGACATTTCAGATGACAGGTTTTTCCGTACCTGTATTTCAAGCTGCTCCCTTTGCTCTCTGCACTCACAGCCCTGGCCCACCAGTTCAAGGAAGAACTCTTCCAGGTCCCTATCTTCCAGCTCCGGGCCGTCCATGCGCCCGTTGTGGACAAGTTTGCCCTTATAGATGATCCCGATGCTGCTGCAGATCTCTTTTGCGATTTCCAGGATATGGGTGGAGATGAAAATCGTACCTCCGTTTTTCACGTAACCCCGGAGGAAATCCTTTACTTTCCGCTGCATAACCGGGTCCAGGTTAATCAGGGGCTCGTCGATGATTGCAAGTTCCGGCTCATGCAGGAAAGCCTGGGCAAACATCAGTTTCTGGCGGGTTCCCCGGGAGAGGTCTTTGCAAAGCACGTTTTTCTGGTCTCCGAAATCGAAAAACTCGAACCACCGCTCGCAGGCTTTTTCATACCCTTCCAGTTTCCGGATTTTTGCAACGAAATGCAGGTACTCTTCCGCGGTCAGGAAACTGGGAGGGGTTTCCTGCTCCGGGATTACCCCCACAAGCTCCCTGACCTTAAGAGGAGCTTCCAGGACATCCACCCCGTGTACCCTCAAAGAGCCGGAATCCGGTTTTATCTGGCCCGTGAGCATCTTTATCATGGTGGTTTTCCCGGAGCCGTTCGGGCCCAGGAGCCCGAAAAGTTCCCCTTTTTTGACGGAGAGGTCCACGCTGTCCACTGCATTTATTTTTCCATAAGATTTTGAGAGACCTTTTACCTCAATCATGTTCCTGGCTCCTGCAAGTCTTGCAAGTCTTTATTCATTATCGGGGTAAACCCTGTAAATTTTTGTTCTGCATACCGTTATTCTTCGTCAGGATAAATTTTAATCAGTGCTTTGTAAGACTCGGTAATTATTATCTTGTATATGATGAAAATCGGGATTGCAAATATCATCCCCAGGGGCCCGAGCAGCTTGGAAGCGGCCAGGGTCAGGACCACACTCAGGAGGGGGTTGATGTTTACCTTTTCGGAGATCATGAAGGGGATAAGGTAGAAGTTATCCACAAGCTGGGCAGCTAAAACCGTGCCTGCTGCCAGGATGGCTGTTTCCGGGCTGGTCAGGTAGCCCACAATTATGGGAGGAATCGCCCCTATTATCGGGCCTATGTAGGGGATGATGTTCAGGAAACCTGCCAGGACTCCCAGGAAGAACCAGCCGTCAACCCCTGCAAAATAAAAGCCCGTGCAGCAGATCAGGCCCACAGCAGCGCTTTCAATCATCTTTGCGCTGAAGAAATCTTCAAGCTCCCTTCCCATGTCCTTTAAAGCCCTGTCGATAATCTCGGCATGTCTCGGAGGGGCATATTCGCCGATGTAGCTGGCAAGCTTATTCCGGTGCCTGAAATACATGCTGAACATCAGGGGAATTATGAGGACTCCTGCAAAGAGATAATATGAAATTTTTGATATGGTTCCCGTGAGTTCGGTAAAGATTGTATTCCCAACTGCCTGCAGGTCGCCGGGTTTGATAACCCCTGAATTTGTAAGCCTTGTAAATTCCGATTCATTCCCTAAAAGCGCGGAAGCCCCGCCTGTAAAGTCCTGCTGCACTTTTGCAGCTTCAGCAAGCAGGGCTGCAATCTCATCCATCTGGCTGCTGATAAGAACCACAACAGCAAACAGGGAAAGAAGAATCAGGGAAAAACCTATAGCCTTCCTGTTAAGGTTCGGGACCCGGTCCATTACCCTGTTGAAGCCGGAGAGTAATTTTTCACTGATCAGGAGCAGGATAGCCCCCAGAATAAGGACTATGAAAATGTCCTGGAAATAAAACAGGACCGCAAAAAAACCTGCAAAAAACACGGAGATTGCAAACAGGAACCTCCATACATACCTGTTAGCGCTGAGTGTCATTTTCCCGCCCCTCTTTCATGATTCCATCTCTTTCTAATTTTTCATATTCTCTGTATAAACTTCTAAATTATATATAAACGTATAGCCTGGTGAATAAAGAGCCTGTTTAATGCCGGATTATACAGGGCTTGTTTAATACCGGATTATGCAGGGTTTGTTCACTACCTGATTCCTTAGAATGATCATCCGGGATATTTTCATTGAAGCTCATGGGAGAATCGTCTCAGGCATTTCATGAACAGGTATCCTTTCTACCTTTCGAGGTTCCGAAACTTCAGGCTCCGAAACTTCAGACACACTTTCATAATCGCAAACCCGCTTCGAATTATTCATGTAGTGCATAAATAATTCTTCTCCCCATTTCAAAGCTCCAGGTTCCTGACAGAGCAGGTATTGATTTGTCAGTACCCCGTTTTTCCCGTAAAGCACAACCGAAAGAAGGTTATCGGTCAGCAGGACTGCCGCAGGAATTCTGGCCCCTGTATATACAAAAACGTCCCGGTTTTCCCGGTCCAGGAGTTTGCCTGTTTCTTTTCTGTACCCCTTGAAAAGGGTCCCGAAAAGGGAGTTTTTCAGGTCAGGGGAATTTTTTTCCTCGAGCAGTCCTTCCTGCATGTCCTTAAAAGCGGCTTCACTGATTATGATCCCGGTTTTGATCTTTCTTTCCAGGAGTTCGGAGTAAAAAAATGGAAGTTCGGAGTAAAAGGCCGAAAAAAAGAGCCTGACCCGGCCTGAAGCCAGGATGCTGTTCAGTACCCTGTTCTGGAGCAGGATATTTTCGTTCTTGAGAGGGACAACCTGGCACCGCTCCAGTTCATGGATTCTTTCTCTCAGGTAAGGGGGAAGGGAACTGAGCTCATGGTCCTTCCAGTAATCCATATTCTCTTCGTAAAGCTCCAGAGTCCCGAGCAGGTGCTTCATGTTTGCAACCACTACGGGCCCCATCCCCGAAAGCCGGTATACCTCGCCTTCCTTTGTGACCATACCGGTTTTCAGGAGCTGCTTTATTTGAGGGATCATGGATTTCCAGGGAAAATCAAAAGCTTCTTTGATTTCCCCGGAACTTTTCGGGCCGTCAGCAAGGAACAATAGCAGGTTCTTTCTTTTTTCCGAAAAGAATAGGGTGTCCAGTAGCTTTGATTTCATGCTCTTTTCCTCTCCAAATCCTTCGATTATTCAGATGCTTATCAGACACTGATCAAACATTTATCAGACATTTATCAGACACTTACAGGTTCAGGCTGGCTGTTTTTCCTTAGAATCTTCGCAAAAATTTCCGGAGCCTTTCCCCGGTGGGTGTCCATCAGGATAATCAGGGGCGGGAAGATCACGAAGGTCACAAGCATTGCCAGGAGGACGTCAATAACCGTGACCAGCCCGAAACTGCTGACCAGCGGGAACGGGGAGGCTATCAGGGCTGAAAACCCAAACACGGTTGTGGCTCCTGATGCGATGAGGGCTGTTCCGGTGGTAGACACTGCCTGGTAGATTGCGTCCACAGGGTCCATTCCGGCATTCTTTTCCTCAAAGTAACGTTCCATCATCAGAATCGAATACTCGGACCCGACCCCAAGGATCAGGGCGCCCATGACCGCAGTCATCGGGTTATACGCAATGCCCATGCCCGCCATGACCAGGCCTGACCAGCCAATCACGATTATCATGGGGATAATGGGAGAGAGGGTCTTTACAAGGTCCCTGTAAACCACCAGAAGGCCCATCAGTACCAGGAAAACCCCGAGCAGGGTCATCTGGCTCCGGCCTTTTGTGAGCCCGTCAATCATATCAATAATAACCACGGAATCCCCCGTGATCGTAACAGTTACCCCGGGAGGCGGCTGCATCCATCCAATATCTTCCTTGACAATCTCCCGCAATTCCTCGATGCCCGTAATTTCAAGGTCGGCCATTGCAGTCCCTATGTCCAGGTCAATGTGGAGCAACTGCCCGCCCTCGAGATATGTTCCTTTCTGACTTTCGGGAATCTCCTCATATATTGCCTGTATTTCCTCTGAAGTTCCGGGAATTGTCCCGCCATTTCTTTCCTTTACCAGGTCCACGATACTTGTGGCGCTGTAGATGTGCGGCCGACTTGCTACTTCATGCCGGGAAAATTCGTCCATCCACTCCAGCAGTTCGGGATCGCTGTTATCCTCAACTTTCAGAATGACATTCAGGTGGTCCCCTGACCCCGGCATGATGCTCTGCATATGCTTGAAGTTGATCAGGGAGGGCATGTCCTGGGGAATGAAGGTGTTGGTATCGGTCTGGATCGGAATCGAACGGTCGGCATACAGCCATGCGGAACAGGTCAAAAGCGCGACTACGAGAATTACGGTGGAGTATTTCAGGGTAAACCCGGTGAGTTTTTTCAGGATTTTTTCAATTGCTCCGGGTTCATGCCCTGCGGGTGTGGAGCCGGATAAATCCTCCAACCCTTTCTCGAAGTCGTTTTCACCTTTTCCGACCCCTCTTTTCTTAAACATCCCGAACAGGTTTTTCTGAGCTACCCAGTCAAAAGTGTAGAGGGTAACCAGCCCGAAAAAGAGCGAAGCCAGGTAACACATGATTACCCCGATGAGCAGGAGTTTTCCGAAATCCTGAATCATGGGAACGACAGAGGTGAACAACGAAACAAAGCCAAGAGCCGTCATTGCCAGGGCGATCAGGACAGCGGGAGCGGTATGCTTGACCGTATAGACAAGGGCCTGAGCCGAATTTTTGCCTCCCCGGATTTCCTCTTCCATCCTGTTGTGGAACTGGATGGCATAGTCAATCCCAATTCCTATCAGCACCGGGAATGCGGACATGGAAACCATTGTCATGGGCACCCCTGCATATCCCATAAACCCGAAAGTGAAGACTATCCCGAGCAGGACAACAGGGAGCGGGAGCAGTCCCCGCCTGACATGCCTGAACACAAGGAAAAGTACGACTACCATCAAAAGGCCGGCAATCCCGAGCAGTACGCCCATACTCTTTCCCATTTCACTGTTAATATCAAGCATGAGAGAAGGCCTGCCTGTGATAATGAGGTTATAACCCGGAGGAAAATCGGCTTCTTTTGAGGCGATTTCCACATTATTGATAATGTCTTCCTGCTCCTGGTCCGTGCTGCTCCCTTCGATCCCGATAGATATGAGCATATGAGTATCATCAAGCACGAGTGACTCGAAATATTCAGGATAGCTATCTATCATCTCCCAGACTTCCGGATCAGAATCGGGAACCCTGGACCTTCCGGTTTTTGCATAATTAATTTGCTTCATGATGGAAGCAGGGCTTGAGACCGTAGTAACCCCGGGGATATTCTCTACCTGATGCTCCAGCCTATCGGCGGCCTTCATAAGGTCCACTGTTTCAACATCATTTCCTTCCACCATCACAATAACACTCTCCGTGCTGAAGGTGTTCAGGAAAAGATGGTCATAGTCCTTATACAGCTGCGAATCCTTTGACACCTGGGTCTCGGTCCCGGATGCCATTTCGATGTATTGGGCTCCCTGGAAAGAGAGCATGACCAGCATAAACACAACCGCAAGTATGATTGCACGGTTGCTCTGGATAAAAATGCCCAGTTTTTCAAAAACGTTTTTTATATAGAATCCCCCTCTGGAGGCTTTAATTATTATTTAATTTCTTCCGGTTTTCGATTCAGTCAATCTTGATTCAG
>DUKH01000156.1:0-7937 GCA_013329415.1 Methanosarcinaceae archaeon | reverse complement strand
CAGTCAATCTTGATTCAGTCAACTTTGAGTCAGTCAACTTTGAGTCAGTCAACTTTGAGTCAGTCAACTTTGAGTCAGTAAACTTTGATTCAGTAAATTTTCGTATTATTCGAAAAGTTCAATAGCAACAGCTTTTCAGCACTGATTTTGCTGAAAAAAAGTCCCAAACAGATAAAACTGAACTCTGTCCGGAATTCCTTTTAGCACCTGATTTCGATCTCCTCTGATTTCCCAAAATCCGGGACTTCCTTCTCAAGGCTTAAGGCATTGAGGCCGTAGAAGGTTTCGTTTAAGGAGAGTATAAAGTCAGCCCTGATCCTCGAAATCAATTTCTCGGGACGGAGGCAAATAAAATGGGTCGGTTCCCCTTCAATAATCCGGACATATCCTTTTTCCGCCATGCCCCTGAGGACTTTGTACACCTTGGGCCTGGGCACACCGCTTGCTTCATAAATTTCCCTTGCAGTTCCCTTTTTCAAACAGACAAGGGAGGCATAGATCTTTGCCTCGTTTTCCGTAAAGCCGAGTTTCTGCAGATTATTGATAAGTTTCAGGGTCATGTTTTTCCTCCGTGAAGGATGCTAAACTAAAAACTAAAGTTCGACATCAATTATTTTTAAATTTTTTTTAACTTGTTTTTAACTTGTTTTTTAATTATTTTTAAATTATTTCTGTAGTTTTGCCATGTTTTCGAGGGTCAAGAGCTTTGGGTTTACTTTCCACTTTCCATTGCCGAATCGATTTTTCTCATGACTCGCAACATTGTTTCAAGGCTCTTTTCAAAATCCCTGAAATCCTGCTGATCAGCTAAGCTCAGGAGCTCGACAGCCATCGCCTCTGAGATCTCATTCAGGAGTTCATAGCACCGTTCCCCTTTTTCCGTAAGGGAAATGAGGACTTTCCTGCGGTCTTCAGGATCGTTTTTTCTCAGGACAAACCCTTTTGCTTCCAGAGAATCAACCATTCTCGAAAGGCTGCTCCGGTCCATGCCCACATATGTCCCGATGGTCGAAGGCATGACTTCCTTTACCAGACCAATTATCGTGATAACAGCAGGTTGATTTTTGCTAAGCTCCTTGAGTTCGGCATTTTCGGATGCGGCTACTTTTTGAAAAAACCGGTCTTCAAACAATTTACTGTGAAGTGTCTGGAATTCAAGGTCCATCAACCTTACTTTCTTAATACATTCGGGGTCCACGTTTCCTCCAGGGATCTATAAGGCTGCAATAAGCCCGTAAGAGACCAATGACTTTGTAGATTTGCAATCCTGCAAAAGGGCTTTAGCAACCGAATGCCGGGTTTCCTTTCCGGATATAGCTGATATTTCAGCAGATGAAATTGCAATAGTTAGTATAAAGATGGTCAATAAACTGATAGTTTGTATTTGGATTGATGTAAAATCAACTGATGATTTATCATCGAAATGGTGCAATACTATTTAAAATTATCCATCAACATAGATTTGTCTGAGAATTCAAGCAGCTACCCTGAAAATGGAAGATTTGCTCTAAAATTGCAATGTTTTCTGGAAAATACTCACATTGTTCAAAAAAGAACGGGGCTCGATAAATGCTCCGGGTTCAGGAGGTTTGTCGAGCAATCTATCGAGGTTCACTTTTGAAATACCGGATCCTGAATATTCACTCTGCGGATTTTGTCAGCCAGTAGATTTCTTCAGTCTGTGTTTTTCTTCGCGAACAGCTGTTTCGCCATGGTGACCCTCTGCTCAAGGTCCGGGCCTTCAAGGTCCTCTACCACGGCTTCGAGGAGAGTGGGGATTTCCAGGTGCTGGGGGCATTTTTCAAGGCACTCTTCACACTGCACGCACTGGGAAGCAAAGCCGGGGGCTCCTCCAAGAGCACCACCCAGACTTGCTGCATACATGAACTTTGCTTCATCGGCATTGCCAGACATGTGCAGGTTGTTGTATGCATCAAAACAGGCAGGAATATTCACCCCAGCCGGGCAGGGCATACAGTACCTGCAGCCTGTACAGCCCGCTTTCATGAGTTCCCGGTATTTCTGCTCCACCCTGCTTACAAGCTGAAGTTCGGTTTCTGTCAGGGAATTCGGGTAAGCCTCACCTGCGATTCTCAGGTTCTCCTCAATGTGGGCTTCCTCGTTCATGCCGGAAAGTACGACCGTTACTTCAGGGTGGTTCCAGACCCAGCGAAGGCCCCATTCCGCAGCTGTCCGCTTTACCGGAGCCTCATCCCAGATCTCTTCCACAACAGGAGGGACGGGGCTTGTGAGTTTTCCTCCACGCAGGGGCTCCATTATGATTACGCCAAGGCCCTTCGAGGCTGCATATTCCAGGCCTTCGGTCCCTGCCTGGTTCTTTTCGTCCAGGAAGTTGTACTGGATCTGGCAAAAGTCCCAGTTATAAGAGTCAACTATTCGCCTGAAATCCTCTCCCGAGCCGTGGAAGGAAAAACCCGCATTGATAATCCGGCCTTCGGCTTTTGCTCTGTCAAGGAAATCAGCCACACCCAGTTTTTCAACGTTGTCCCAGAGTTCGCCAACGAGGGCATGGATTAGGTAATAGTCAATATGGTCGGTGTTGAGCTTGGAAAGCTGGGCGTCCAGAAATTTATCCATTTCCTCCCGGCTTTCAACCATCCAGGAAGGGAGTTTTGTTGCAAGCTTGACCTTTTCCCTGTAGCCGTCGGCAAGAGCACGGCCAAGGAAGGGCTCACTTGCACCCATGTGATAGGGCCATGCCGTATCCACGTAGTTTACGCCGTTGTCGATCGCGTAGCGGACCTGGCTTTTCGCCCATTCTTCATCTATTTTCCCGTCTTCTTTTACGGGGAGGCGCATGCACCCGAAGCCCAGTATTGAGAGTTCGTCCCCATTCTTTGGCATTTTTCTGTACAGCATTTTTCATTCTCCTTGCTTTGATTAAATTTGGTTGAATTTGGATTAGTTAGATTGACTTTGATCAAATTTTGATTGACTGGTCACTCTTTTTACTTGACGATATGCTGTTTTTCTGTTCAACTCTGATAGCGGGATTTTAGAGTGACTGATCACTCACGAAGGAGTGAAAAAAATTATTCGGTGGTTAAGCCATTCCAGATAATCCGGAACCCGTCCTCGATAAGTTCGTCAGTATCTAGAGAAACATTTGGGTCAAGGATCAACCCCCCAACTGCCTTCGTGCCATGGAAAAAAATCTTCATGGTCAATTCCGGAGTGTGATGTTTAAAGATCCCACTTGTGATACCTTCCTGCGTGAGATTATAGAAGAAAATATACTCTTTCATCACTTCTTCCCGGGTTATTTTCGTGATGTAAGGTGATGAACAGAACTGTTCAACAAAAAGGTACTCTTCAGGGTTATTTACACCCCACCATATAAAGTTCAACCACAACCTTCTCAGTTTGTCCTTGAGGGAAACTTCCTCATTAATTCCGACCTTTATATTGCAGCTTAACCTGCCCTTGAACTCAAAATAGAGGCTGTTTATCAGGTCTTCCTTGGTTGGGAAGTAGTTGAAAAGGGTCCCTGTGGCTACCCCCGCCTCTTTTGAAATCTGGGCGGTGGATGTTCCGTGAAAACCCCTTTCCGTAAAGAGCTTCAGGGCCGCGTCCATGATTGCTGTTCTTTTGTCCTTAACCTGCGGGTCCATGGTTAAACTCTCAGTTTCAACGATTGACTAATCAGTCATTTGGGATTTTGGTATAAAAACTTTACTCACAATTCCTGTTTTACCTAACTATCTGCCAAAAATAGAATTAATTTTTGATGTTTTTCAGGCATATCCCTAATAAAAATGAATTTGATTTTTGGGCAAAGCCTCCATAATAGAAACGTATATTTACTATTTACAAAATATTCAGTAATTACTGGAAATTGCGATAATTGGGCGTCGAAATGAAAACAGTAAAAAAAGAATTTGAAAATCTTGTGTATCAGGGGATGAAATCCTACGGACTTGATGAACTTTCCTCTAAATTGCTTGCAATACTTCATTCTGAACCGGATCCACTAACTTTAGAAGAGCTTTCTACACTGACAGGGTATAGTTTTTCAGCAGTTAGTGCGGCAATGAAACTGCTTGCTGGAATGACTTTTGTAGAAAAAACAAAGAAAGCTGGTTCAAAAAAATTGTACTTTTCAGTTCAAAAAGATATGTTGACAATGACCGTTAATGCAATAAAAACCAAGAATGAGGTCTTTGTCAGTCCTGCGCTTAAAGATCTTCCTGCAATAATTGAAAGATGCAAAAAGAACAGGGCAGAGGACTCTGAAGAAATGCTCAAACTAATCGAAGATTACTATCAGCAAATGGTTGCATTAGATTTAATTTTTAAAAATCTTACGGAATACATTGAAAGAATTCAGGTGGAGTTGGATAAAAAATGAATCAAAATATAAAGCTAAGATATTTGCTCTTATTCGTTTTTGCAATTATCGTAACCGGAATCTCTACGGCTAATGCAGAAATTTCCAGTTATGCATGCGTAAACGCAGAGTTACAGGAAATAAGTCCCAGTTCAATAGGCATCGATGAAGAATTCACTCTGGGAATTAATCTTGAGAGCTGCGGAACTAAAACTCCTGAAGATGTTACATTTGAAATAATCAGCGTCCCCTCAGATATCATAGTTACAGAAGACCTGGTTACAAAAATTTCTAAATTATCTTATAGTACAAGTGAAAGGTACCTGGTATATCACATGAGAACAACTCCTGATGCTAAACCTGGCCCTCACCTTATAAAAATGAAATTAACATATGCAAATACCCCCGTCGAAACAACAAAATATTATGAAGTTGAGGTAAGAGTGATAGGCGAAGATGCTGACCCAAGAATCTCTTCCGTCGAAACCAATCCTGAATATATTTATGAAGGAGATACAGTTGACTTAAGGTTAGGCATAGAAAACTTTGGGGAAGCAATAGCAAAATCCGTATCAGTTAACCTGGATCATGAATTTAAAGGAATTAAAACTTCCACAATCGGAACTCTTGGCTTAAATGGCAGTCAAACTGCATTATTCAAGTTTAAGGCAAACAGGTCAGGAGAATTTGAAATCCCTGTTATTATAGAGTATGAAGATGATTTTGGCAAGCAAA
Organism: Methanosarcinaceae archaeon; assembly: GCA_013329415.1. Taxonomy (GTDB): domain Archaea; phylum Halobacteriota; class Methanosarcinia; order Methanosarcinales; family Methanosarcinaceae; genus MTP4; species MTP4 sp9310u. Next base: position 2,854 of record DUKH01000156.1, on the reverse strand, counting down.
GCGATGAATATGACATTAAAATAACCGTGCTTGACAAAAAAGGAAGTTTGAATCTTGCATCTGTAAAGGTTGATCCTGTTCTTCCTTACATGGGTGATACCGTAGAATTGACTATGAGAGTCGAAAACTCCGGGGACAGGACAATTAATTCAATAAGAGTCTATGCTGACCACCCGTTCAAAGGCTTAAAAGAATCCTTTATAGGAACTCTTGACCCGAATGAAGACGGACCTGCGGTAATTACTTTTATAGCTGATGAAGCAGGGGAATACGAGATCCCTGTGACCATAACGTATATTGATGATTTTGGAGAAGAACAGATCGAAACGAAGATCAATGTCATAGTCTTGGAAAGCAGTGGTGGGGCAGGAACAGCTGCAATCGTATTGCTTATCCTGGCAGTTATTGGAGGATTAATTTACAATAATTATAGAACAAAAAAATCAAAAGATGAGGTAATCAGGCAGTTAATGGAAGGCAGTGATAACTCTGCTGACAACAAAGAACAATGAGAGGTCTCCAATATGATCAATGATATCAGGGTGGGAGCTCTCATTGCATACTGCAGTGTAAAAAGAGGGAACAAAAAAACACTAATGTTCATCGTTTTTGTTCTCTCGCTCATTTTTATGAATTTGGTGTTCCTTCCATCAATGATAGGAGGAATGACTGTTCTATTTACTGGTATGATGCAGGACTACCCTTACGGGGACGTTGTCATTGAACCAACAGGAGACAACACCTACATCAACAACGCTGATAATGTCTTGCAGAAGGTCCGGGCTGTCGAAGGAGTAAGGGCTGCAACAAAACGACTGGACGTGGGAGCATCTATTGAGCATAAGCAGAAAGTTGTGGGAGTAACCGTGACGGGTTTGCTTCCGACAGAAGAGTATGAAATTTCGCGATACCCGTATATTATCACTGAAGGGGATTTCTTAGGGGAACTTTCCCGGGATGAGATCATCATTGGTGCTGCAATCGCAGGCACAAGTCCAGTTTTTGGAGAAATATATGATAACCTGGGTGAAGTCAGAGCAGGATCGCTTGTTGATGTAACATACAGCAATGGTGTAAAAAGGACCTATAAGGTCAAAGGTATCATGGAAGGCACATTTGAACTTGTTGATCTTAATGCATTAGTCCATTATAAAGAAATTGAAGAAGTATATGGTTTGGAAGAGAGTAAAGCTACCAGTGTAGTTGTAAGGGTTGACAAGCAGGGGACCGAAGAACAAATACAGGATAAGATCAGAGAAGCCGGGGTGAATGAGCAAGTCTTCACATGGGCTGATAAATCAGAGTCTCTCATAAGGCAAGCAATGCAAAGCCTGGGTGCTATAGATGTCATGTCAAAGTTTGTGAGTTTGATCGTAGGTGCAGCACTGGTCCTCATCATTATCTATATCAATGTACTTAATAGGAAAAAAGAGATCGGTATTTTAAAAGCAGTAGGCATTACTCCAGGATCAATAGTATTGTCCTATGCGTTCCTTAGCATGTTCTATGTTTCCTTAGGAATATTTGCAGGATTGGTATTATACTTTGCACTTATGCTTTACTTCCAGGCAAACCCGGTAGTATTTTACGAAACCATGGAAATAAGACCCCAGATCGATCCGGTGCTGCTTATTCAAAGTATTGTTACCATGCTTACGCTATCAGTGATAGCCGGGACACTACCTGCCTGGAGTGTATCAAAAGAGAGCATACTCAAAGCCATCTGGAGTCGATAAAAAATGATCATAGTGAAAAACCTGAAAAGATACTATGGGACAGGGGAGACTGCTGTCAAGGCTCTCAGGGGGGTTTCGTTTGAAATAAATAAAGGGGAATTTGTAGCGATAATGGGTGCATCCGGAAGCGGAAAAACGACTCTCTTGAGGATACTGGCATTATTGGACGACGCAACGGATGGGGAATATACCATTCGGGGATTGAAGGTTTCGAGCTTGCCCGAAGCAGAAAGAAGCTATTACAGGCTGACACAGGTCGGTTATGTCTTCCAGGACTATGCACTCATTAATGAAATGAGTGCTGCAGAAAATGTTTATATCCTTTCCATGATGGAAGGAAAATCAAGAAAGGAATCTTATGAAACTGCTCTTGAAGCATTAGATAAGGTTGGTCTAAAAGAAAAACATAACAGGATTCCTGATGAATTATCCGGTGGAGAAAAACAAAGAGTGGCAATCGCAAGAGCCATAGCAAAAAAACCTGACATATTGTTTGCTGACGAGCCATGTGCAAACCTGGACACTCGAAACTCAAAACAAGTACTGGATGTGTTCAAAGAGCTGAATGAAAAATATGGCCAAACAATTATAATGGTAACTCATGAACCATGGCATACTGAGTATGTTGACAGAGTAATTACTCTCGAAGATGGTAGTTTAGTTAGCGATGTGCAAAAACGAAGGTAGTCCATTTTTATACGAATTTACAGGTTTCCGGTGGGTTTTTGGACTCTGTCTTTTGATCGTCGCCGGGGTTCCAATTTTGCAGCCCAACCCCCTGCCCACCCACAGTTGCGCAAGCAACCGGCCTGTCCCTTAATTTAATAAAAATGCCCGAAAGCCGGTACATATCGCCTTCCTTTGCAACCAGCCCGGTTTTCACAAGTTTATTTATCTGGGGGATCATGGATTTCCAGGGAAAGTCAAGAGCCCTTTTGATATCTTCGGAACTTTTTTGGCCACTGGCCAGGAATAAAAGCACATTCATCCTTTTATCGAACAGGAATAGGGTATCTATTAACCCTGATTTCATATCCATATCCCTCACCATGCCTACAAATTTTATATGTTGTCTATTTTCTTATCTCTAGGACTTAGGTCGTCCACTATTTATCGGT
>DUKH01000131.1 GCA_013329415.1 Methanosarcinaceae archaeon | reverse complement strand
CAACCTGTATGAGTATAGAGCAATTCCCGATACGAAAATCTGAACTTATATTTTCACCATTCCTAAACGATCCGGCTGCAAAACAGGAAAAGAAAGAAAAAAAATCGATCCTGCGAAATAAAAAATGAATAATGGAAAAAGTCCTGCGAAATAAAAAGTGTAATGGAAAATCAGCGAAAGAGAATCCCGGCCTTAAACCCTGAAACTTTCGGCAGATTCCTCTAACACTTCTAGCCAGGGAAGTTCTTCTCCCGTATTGAATGTGCCGACGTTCAACTCGATCCCGCTTAATTCCACATACTCGCGGATCCGCTTGAATGCGTGTTCCACCATGCCTCCGCCAGTCAGGATGAGGCAGCGTTTTCCACAAAGGGCGGTGAGGATAGACCTGTCAATTACGCCCGAGGTAACGTCCAGGAAGATGCCGTCCTCTTCGGCCAGGACTTTACTCTTTTTGCCCATGGCCCCTACAAAGGTGACGTCCCCTTCCTCTATAATGTTCAGGACCTCAGGGTAAGAATAACTATCCGTATCATAGAGCAGGATGCCTCCGGCCTTGATGCTGCGGCGTTTCAGCTCAACTATGGCTTTGCAGTCCGGATGTATGTGCAGGACTCTTGCGTTAATAGCCTCGTAGGGAGAGTTGGGAGAATATTCCCCGTAAAGGATTCCCAGGTTAAGAGTATCGCCTTCTTTGACCCCGTGAGGCGCGTCCACCCACATCAACTCGGGAGGCCGCAGCGCATTTACGAGTTCGGGCAGAGTCTTGGGGGACAGATAGCCTTTTGCAAGGCCTCTCCTCTCGAGTTCATGATAGACTTCAAGGGAAGAAGGGGAACGCAAACCTGCAAGTTTCAGGAGTTCAGTCTGCCTGAAAAGTACCTCGGGTGTCCCTTCTCCGATAAGCTCGCTGTCCGACATGAGGTAAACATAATCCGACCAGCGGTATGCAAGGTCGACATCGTGGGTCGAGATGATGATCGTGCTCCCGTAATGGTTGAACTCGTTGAGGAGGTCCATGATCTCGTCCGCCCCCACGGGGTCCAGGTTGGAAAGAGGCTCGTCAAGGATAAGCACTTCGGGCTCCATAGCCATCACCCCTGCGATTGCAACCCGCTTCTTCTGGCCTCCGCTCAGGTGGTGGGGTGGCCTGTCCTTGAAATTGGTAAGCCCGACCTGTTCCAGCGCCCTGTTCACACAAACCTCCAGCTTTTCTTTCGGGTAATCAAGGTTTGCCGGGCCGAATGCCACGTCCTGGTAGACGGTAGGAGCAAAGAGCTGGTCATCCGAGTTCTGGAACACAATCCCCACGGATTTCCTTATTTCCCGGAGGGCTTTCGAGTTGTATTTGAAAGGTACGTCGTGGAAAAGGACTTCACCTTTCTCGGGTTTCATGGTCCCGTTCAGGAGCAGGAAAAGCGTTGACTTTCCGGACCCGTTCTGGCCTACGAATGCAATCTTTTTCCCTTTACCAATCTTGATATTAATGTCCCGGATAGCAACTGTCCGGTCAGGGTAGGAGTATGTAAGCCCTCTGGTTTCAAGAATAGTCATGTTTTTTACCTCAGATTATGGACATACCTCTTGTAAAATAGAGCAGTGCGAGAGTGGATAGGAAATACGCGGACGTTAGCAGGAGCTCCGGCGGTTTCACCGGTCTTCGGGTATCAAATAGCGCCATTTTTCCTTCATAACACCGAGAGTTCATGGACACGAAGAGTTTTTCACCCTGTTCCCAGGACCGGATAAAAAGCGTACTCCCAAGCATCCCGAAGGAGCGGAAGGACTTCTTGAAATCCCCGTAGCCGAGCCTTACGGTCTGGGCAAACTTTATCTGGACTGCCATATCCAGGAAAACAAAGATGTAACGGTAAATAAGCATGGAGAGCTCGACCACGGACTCCGGCAAGCGGGACTTTTTGAGGACCGAGAAGAGTTCGATCATGGGGGTGGTCAGGGCAAGGAAGTAAAGGCAGCACATCCCGCTAACAGACCTTGCAAGCACCAGCATCGCAAGCTCCAGGCCGTCGGCACGGACAGCCAGGGGATAGCTCGCAAGCCTGAAAGAATAAAGTTCAGCCCCTGTGCCTGAGAAAAATGCGATGATCAAAACCCCCACCGCTGCAAAACCCATTGGAGCCAGAAGGAGTTTGAGATAGAAACGGAGGGGGGTTTTCCCGAGAAAAACCGTTGCAAAACTCATGCAAAGCGCTATGAAAAAAGGCGGTATAGGAGACGCGGCCGAGACCCCCGCAAGCAGACCGAAAGCTACGATTGTCAGTTTAAGCCAGTTATTCCGGTACCTTAGAGGGCTCATAAGAGCATAGTCATCAAGTATGTTTGTCATTAGGTAACCCGTTACTGATGAATTAGGACTAAGAAGTAAAAATAAAAGGCAAAAGATAAAAACTTTCCTTTTACAAATGAAAAGGAAAGCTCAGTTGCCAACATTATGAACGAGTTTCACTATCCCGATTTTTGCCTTTGTAAGCGACTTCACCTTCATAGAGGTTTTTTGCCCTGTAATACCCGAGGAAGTAACCGATGATCCCTGCCCCGATGGCTGCCTGGAGCCCGAAAAGAAGGCTTTCAATCTCCCCGCTTGGAGGTTCCCAGATGGGTTCTGCGATAGGCACATAGGTTCCGCCTGTGATTTCATTGATAACGTCCTCTGCTTCCCCGTCAGCCCCACCGTATTCGGCGTCCGTTGTTGAGGACATGTAGACGAATTGTACCGCAAAGATGAGGACGATGGCGAGTACTATAAGTTCGAGTTTCCGGCTCATGCGGCAATCCCCCTGAGTTTGCGGACAACCGATTCTTCGACTACTTTGAGTTCCACGAGGATGTCGCTCTTAAGGTTGATCACATACTTGAAGAGCAGGGCACTGACGGCACCCTCCATGATTGCAAGGGGTATCTGAGTAATCGCAAATATTGTCCCGAACTTTGCAAATGAGGCGAGGAATCCTCCTAATGTCAGCACATCTCCCGCAGGATATGCAAGAGCGAGTTCTGCAGAGGTTACCACGTAGGTAGCCCAGTCCCCGAGGGCCGTGGCCAGGAAGACGACGAGATAGAAGTTCAGGTTGGCTTTCATCCCTGCCCTATAGACCAGGTATGCCACCACAGGACCCACAATACCCATGGAAAAGACATTTGCACCCAGGGTAGTCAGTCCGCCGTGGGCAAGGAAGAGGGCCTGATAGAGAAGCACGATTGTCCCGAGAACTGCGGAAATTGCAGGCCCGAAGATGATTGCTGCGATCCCCGTCCCCGTCGGGTGAGAACAGCTTCCATTAACTGAAGGCAGTTTCAGGGAAGAGAGCACGAAGATAAATGCACCGGCGACAGCCAGAAGAGGCAAAATCTCACGTTTTTCGTTTACAAGTTTGTTCATTTTATAAATCCCGAATGCGATCACCGGTATTGAGATCGCAAACCAGATCTGCCACCAGGGCGTCGGTAAAAAACCTTCCATCACGTGCATAAAATCACCATTTGGATAAGTTGAATTTTAGTCAGGAATTCTAAGAGATGGATATCAGTAGTATATTAGCCCGGAAATACCAGTATGCGATTCCGGGATCAAGTAAATATTATTGATCTTAAAGCAAGTTAAATTGTGTAGAGCAATACATAAAGCTTACGGTTTCAAAAAAGCAAGTGCATGAGAGACATAAAATTATATTCAGATATATAAATATATGGAAAAAGATGATCCTGCGGGAAAAGACAAGTTAATTTGATTCAAAATAAGAATAAAATCCGAATTATATTATGCATGAGAGCTATAATGGGGCTAAAGACAGGCAGTTGCATCCTCTCCTTATAAACGGCAAATAAACAAAAGGCCGGAAACCGAAAGGAAAGCGAGAATTCCACGAGAAAAGTAAAATTGAGTACAAATCGGTCGTCCACTATTTATCGGTT
>DUKH01000091.1:11358-16011 GCA_013329415.1 Methanosarcinaceae archaeon | reverse complement strand
CATTAAATGATAACAGAAATGTAATGATCTTCACCCACTCAACAGAGCCGTGTGAGGTAATTGATACAAGGCATTTCTGGTATATAAGCTTTCCCATTGAGGGGAAAGTTGTATGAGTTTGAATATAATTTTGAAGAGTTGAGAAAGAACCCAGCAAAACTGGCACTTCCTAAGTCACTCAATAGATCGTTTTTTAGTATCTTTACAACAATTATCGTTTTTCAACAAGGCACCTTCAATAACGTTTTTTAACTTCCGTTGTTTTTGGCACCTTAATAATCGTTTTTCCAATACCGTTTTTATTCCGTTTTTCGCTCCCCGTTAACGCATTGCGCCCTGAGAGCAACCCTAGAATAGCACACCTAGTATATATACGTTTCGATCAAAATATAGAAAAAGTCAACATGAAAGAAATTTCCCGGGATAAACGTGGTATTTATATACCAGAAACGTACATCCATGTAATTGATTATCATGGACGTAAAAACTGAAAGAAGGGATCGATTTTTACATCGAACCCATGCAGAATAAAAAGATAAGCGTTTTTGACACTACACTGCGTGACGGAGAACAGACCCCGGGAGTTTCCCTGACTTCTTCTCAGAAGCTGGAAATTGCCCATCAACTCGACAAACTCGGGGTTGACATGATAGAAGCGGGGTTCCCGATCTCCTCGGAAGGAGATAAAGAATCCGTAAAATCGATTTCTAATGCCGGACTTGATGCGGTAGTCTGCGGACTTGCCCGTGTGCTGACAAAAGATATCGATGCCTGTTTTGAAAGCGACGTTGGCCTTGTGCACACTTTCGTCCCGACATCGGATGTACAGCGAATTTACACCATAAAAAAGAGCCGGGAAGAAGTCGTTGAACTGGCCGTGAAAGCCGTCGAGTACATCAAAGACCACGGGCTGAAATGCATGTTTTCTGCTATGGACGCCACGAGAACCGAACCTGCTTATATGCTGGAGGTTTTCAAGGCGGTACAGGATGCAGGCTGCGACATCATCAACGTACCCGATACTGTCGGAGTTATGTCCCCATCCGGGATGTGCAGGATGATAAAAGACGTGGCAAAGGAAATCAGAATCCCCATCGACGTGCACTGCCATAACGACTTCGGGCTTGCGGTAGCAAACTGCCTGATGGCGGTAGAAGCAGGGGCATCCCAGGTGCAGGTCACAATAAACGGAATTGGGGAGAGGGCAGGAAACGCCGACCTTTCCCAGACCGTGATGGGGCTGACGGCTATCTACGGCGCAAAGACGAATATCAGGACCGGATACCTCGTTGAAACCTCAAGAATGATTGAGAACTACACCGGAGTCAGGCTCCCGCCAAATACACCTGTCGTCGGGCAAAACGCCTTTTCCCACGAATCGGGGATCCACAGCCACGGCGTCCTTGAAAAGTCCGATACCTTTGAACCGGGTATCATGACCCCGGAGATGGTAGGGCACAGGCGGCGTATTGTTCTCGGAAAGCATACAGGCACCCACGCGGTCAAGAAATCCCTTGAGTCTGCCGGCATAAAAGCCAATGAAAAACAGCTTGAGGAGATTGTGTGCAAGATCAAGGAAATTGCAAACAAGGGCAAACAGATCACTGATGCCGACCTTTTTGCAGTTACTTCTGCCGTGCTTGGAAAAGCAAGCTCAGAAGAAGAGCTGATCAAACTCAAAGAAGTTTCCGTGATGACAGGGAACACCCTGACACCCACTGCAGTGGTCAAGGCAAGCATAGGAGGCAAAGAAGTCATTGCCGCAAACACAGGGCTTGGCCCGGTGGATGCCGCCCTTAAAGCTGTCAGGGACATCCTGGGAGAGCGCAACCGCTTCAAACTCCAGGAATTCCGGATCGATGCCATCTCAGGAGGAGCCGATGCCCTTGCTGACGTGTATATCGGCCTTGAAAACGAAAAGGGCAGGATTGTAACTGCCAGGGCCGCAAGCCCTGACATCGTCATGGCCTCCGTAGAAGCCCTTGTGAATGCCATGAACCTGCTGTATAAGGAGAAATAAACAGCCAGGGCCTGAAAAGGGACCTCTAATAGTTAATAAAATACAGGCTGAAGGTACAGGCTGAAAAACCGCTGAAGAACCAAAAACTGGTTAACCCGAGTTCAAACGGAGAATAATTCAGCTGGAAATCACAGCTCAGAAAAAATAACTGGATAAGGCCGGGTCATCCATCCGGTTTTAGGGTTTGCATCCAAGGTGTGCATTCCAGCAGGTATTCCAAAATTGTTCGCATCCCATAATCGGATGTATAAAAAGTAAAATAAAATGAAATGGAATACAAGACCCATGCCTTATCCAATTATTGATTCTCACTGTCACCTTGATTTTCCGAAATTTAACCGCGACCGGAAGGAGGCTATCGAAAGAGCCCGGGAAGCCGGGGTTGTGGGGATGGTCAACTCCGGGATTTCCCTGAAAGGCAACCGCGTGAGCCTCGAACTTGCGGAAAAGTACGAGGACATCCACGCATCCCTCGGTTTAAGCCCTGACATCGGAAGGGAAGGGAGCGAAGAAGAAATCAATACTATCCTGGCACAGATCGAAGCAAACGTCGAAAAGGCAGTAGGGATCGGGGAAGCCGGCCTGGATTACCAGGACTGCAAAACAGATGCCGAAAAAGAATATCAGGCTGCCTCTTTTGAAAAAGTTATCGAGCTTGCAAAAAGCTTCGAAAAACCCCTTATTGTGCACGCCCGGGAAGCCGAAGCCGAAGTACTTGAAATGGTCCGGGACGTGGACACCGTGGTCTACCACTGCTACAGCGGTCCGCTCGAGACCATGAAAGAAATCGTGGACGCAGGATACTACATTTCCCTGGCGACCCTTGTCTGTTTTTCCGAACATCACCAGGCCCTGGCAGCCGAAGTGCCCCTGGAAAACCTGCTTCTGGAAACCGACAGTCCTTTCCTGTCCCCCCGGAAGGGGAGAAACGAGCCCGCATTTATCGTGGACTCGATCCCTGTAATCGCAAAACTCAGGGAAATAGAACCGTCAGAAGTTGCAAAAGCGGCCACTGAAAACGCACGCAGGGTTTTTAAGATCTAAGATTTTTATATGAGAAAAAAGGAGGAAAAATCCATGGAAGTCCAGTACATCTGCCCCACTGCTTATGATTCCAGCGTCTACCTCGTTAACAGAAAGGTCCTGATCGATACGGGCATGAGCAGCGAGCTCATCATCAAGGAACTGGAAAGTTACATAAGGATCACCGACCTGGAACTCATTATCCTGACCCACTGCCACTACGACCACGCCGCCGCCGCTGCAACTATTGCAGAAAAGAGCGGAGCTGAAGTCGGTATCCACAAAGCCGATCTGGAAGGCGTAAATGACGATTACCTGAGCGTGTCCGTCCTTTTCGGAGAACGGGCTCCTACGATCAAACCCACTGCCACCTACGAGGAAGGGGACAAGATCCCCATCGGAAATGGGGAATACCTGGAAGTGATCCATACCCCGGGGCATTCAAGGGGGAGCATCTGCCTCTACGAGCCCGTCTCAAAGAGCCTCTTTTCAGGAGACACCGTTTTTCCTGGCGGAGGGTTCGGGAGGACAGACTTTGAAGGCTGTGAGCCTGAAAAGATGGCAGGCTCCATAGAAAAACTCACGAAGCTTGACGTGAAGAACCTGTATTCGGGCCATGGGGCACCCACTAACAGGGACGGGAACAAGCAGATCATGACTTCGTACCGGATGTTGAAGATGATGCAGGGCGGCTTTTAAAGAAGTGATTTTAAAAGCCGGAAACACCTGAAAACAGAGTAATGCAGATCATGACAAATCCAGGGAAAAATTCTACGGGAAACCGGAACCTTCCGCCGCAAAAAAAGCAGAATATGAAAGAAAAAAGAAGGGAAAGACCGGGACAAAAACCAGAGAAAAAACCGGGACAAAAGCGGCAAAAGATGCCAAATCTCCTATGCCCAACATACACAATGTACCCGTTTCAAAATTCCTCCCCATGAGCCTGGAAGAGGCAAAAGCGCGGGGCTGGGAGGAACTTGATATAATCCTGGTCACCGGGGATGCCTACGTGGACCATTCCAGTTTCGGGACCGCAATTGTGGGCAGGGTGCTTGAAGACGCGGGGTTCAGGGTAGGGATAATTGCCCAGCCCCGCTGGGACAGCCCCGAGGATTTCAAAAAACTGGGGAAGCCCAGGCTCTTTTTTTCCGTAAGCGCAGGGAACACGGATTCCATGGTCAGCAACCTGACCGCCGGACTGAAACTGCGGACAAAGGACACTTACTCTCCCGGCGGCAAACCAGGGCTTCGCCCTAACCGCGCCGTGATCATCTACTCGAACAGGATAAAGGAAGCTTGCCCTGACGTCCCGATCGTGCTCGGGGGAATTGAGGCGTCCCTCCGGCGCTTTGCCCACTACGATTATCTATTGGATAAGGTCAGGCAGTCAATTCTGGCAGACGCCCCCGCCGACCTGCTGGTCTACGGCATGGGGGAACTGCAGATCACCGAGATTGCCAGAAGGCTACAGGCCGGGGAAAACATCAGGGAGATCCGGGACATTCCGGGTACTGTCTGGAAAATGGAAGTTAAGGAATGGAAGGCAAAAAAAGCTGAAAGTGGCCCTTCCAGTGAAGAGTCCACTGAAGAATCCACTGAGGAATCCACTG
>DUKH01000091.1:2519-11030 GCA_013329415.1 Methanosarcinaceae archaeon | reverse complement strand
CACTGAGGAATCCACTGAGGAACCCATTGAGGAAACCATTGAAGAGTCCACTGAAAAATTCACTGAAAAACACGTTGAAATACCTTCCTTTACCGAAGTTTCCCAGGACAAAGCCGCCTTTGCAAAAGCTTTCCGTATGTACTTCCTGGAGCAGAACCCGGTCACGGGAAAAGGAGTTGTCCAGCCCCACCCCAAGACCGTGATCGTGCAGAACAGCCCCATGCGCCCCCTGAACGAAAAAGAACTGGACCACGTTTATGAATTACCTTTTACAGGGGAAGCCCACCCCTCCTACGAAGAGCCCGTTCCTGCCCTTGAGATGGTCGAGTTTTCCCTGACCACACACAGGGGCTGTTTCGGGGGCTGCTCCTTCTGTGCCATCACCCAGCACCAGGGGCGTATGATAGCGAGCCGGAGCATCGAGTCTGTCCTCAGGGAAGCAGAAAAGCTTACTGAAAAGCCGGGCTTCAAGGGCATAATCAATGGTGTCGGCGGCCCCACTGCCAATATGTACGGCATGGACTGCAAAAGCTGGGAGAAAAAAGGAGCCTGCCTGGACAAAGCCTGCCTCCACCCCGGCATCTGCCCCTCCCTGGACACAAGCCATAAAAAACTGCTCGAACTCATGCGCCGCCTGCGGGAACTTCCCGGAGTTAAAAAAGTATTTACCGGCTACGGCGTTCGCTACGACCTTGCTCTTAAAGACGAAGAGTACCTGGAAGAACTCTGTGCTCACCATATCAGCGGGCAGCTAAGGGTCGCCCCCGAACATTTCTCAAAGCAGGTCACGGATGCTATGTGCAAACCGACCAGGGAAGTCTACGAGCGCTTTTCCGAAAAGTTCGAGGCCCTCAACAAAAAATGCGGCAAGGAACAGTACATAGTTAACTATCTGATGTCCAGCCACCCGGGCTGCACCCTGGAAGACATGATCGAAATGGCCGAATACATGCGCGACCACGGCGGGTACACCGAACAGGTCCAGGACTTCACCCCCACCCCGATGACGGTTTCTACCTGCATGTACTATACCGGGATCAACCCCTTCACCGACGAAAAGGTCTACGTAGCGCGGGGCCGGAAGGAAAAAGCCATGCAAAGAGCCCTTATGCACTATAAGAGCCCTGCAAACTACGACCTTGTATATGAGGCCCTGGAAAGAACGGGGAGACTGGACCTTGTGGGAAATGCCTGGAACTGTTTGATAAGGAGAAGAAAAAGGTAAACAGAAGTCCACATCCCATATTTTACTTCATTTCCCCTGGCACTCGCGCATAAAAACCCTCATTTGCCCGCTCAATGCCCCGCAGTAGAGATGCCAGGGCTTCTCCTTGACCTCAATTACCAGTTGTTCTTCCCCGTCCCAGGTGAAGTGGGCAACGATCTTATTTCCTTCCAGCACCCCGGAATTTCCGGGCGAGACCTCCAGCCCGTATTCCTCAAGTTTTTTCTTCATGCACTTAAATACGTCCGGAGTGACGTTTTTAAACCTGATCCCCCGGCAACCTCCCTCTTCCAATCTCCTTCCGGTCATGTCCGATTTCCTTCCTCTTTCCTCTTATTTTCCAATATTCCAATCGGTATCCATAGGTAGCTGTGAGTTAAGGGACGTACAAAACAAAATGAAGTTAAGTTTTCCACAAACTGTCCTGGTTTTTCTGCTGGTGTAAAACAAAGTATAGAATTTTATTAATGCTCGGGACTATAGAAAAATGACCTCAGCCTGATCTTAACCAAAATACAATAAAATCCGATGAAAAGAAAAAAGAGAGCAGGAAAAATAAGCAAATTATATAATTTCAGGGAAAGTGCCCCTCATCAATTATATATTTGCATTTTCCTGCCGGAATGAAAAATCCTTCTGAAGTATCATTTTTTCGGCTTTTTCTCATTGTTTATTTCTTTGAGAGTTGCAGGCACGAAACGGATACGATCAAACGAATTAAAGAGTAATTTGCCATCGCAGTCATATCCCCACATCTCAAATTCAATGGCTTTACCATCCTCATAATCAGCAGGATTAATACAGCCAAAGATATCCTGGGTCCTGAATTTCATTGTGAGATCTGGGCAACCATCGGGACAGTACCAGGGTTCTCCCCTGTCTCCGACAAGACTTGCATATTGCGTCACATCTTCAACGTTGAGTTTTAGATCCTCACACAAGAAATTCCCACAAAATTCAGTATCCCAGTCACCGCAGTTCTCAACTTTAATTGCAACTTTAACTGTACAAGTCTGGTCTTTTAAATCCTCAGCTGTATAACCGTTATACGGACACGCAAATGCCACAGGAAGCACCCCGTTATTGCAGACGTTAATGGAATTCGGCCATGAGCCCGGTTTGACGTCAACGGCACAGGCTGAGGCGCCTGGTATGACAACCAGTAAAGCCAGCAATAATGCTAACGGTATAGCAAATTTTCTACCTTTCATATTTATACCCCCCTTTGGACATAGGAACCAAAATAAACATTTTTTGCAGAATTCGTGGAAGAAATGTTCATCTGGTATATTTTTTTATATCAGTCGTTTTATACACATAGTAAAATAATACCATTATGTAAAAAAGGATATGAGAAACAGAATTAATAAAAAATACTACTAAACATTGGTATTTTTTTTAAAGAAAAATATAAAATTAATTGAATCTGTAGAGTTCAAAAAGCTGATTTTCTTTGGAATGAATTTTCTGGTACAATTTCAGGTCCTACACGCTGGCCATCCCATATTTTCAGGTTTGTTCCGCATATCCCGATCATCCTGAATCAGAGACAAAAGAATTTCCCGGAAATCTTCCCCCTGTGTCCTGAAGATGAAACATTTTTAAAGAATTGTTCATTTTGGTTTTTGAGAGTGGAGACTGGACGTTTGCCGCGCAATTCAACGGAAAGGAACACAGCCGAAAAGAAAATGTGGGCACAACAGTAGTGAACGGGCTCTGTCCTTTACACAATCAAACATAACCAAAATTATGTAACACATTGTAGTGTAAAAAATATATAGAGTTTTTGAAAACAATTCCAAAATTAACACCGGATTTTCGGAAAAACAGTATGATGGGATCGAGAAAGATACAGACGAATCTTTTTCCTAGATATATGAACCAAACTTAAGACATTAATCGAATATATAACTTCTAAAGAATTCAAAAGATCCCTAAAGAATAAGATTTGGAAGTAAAACAAATGAAAGAACCGCATTTTGAAGGAGTACCTGGAAAATGTCCGGTGAAAAGAAAAAAGACAGGGCAGGAAAAGGAAGTAATTGCATGATATGAGGAAAGAATCTGAGTCAATTCACATTTGCATTTTCCTGTCCGGAGTGACAATCTTCTGCAGAATTATCTTTTTTAGCTTTTCATTTTTAGCTTTTCATTTTTAGCTTCTTAGGGTTATCAACTTCGTTGCAATTTGCCGGCACGAAGCGGATACGATCAAATGACCTGAAGAGCAAATTGTCCTCACAGTCGTATCCCTTCATCTCAAATTCAATGGCTTTGCCTTCCTCATAATCAGCAGGATTAATACCGCCAAAGATGTCCTGAGTCCTGAATTTCATTGTGAGGTCCGGGTAACCATCGGGACAATAATCAGGATCTCCCCTGTCTACGACATAACTCACATGGCTTGTCACATCTTCAGTGTTGAGTTTTAAATCATCAGAGGAGAAGTTCTCACAAAACTCAACGTCCCAACCGCTACCATTCTCAACTTTAATTGCAACCTGAATCGTGCAGGCATCATTTTTTAAATCCTCAGCTGTAAGACCCCTGTACGGACATGCAAAAGCCACAGGAATAACCCCGTTATTGCACACGTTGATGGAATTGGGCCATGAGGCCGGTTTGACATCAACGTAAGAGGCTGAGGCACCTGGTATGGAAACCAGTAAAGCCAGCAATAATGCTAAAGGTACGGCAAACCTTATCTTTTTAATAATTATACCCCCTTTGGATAAAAGAACCAGTGCAAACATTTTTTCCAAGAATCAATGGAAAAAAAGAGCTACTGGTTGATATTATATATGATAGTTGTTTTATATATATAATAAAATAATACCAGTATGTAGAAAAGAATATGAGAAACAAAATTTAGAAAAAACGCTACTGAACATTGATACCTCTTAAAAGAGAAAAGAATGAGATTCCTTAGAACTGTCAGGTTCAAAAAGCTGATTTTCTTTGGAATGAATTTTCGAGTACGATTTCAGGCGGTAGGGCTTAAGGACATTATATGCTCCTAACATGCTTCTAATCTACATTCTGGCGCCCCTTAATCAACTCGGAATGACGACAGAATAAATCCCCTGATTGCCCCGGATACGAGAAAAGGAAATTTCTGCATCCCCAACCCGGGATGAGACATTTTTAGAGAACAATTCATTTTTAAAAAGATATATTTTTAAGAGGCGAGGACAGGGAAGATTCCCTGCCCCGGATTTTCATTTTAATTCCCATGGCACTGGTGTACGAAGTCCTGAATTTTTCCCGTCGCAGTGCCGCAGCTAATGAAGAAGGGTTTTTCTTTGACCGTGATGGTAAGGTTTGAAGTGCCGTCCCAGTCAAAATCGGCTACCACACCGTGTCCCGAAAGTTCACCTTTGTTTCCGGAGGGAACGTGGATACCGGATTCTTCGAGTTTCTTTTTCATACAATTGAATACATCTGGTGTAACGTGGTGAAAAGTTACAGGACTGCATGCCATATTCTTTATCTCCTTCTGGTGTTTTAATAGGGTTGGATTTTCCATTCTGGTTTTTTGAAATTGGGGGGTTGGATGTTTGCCGTGCAACCCAACGGAAAGAACACTGCCGAAAAGAAAATGTAGTCATAACAACAGTGGACGGGTTTCCTGTCCTTTGCACATCCAAACATACCCAAAATAATGTAACACTCGCAAGTATAAAAAATTTACGGAGTGCCTAAAAATAATTTCCGGATTAACACCGGATTTTCGGAAAACAGTATGATGAGATATAGAGAGAGACATCCAAACCATTTTCATTCATATATGAACCAAACTTAAGACATTAATCAAATCCATAACTTCTAAAAAATACAAAAAGTACATAAGGAATAAAATTTTGGAGTGCTCGCACCCCCCAACTCCACTCTCTTCAATTTCCAATCAGCTTTCTTAAATTCCCCTCGGGTTTCCTTACTTCTGGCATTCCTTCACGAAATTTTTTATTTTTCCTGCTACTGCACTGCATCCGACAATGAATGGTTTCTCCGTGATCGTCACAGTAAGCTTCGACTCCCCATCCCAATCATAATCAGCTACAACACCGCTCCCTGAAAGCTCTCCTTTCTTTCCCGGCGGGACATGGATACCAGCCCCCTGGAGCTTTTTCTTCATGCAGTTGAAAACCTCAGGAGTGACGTCTTTAATTGTAACCGGTCTGCATCCCATATATCTTTCCTCCTTCCAGAAATATTTGAATAAATAATTCAGGTGATTTCAAAACCATTCTCATTTCGAAACCGATTTCCGGGCTAATTTCCCATTTAATTTTTGCTTTCATTATATAAGAGGGATACAGGCAGGAGAAGAAGAAAAACAATAAAAATGAAACAAATATGAAAATAAAAGAAATATGCAGCTAAATTATAAAGTAAAAACGCCCGGGATGGAAAAATCCACCCCGAAACAGTAAAATCAGCTGCTTAATAACCCGCTTAAGTTCATTCCAGCGCCATAGCCACAAGTTCGATGATATCGATGACCTCGATGTCTCCGCCTGCGTCCCCGAGGTTGCGCACGCAGAGGGGGCAGGAGGTGACGAGGTAGTCCACGCCCTCGGGCACATCTTCAATGCGCTTTTTTGCAAGTTCCAGGGAAATGTCAGGGTAACCTATCCTGACCCCGCCTCCACCACCGCAGCAGCGGGAATTTTCCCGGATGTTTTTCATTTCCTTCAGTTCGCAGATGGCTTTGATAACCTCACGGGGAGCGTCGTAGATCCCGTTGTGCCTTCCCAGGTGGCAGGGGTCGTGGTAGCTGACTGTGAGGTCGAGGCGCTTGAGCTTGAGGTCGCCCAGGTGTTCTGCCAGGAACTCAGGGAGACTGATGACCCTGAGGTTTCCTGGGTAGTTGTTCTTCAGGGTTGTGTAGCAGCCGGCACAGCCCGTGATGATCGTATGTGCGCCCACTTTCCTTATCTGCTCTAGGTTGTGCTCCATGACCTTTTCAGCGTCCGGCCTGAAACCGGTGCGGAGAAGGGGAGAAGCACAGCAGTGTTCGTCCGGGAGCAGGGTGACGCCGAAGTGCTGCAGGACTTCAAAGGTCTTCTTTGCAAATTCGGGATAGCGGTAGGAATCGAAACAGCCCACGAAGTAGACGTAATCGGATTTTTCAGGGAGCTTCGAGCGTTCGGCCTCAGGCAGCCAGTGGAGGCGGTCCCTGCTTTCCCCGAAGGAGTTGCCGCTAATGGTGATCGTTGAACGGAGTTTTTCCTGGCCTTCCGTTGTGATGCCCAGCCTCACGAGCTCGGAACGTGCCTCTTCCACCACTTCAGGAGGGTTTGCCCCTGCCGGGCATTTGGCGGCACAGATCCCGCAGGTAGTACAGGTGGCAAGGCTCGGGAGGACATCTTCGGAAGCTTCCCTGCCTTCAAGCAGGCTCTTAATGATCAGCATGCGGCCACGGGTGTTGGCAGACTCCCAGCCCACGGCTTCAAAGACCGGGCAGACCGAGCGGCAGGTCCCGCACTGCACGCACTTGTAAACCGACCTGCGGTCGACCTCAAAGGGCTTTGTTTCGGTTTTTTCCTTTTCGGTTTCAGTTTTTACCGCTGTTTTTTCGTTTTCGGTTTCTGCTTTGGCTTTCATTTCTGCCTGTTTTTTTGCCCCTTCAGCTTCATTTTCAAGTTTTGTTTTTTCATTTTTCATGGCTCTCACAACCCAAGCTTTCCCGGATTCAAGATCCCTTTCGGGTCAAGGGCTTTTTTTATCGTCCGCATTACTTCAAATGCCGGGCCCCACTGAGCTTCCATGTATTTACCCCTTGCCGCACCCACACCGTGTTCGGAACTGACCGTACCGCCCAGTTCGATTGCGGTCCTGTGGACCTTATCCGCAGCTTTGTTCAGGCGGTCCCACTCGTCCGGGTTCAGGACATCGATGAAAAGGGCAAGGTGGAGGTTTCCATCCCCGATGTGCCCGTACTTCATTGCAGGCAGGTCAAACTCCTCGGAGATTTCCTGCACGCGCCGGAGCAGTTTTGGGATCTGTTTCATGGGCACGCCTACATCTTCTCCCACATAGATCCGGGTCTTGGTCGGGTCCAGACGGGAAACCGCAGCCCCTACAAGTTTCCTGGCCGCCCAGATGTCAGCCATTTCTTTTTCACTTTCCGCGAGCTTGATGGTTAGGGCCAGCGGGGAACAGACTTCCATTACCTGCTCAGCAGCTTCACGCGCCGAAGTTTCCGTCCCGTCCACTTCAAAAAGGATGACATCCCCTTCCGCAGGGAGCACCAGGTTCGGGTCGTAACGCTTCAGGACCTGCAGGGAAACCCTGTCCAGGATCTCACAGGCCGAAGGAACAACTCCGTTTGAAAAGATCTTGATAACAGCTTTTCCGGCCAGTTCGGCATTTTCAAAGGCAGCTATGACCAGTTTCCGAGCTTTTGGGAGAGGGGCTATTTTCAGGCCCGCCTTCGTTACGATCCCGAGGGTGCCTTCCGACCCTATCATCAACTGGGTCAGGTCATACCCTGCCGCCGACTTCAACATTTTCGAGCCCGTGTGGATGACAGTCCCATCTGCCAGCACCACTTCCAGGTCCCGGACGTAATTCCGTGTGGTCCCGTACTTGACGCAGCGCATCCCGCTTGCGTTGTAGGCGATCATGCCCCCGATGGTACACATGGCAGAACTCCCCGGGTTAGGGGGAAAAAAGAAGCCGTAGGGTTTTAGCACATCATTGAGGGTGTCCTGAATGACCCCTGGCTCCACGACGACCTGCAGGTTGTCCAGGTCGATTTCAAGGAGCCTGTTCATTCCGGAGAGGTCGAGTACGACCCCTCCCTTTACAGGAACCGCACCCCCCGCTAGCCCTGTTCCCGCACCCCTTGCGGTTACCGGGATTTCATGCTCAAAGGCCAGTTTGACAATCCGACTGACCTCTTCCGTACTTTCAGGGCGTACAACGTAATCGGGCACCCCCTTGACCTGGGATGCATCGGAAGAATAACAGTAAAGTTCCGAAGACGAGACAGAGAGGCGGTTGCCAACGATCTCTCGAAGCTCTTCAGTGATATTCATTTATAGACCTCAAGTTTTTAAAATTCGGGTTTTTCAATTTTCAGAATTCGGATCTCAAAAATAGGTGACTTTCGTAACATATGAAGATCAGGTGAATAACTGCTTATGTGAGCAGCAAACTGCTTATGTGAGCAACGGATAATTTTTTGCAGCACACTATCAAGCTATTAATAATATATAAGAATATACCATCACCCTTCCCCTTTAAACCATATAAGAATATACCATCATCTTCTCCCTTTA
>DUKH01000091.1:0-2115 GCA_013329415.1 Methanosarcinaceae archaeon | reverse complement strand
TACCATCACCTTCCCCCTTTAAAGCATATACAATACTACCATCACCCTCCCCCTTTAAAGCACATACAATACTACCATCACCCTCTCCTTTAAAGCACGTAGAATAATACCAATCATCCATTCCCAAATATTATCACATTTCTTTACATTCGGACAGACATAAAAGGAAAAATAAGAGGAAAAATAAGAGGAAAACAATGACACGATACTTTGAGGTAGAACAAAGAGACGGAGCCGCAAGGCTAGGAAAATTCCTGCTTTCCCCGGAACTTCGAACCCCGTGCATCCTGCACACGGCAGAGCTCGGAAACCTTGAAACCCCGGGTCCCATCGTGGATGCGGGAAGCCTCTGGAGCGCAAAAGAGCCCGGAGGGCCGGAAGCAGGCATAAAGGAAATCCGTGAAAAAGTGGGGGATGAAACCCTCATAATCCTGCCCCACCAGGCATATCCTCCTGCCGTCCCCTACGACGCCAGAAGAACCCTCGAGAAATCCGCCGAAGGAACTGCCGGGAACGGAACCGAAGACGAGGAGATGAAAGAAGAAGAAGGCCCCACAGGTGTCCTCCTCAAGGTAGGGGAAATCCCCGGGAAAAGAGACCTCTACATAATGGAAGGGGCAGGGAACCTGGAGAACAACGCCCGGAAGTTTCTGGAAACCGTCCTTGACCTGAAAAGCCGGATCTCCCCGGACAGCGCCCTCTATACCCCGAACCTTGCTCTCCCGGAAAATGTGGCAACTCTCGTCTACCTCGGCGTTGACATTCTGGACGATACCCGAACGGAAATCGCAGCCTATTCGGACATCTACCTGACCACTGCCGGCCGGTTCCACCTGGATTCCTTAACCGAATTTCCCTGCAGGTGCAAAGTCTGCGCCTCCACCACCCCCGAAGAGCTGCTGACACTCCCGAAAGCCGATAGAGCCAAACTCCTGGCAGCCCACAGCCGGGACGCCCTCGAAGCCGAACTGGCCCTTGTCAGGGAAAAGGTCCGGGGAGGCGCCCTTCGGGATTACCTGGAAGGGCAGTGCCGGGTCAGGCCCTGGTTAACGGCTCTGCTCCGCCTTGCCGATTTCGAATATACATATCTGGAAGAAAGAGTCCCCACATTCCGGAAAACCCAGCTTCTGGCAAATACCTCCGAATCCCTCTCAAGGGTAGAAGTGGTCAGGTTTGCCCGGCGCATACAGGAAAGGTATACCCCACGAGGACCCGAAATTCTCCTCCTGCTCCCCTGTGCCGCAAAAAAGCCTTACTCCATTTCCCAATCCCACCAGAAATTCGCCCATGCCCTGGGCAGGTACAGGAAATTTGTCCATGAGGTAATCATCACATCCCCTCTGGGAATCGTCCCGAGGGAACTTGAACTGACTTACCCGGCCGCCCATTACGACACCGCGGTCACCGGCCACTGGGACGAGGAGGAAAAGGCCTGGGTATCCGGTTGCCTGGAGGCTTACCTCTCAAAACACAGGTATACGGCAGTCGTCGCCCACGTCGAAGGAGCCTACAGGGAAATCTGCGAACGGACAGCAGAGAAGCTGGGGCTTGAAATCGCCTACACCGCAGGTGCCGGAGAAAGCCTCACATCCCCGGCTGCCCTCCAGAACCTCAGGAACACTGTTGAAACCCTTTGCAGTTCCGAAGATATCAACAGGAAAAGCCGGAACACCGAAGAAGCAAAACTGGATCTCATAAAGGGGATTGCAAACTATCAGTTTGGGGAGGATGCAGGGCTCCTTTTCCCGGAAAAAGGCGAAAAAGTACAGGTAAAAGGCCGCTTTCCGAAACACCAGCTCTTTGCGGGAAAAAGACAGCTTGCTACCCTGGTCCCCCAATACGGGACCCTGGCCCTCTCCCTTGAAGGGGCACAATTAATGGTAAACAGTAGCAACTCAGTGGTACAAATTGATGACTTTGTACCACGGGGTTCTATCCTTGCACCCGGTGTAGTTCGAGCAGACCCGGGGATTCGCCCGAACGATGAGGTGATAGTCCTCGGGCAGAGAGCTCTCTGCGTGGGAAGGGCTATGATGAGTGGTCCTGAGATGGAACAGGCGAGCAGGGGAATAGCCATTGCCCTGAGGCATGTTAAAAAACTCTGAGCTCTGAAAA
>DUKH01000102.1:23149-23311 GCA_013329415.1 Methanosarcinaceae archaeon | reverse complement strand
AATTAGTTCCTTTCCGGTTAATCTTCCTTTCCGGTTAATCTTCCTTCCCGGTGAATTAGTTCCTCCCCGGTGAATTAGTTCCTTCCCGGTTAATATTCATTTCCGGTGAATTAGTTCCTTCCCGGTGAATTAGTTCCTTCCCGGTTAATATTCATTTCCGGT
>DUKH01000102.1:10403-22802 GCA_013329415.1 Methanosarcinaceae archaeon | reverse complement strand
TTAATATTCATTTCCGGTTAATCTTCCTTCCCGGTGAATTAGTTCCTTCCCGGTGAATATTCATTTCCGGTTAATATTCATTTCCGGCTTAAATTTAATGAATAAATTTTGTTATTGAATTTAACATTTTCGGAAAGGAGATCTCATTTAGTTGTTTCCGAATGATTTCTGCCAGGCCGTCAACTTCAAATGAGCCCATTTACCGGGAATTTTGGTTTAGATTCCTGGTTCTGGCATCCATTTGATTAGCCATAATATACTGATACATTGAGTTTCGGATAATATATAAAGGGAAGGGGGACCTCGGCAACATCCAGGCAACATTCCCGGAAAAATTCCACATTTCAAAGCATATCCTGAGGCACCGCATAATCCTTTACGTTAAAGCCGCGCTGGGTCAGGTATTCGAGGGTCCAGCCGGTGATAACCACAGGTGCATTGTGAAGGTCGGAAATGCTTCCGCAACCGCAGAGGAACATTGCAGCCCTTAACTCGTTAAACATACGGGAAAGTAGCTCTACAACGGCTGTTTTTCCTTCAAGGGCAGGTCCGACAAAGGGGAGAGCCGCACTTGCTGCATTGGCCCCAAGAGCAATGGATTTTGCGATATCCAGGCCACTGCGGACTCCACCGGTTGCAATGATTGGAAGGGAAACCCGGGACTCGATGATACTGGCAACTGTAGGGACTCCGAAATCCCATAACAGTTCACCTAAATGCTCGGATGCCGAATCTCCGCTTTCCCGGGCCCTGTACACTTCTACTCCGGCCCAGCTTGTGCCCCCGGCACCTCCAACGTCTATGGCCGAAACTCCGGCTTTCTGGAAGAGGAGGGCATCTTCCCTGGAGATTCCGGTCCCGGTCTCTTTCACGATCACGGGCACGTCCAGAGAAGAACATATCTCGGAAATCATCTCCAGACAACCCGTGGCATCCCTGTCCCCTTCGGGCTGGATTGCCTCTTGCAGGAAGTTAAGATGGATGGCAAGGGCATCGGCATCAATCATCTCGACCAGCTTTTCTACCCCTTCGACGCCGTACTGCCGGATCTGGGCGGCTCCCACATTCCCGTAGACAAAGGCACTCGGGGCCTCGTCCCGGACTACCCTGAAAGACTCTTCCTGGGCAGGGTCATCGATTGCAGCTCTCTGGCTCCCCACACCAATCCCGATGCCAAGCTCTTCGGCAGCACCTGCAAGAGCCGCATTCACCGGGATCGTATCAGGATGCCCACCCGTAATAGACGCGATTAAAAAGGGAAACTGCAGGCTTTTCCCGAGAAAATCCACCGGAAGGTCGAGATTATCCATATTGAGTTCGGGGAGAGCCCTGTGGATCAGGGTAACATCCTCAAAGCCCGCACTGACGTTCCGAGCCTCAACGTGGCTTTCGGCACACAACTTTAAATGTTCGATCTTTCGCTTCGAGGTAGTGTTAATCATGATTAATCCCCTTTATCCGGACTGATCCTGGTCCCTATTGGATCCCCATGTAAGAACCGATGCACGTTATCCGCTTTTCCTGCATTGAATATATAGGAAGTAATACATGACGTTTTGCTAAGCTCCAGGAGTTCCCGGACCTTTCCGAGCATCCCGCCGGTTACATCGGTGCTCCCGGAAGCCCCTATACAGCCCCGGAATTCCTCAAAGTTTCCGGGAGTGATTACAGGCACGGGTTTTCCTTCCAGGTCCAGCACACCGTCTTCAGCCGAACCCAGGCCCAACCGGGTAACCCCGAGTTCTTTTGCAAGATAGGGCACGATCTGGTCCCCTGAAAGGACACAGGTCCCAAGCTCACTGTCCATCACAACGTCCCCGTGCAGGACCGGAACAAACCCTTTCTCAAGCATAAGTTTGATGTTTTCCATATACATGCTCTCGATTCGTCCGTTTTTGCACACCGTGCAGCCCATGGGATGCACCGCAACAGCCCTGACCCCGAAACGGTTAAGGGCACCCACCACCATAGCGGCGAGTTTTTTGACGGATTCGTGAGTCACTACCGACCCTTCAAGGTCAAACTGCCGGTCAAGCCCGTATTTTTTGGCGTAGGTGTGCCCGAAAGAACCGGCGCCGTGAACTACGATCATTTTTCCCCCGTACCCGGAAACTTCCCGGGCAATCCTGAGGAGTTCCGCCTCCCGGATGACTCCGTCATCTGCGCCCTTGTCGGTAATTACGCTGCCCCCCAGTTTCAGGATAACAGGTTCCTCTGAAGCCTTCATGCCAGATCACTCAATACCTTTTTTGTAAGTTTTTGCAATGTCATAGTGAGAAAATATATCATAGTGAGAAAATAGTCCAGAAAAATATCAGTCCGAATCAAACAGGCTCGAGTCAAACAAGCAAGGTATCCCAGGAGCCGAAAAATTACCCCGGACCCGCCCATATAGGTCACTCCACCCTCATGCCCTGTTCCGTGGGTCCCGTGATTATCGCTTCGCCGCCTGCCGCGGAAATGGCTTCCGCTACAGCCGTGCATTTTTCAGGCGCCGTAAGTGCAACCATGCACCCCCCGCCTCCGGCACCCGTAATCTTTGCCCCGAACGCCCCTGCTGCCCGGGCAGAGTATATGAGATCAGAAAGTTCCAGGCTGTTAACACCAAGGGCGTCCAGCAGGCCCTGGTTCACATTCATCAGCCTGCCTACTGAAGAGTAATCCCCGGCAAAGACCAGGGACTCCCCGAGCTTTGAGATCTTTCCTATTGAAGCCATGAGAGGTCCGATCAGTTCGGGATAGGTTTCACGGAGCTGCCGGACGTTTGCCACCAGTTCTTTCGTAGAGGAAAAGACCCCCGTATCCCCGACCACTATACCACAGTCCGGAGTCTTCAGTTTCCGTCTTTCCGGGATGGTGACGACCCCTCCGAAAGTGGATACGTAGGTGTCCGTCGGGCTTGCCGCGCCCTGAACCCGGATTTCAATTTCATGCCCGATTGTCGCAATTTCTTCAAGGGAAAGCCCGGAATCGAAAAGCTCATTGAGGGCTCCGATGCTTGCAATTGTTACAGCGGCGGAAGACCCGAGCCCCGAGCCCACAGGGATCTCGGAATCAACGGTTATGGAGACACCCTCAAAGGGGACAAATTCCCTCATTTTCTCAATAACTGCAGAAACATAAGGGTGCTTTTCAAAATCAATTCCTGTCCTGGAAATCTGGGACTGGATGATTACGGAATCGGCAACTTCCGCCCGGACTCGGGTCCTGAGTTCAACTGCACAGGCTACGGCAGTTTCTCCGTAAACGACTGCATGCTCTCCAAAAAGGTAAATTTTCCCGGGTGCGGAACATGAGACCATCATATCTCCTCGAATTCCTCTAATACATTAATTTAGTGAGTATGATTCGTAAATAGAACGAGATATATAAAAGATATAACCTCAAAAAGTTTCCATTTTTAGTCAGAATCCAATTTATTAAGAATACATTTTTAGTCAGAGTCTACATTCCCTCAAAGATGTTATCCCGGACATTTATATCATTAATTAAAAAATGTTAGCCTGACATTCTCCGGAAAAAACCTCTCAGCCTACAATAGCAAAACCACTCAGCCTACTAATAGTAAACGTTCTCAGTCCAATGTAAACGATCTCAGCCTGCTAATAGTAAACGCTCTCAGTCCAAACAGCAAACCATTCATTCCACAATGATAGCCGCATACCCGACAACCGCATCCATGTCCCCGGAAACGTCTCCGCTGTTTGCATATTTAAGTAGCGTCGCACGGGTTCCCCCGAGCTTTCCGGAAGCAGTGAGCATTGCCGCTATTGGGCCGTACCCGCATACCGAGGCATTTCTCCTGTAAAGGCTCTCATACATCCCGGGCACATCAAAGTCCAGGATGGAACCGATGATTTCCCGGTCTACGTCCCCTGCAAGTCCTGCAGGCTGGTAATGAGTAAAATCGCTGGAAGCAATGACAACAACTTTCTTCCCACTTTTAGAAACGAGGTCTGCAACAAGGTTTCCCACCTCAACAGCTGTTTCCTCGTCCTGCATGCCCATGCAAATAGGAAGAATCTTGAAATCCCGGCCGAAACGATACTGAAGGAAAGGGAGCTGAACTTCCAGGGAATGTTCATATATGTGTCCCGTCTCGTCCGCGTCTACAATGCTTCCGAGAAAACCTTCGGCAAGCTCGGAATCAGCCCCAATAGCCCCAAGGGGAGTTTCCCAGGTATCCCGGGAGACCGCCACAGGGGAGCCGTACCCTGTATGGTTGGGTCCGAGCAGGACATAAGTATCGGCTTTCGGGAGGGCTGCATAAACATGTGCTGCCACCTTCCCGGAATAAACGTACCCCGCATGGGGGCATATGGCTCCGAGAACATTGCGTTCCCGAACCTCCAGACCTTCGAAACACCGTTTCAGTTCTTTTTCCAGATATTCAGGACTTGAAGGATAGAACTGCCCTGCAACTGCTGGTTGTCTCATAAATAATCACCCCATATAAGAAATATGGGCCTCTTAATTAAAGCCTTGCAGTATGCAGGACTGGTGTCCCTCGATCAGAGAGGGGTTTCGAAAGAGCTCAGTTCGTGAGCGAAAGGAATGTTGTTGAAGTTTGCCACTTCCCTTGCAAGCAGCCAGTAGACCATGGAAAGGGCTTTTCGGCCTTTATTGTTAGTGGGTATCACAAGGTCCACATTGGAAATCAGGTTGTTGGTGTCACAGAGTGCTACCACGGGAACTCCAATGCTGGAAGCTTCCTTAAGAACCTGTGCATCTCCGGCAGGGTCGGTTACGATCACGACGTCGGGCTCGAAGAACCCTTCCATCTTGGGGTTTGTAAGGGAACCCGGAATAAACCTTCCGAGCACGGACTTTGTGCCAAGCGCTCTGGAAAACATCCTTGCAGGGTGCTGCCCGTACTGCCTTGAAGACACAACAAGTATCCTGGAAGGATCGTAACGGGAAAGCATCTTTGATGCAACCTTGATTCTCTCATCTGTTGACTGGATGTCAAGTACGTATAACCCATCGGTCCTGACCCTGTACACGAAACGCATCATGTCCTGAGTCTTTTGCTGGGTACCGATGTGAATCCCTGCAGCCAGATATTCATCGATGGACACAAGGGATGTAGATTCTTCCTTGACAGGTGCTGCAGCTTCCTCAGCAACCTCTTCTGCAGGTGCTTCTTCAGGCACAGCTTCGATTTCTTCTGCGGCTTCCACTTCAGGCGCAGGCTCTGCTTCGGGTACAGGCTGAGATTCGGCTTCCTCCTGCCCTGTCTGCTCAATTTCCTCCATTAAGTCACCTCATAATATAGATCAACATTAAAACATTCTATAGATCAGTGTTAAAACATTCAGAATCTGAAAATAAATCCCATGACGTTTTCAACTGACTTTCCGTTTAACAGTGATAGGGATAATTCCGGCATCCAACTCTGCCAAAGCGACGTTCAAAGCATCCATACGCCCGTCGTCTTCAATCAGGACAGGAGCCCCCATAGCAATTTGCAATGATCTGGCACCTATTATGCGTGCACGTTCGAACCGGGTATACTTTTCCTTGCCCAACTGATCACCTTAAGACTTAAAAACGCTCCGATGAATTTCAACAATTTAGAATCATGATGAGTTTGAAGATTTCAGCACAAGCCTGTAAACCAGCACCCTAAAAAATAGGGAAATGGGACCGCTGAGATTTGAACTCAGGTACCGGCGTCCCGAACGCCGAAGGATGGGCCAGGCTACCCTACGGTCCCTTACTGGTATGGTGAAAGTACGTCAACAAGTTCAACGTGACTGAGGAACATTCTGCGGCAGCAGTAGCGGGTGATCCCAAGATTATCCAGTACTGCGGCCTTGTCCTCTCCGCCGTCGACGCGCCTCTTGTACTCGTCCCAATAGTTTGAGATTACTTTACCACATGAGAAACATCGGACTGGGATCATAATAGTCCTTACCTGTAAGACTTCTGATATTTAGACCTTGCTCCAGGCCCACCGAAGTTTTTGGATTCCTTCTGCCTTGAATCGCTTACAAGCAAATTGCGATCATAGGCTGCGAAGTTGTCTCTGATAGTAGTATCATTGGTCCATTCGACAATGCCCCTTGCAAGTGCGGTCCTGACCGCATTTGCCTGGCCAATGATCCCACCGCCCTGGACATACACATTGATGTCAATCCCGGAGATTACATCTTCCCCTGCAATCATCAGAGGCTCCGAGACTTTCATTTTTGAAAGCTCAGGGGTATAAAGCTCGACGGGGACCTTATTGATCCTGATCTTACCTGTACCTTTCTTGACTGTTGCACGTGCTGTTGCGGTTTTGTGCTTTCCAGATGAATTAATTACTTTAACCATGAAGACTCACCCTTTAGAATTTTGCACCCAGCTTCAGGCTCACGTCACCAAGCTCTACATACTTATTAGAACTCAGACGGTTCATATTAGCATTCTCGAGGGATATCGTTTCAGCGCCCGCAAGTTCTGCGGGGACACCCACATAGACCTTGAGCCTGGACATTGCGTCCCTGCCTCTTGCCCTCTTGTAGGGCAGCATGCCACGGATTGTCCGTTTCATAATGCGGTCTGGGCGTTTTGGGAAGTAAGGTCCGAATTCCCGGGAACCTCTGTCCCGGCATTCCCGGTATTCCTTGAGAGTTGTTGCCTTTGAACCCGAGACCACGGCTTTTTCGGCATTCACAATATATACCTTTTCGTCTCCAGAAATCAGTTGTTTTGCAACCGTACTTGCAAGACGCCCCAGAATAAGCCCATTTGCATCGATAATCGTCATCTTCAACACCTCAGCGGAAAATCCGGATCCCGGACCCTCTCGGATTTGCTTCTACGATCTCTTCGATACTCAGGCACCTGCCGCCGGCTTCGGTAATTTTATCTTCGGCCGCAACACTGAAGTTCAGTGCAGCAACAGTTACCGGGTGGTCCAGAAGCCCTGCAGCCAGGACTTTCCCTGGAATAAGCAGGACATCATCCGCAGACGAATGCCTGTTGATCTTGCTCACGTTCACAGCCGCATAGTTCCTGGACGGCGTTTCAAGGCGTTTCGCAATATCTTTCCAGATAGGAGCGCCTTCTATGTTGGCAATCTCCTTCAGGGTAAGAATCAGGGAAACGATTCTTGGATTTGTTTTTCTTGTAACTTTTACCAGTGAATTTTTACCCAATGTATGTTCCTCCGCAAGATTAATACCAAATCTTACTCACGCGGGAAAAACCCTCTATCGCGTTCGAACACATCAATAACTACCGCCCAAAAAGCAAAAGCCTCGGACCAGTAAATTAAAGATCAAACGATTAATCGGAATTGGTATGGTGTGAATAACATTCCTAGTACATAAAGATTATGCGTAATCCTCATACGCAATCAGGAAGGCCGAGAACTTCCACCGCAACCTTTTCGAAAATCGATTCGATGTCGCACCCGAACTTCCGGGCAACAATCAGGGCTACAACCCGGATGTCCACCATATAGGAAAGCCGGTCCTGCATGGAATTGACTTCCGAAGCCAGGGTCTGTTTATTCAAACAAGTGTTGGCGGAGACAAATTCGAGGATATGTTCAAAGTCGAGACCTTCCGAAGAATTTGAAGAACATTCGGGAGAGGGAATTTCGGAGCTGCAGGAACTCGCCAGGCACTCAAGCCTCTGCAGGAAGTCCTCCGCAGGTTTGAACGAGTGAGGTAGCCTAACAGCATCCACATCAAACCCGGGGGAAAGCTGCCCGTCTTTCAGGGAAAGAACCCCCATATCAAGAGCCAGCGCTTTTACCTTAGAAGCCGTCTTCGGGGAAAACCACTTCAGGTCAAAAGCAAGGGAAAACTCGAAATCCTTCACCGGAAGAGAAGGCGCCAGGTTTTTCTTAAAAGGAGCCGAAACCGCACGTTTGAGTTCTTCCATTCACTGCCCCCGCAGATTCAGACAGGAAATTTTTTGATAGGGGAATGTTCCGGGTGAGGGTGTTCCGGCCGAGAAATTACCAGGAAGAAAATGTTCCGACTGGAAGTATTCTGGCTGGAAGTATTCTGGCTGGAAGTATTCTGACTGGAAATGTTCCGAGGAGAAATGCTCCGAGAGGCTCCGCCCGAGAGGAGCAGACGGATAAAATAAAGGTGCCCCTGGCACAGGCCCCCCACAGTTTTGAGCCCGTGCCGGAACAAATCGTTTTTTGGGACACATATTTACTCAGGACTGAAAAAACTCAGAGCACGACAAGTTTGGCGTCGATGATTCCGGGGACCTGCCTGAGCTCATCCAGGATGTCGTCAGGCACTTCGCAGTCAACATTGAGAGCCATCATGGTGGTGCCTCCGACTTCCACCCTTCCGACCTGCATGCCGGAAATGTTGATATTGTTCTTGCCGAGCACTATGCAGCAGGGCCCGATCACGTTAGGTCTGTTGATGTGCTTGGCAAAGATCATGCGCCCTGCCGGGAAGATGTCGACCCTGTCCCCGTCCACGGCAACGATCTTTGGCTCGTCCCCGACAACGGTTCCTGCGACCAGCTTGACATCGTCTCCCCTGATCACGCGGATACTGATGGTGGAAGAGTATTCCTCTGCGGATTCGGACTTGCTTTCGACCACTGCAATCATCCTGGACTTGGCAAGAGCTGGAGCATTAACATAGTTGACTCCTGCGCCAAGTGCCATTTCAAGCAGGCCTTTCAGGGCAGAGACGGTAAGGGGCCTGGTATCTTTCCCGGAGATCTCCCCATTGTACCCGATTTCCACCTTTTCGTAGCTGCCGTCCATAAGCTGCCCTGCGATCTTTCCCATGATCTCAGCAAGCCGGATGTAGGGAGCAAGGACTGCCATGGCTTCGGGCTTGACGGAAGGAATGTTGATAGCGTTTCTGGCGGGCCCGCCCTGCAGGACCGAAACAATTTCGTGAGCAATATCCACTGCTACATTGACCTGAGCTTCCTCGGTGGAGGCTCCAAGGTGCGGGGTTAAGATCACATTGTCAAAGTTCATAAGAGGGCTGTTAAAAGGCGGTTCGTTGATAAAAACGTCAAAAGCTGCCCCTGCGACCTTTCCGCTTTCCAGGGCTCTTGCAAGAGCCTCTTCGCTGATGATTCCGCCCCTGGCACAGTTGATGATCCGGACTCCGTCCTTCATCAGGGCAAACTGCTCATCGTCAAGGATGTTCCGGGTTTCCTTAATGAGGGGAGTGTGTACGGTAATATAGTCAGCTTCTTCTGCGATCTCATTTACGGTGCACAGCCTGACGCCGAGTTCTTCGGCGCGCTTTTCGGAAATGAAGGGGTCATACCCGAGCAGGGTCATTTCCATACCAGAAGCCCTTTTAGCGACCTCGGAACCGATCCTGCCAAGCCCGATAACGCCCAGGATCTTGCCTTTGACCTCAACGCCCATGAACTTCTTCCTGTTCCATTCCCTGGCTTTCAGGGAAGCGTTGGCCTGAGGGATGTTCCGGGACATTGACATCATCATGGCGATGGTGTGTTCTGCGGCAGAGATCATGTTTCCTTCGGGGGCGTTTGCCACGATGATCCCTTTTTTGGTAGCTGCATCCACATCGACGTTGTCGACTCCGACCCCGGCCCTTCCGACAATCTTCAGGTTGTCAGCAGCCTCAATCACACGCTGGGTGACCTGAGTGCCACTGCGTATGACAAGGGCATCGAAATCTTTGATCTTTTCCACCAGTTCGTCCTCGGAAAGCCCGGTGGATACTTCAACCGTGAAATGTTCCTTCAGAATATCCAGACCTTCGGAAGATAATGAGTCACTGACCAATACTTTCATAATAATGTTCTCCAGATGAGTATAGTAAAATACAGTAAGAATGAACAGTCAAATTTTGACAATGGATATCATCAACCTAATCACACTTAAGCATTATCAAGCTTATGCAGCTTTAATCCTCAGACAGATTTTTGTCCCTTATGCGGGTTTTCGCGCATATAAGGTTAACCCACCAGCCTGATAATCCCAATCCTGGGTTCGTAACACTGCCCGCCTGCAAAGAGAGAACGGACCACATCTTCAACAAGCTCTTCAGGCACCCCCCGGGACACCGCAGCTTCCAGAAAAGCGGCGTAATCAACGCCCTTGCCCCCCTCCATTTCCCGCAGGAGTTCGAGCACGAATTCCTTCCGGTCCCCGTCAGCCCCTAAGGAGTTCTCCGAATCAAATTCAAGAGCCTGGAGGGCTTCTTTTACGAATACCCCGAGCAGTTTCGCAAATTCTTCAGGGGCACGCGTCCTTTCAAGGGCCAGGGAAATTCCTTCAGCAAGTTCCCCGGATACGCCTTTGTCCAGCAGATACTCCAGGAGTTCTTCATCCCGGTATCCGCTTCCCACGGCGTCCGAAAAAGCTTCAAGCCTCTCAACGGTCTGTTCTGCGGTATCCACAACCCATCTGTTGCGGATTTCCTCGTCTACAACGTTCACTTCCTCGGCCCGGACAGAGACAAATACAGAACCCGGTTCGGGCTCATAGATGCGGGCTTTTCCCGTCAGAGCAATGAATGCCGGGATTTCTACCGTCGAAAAGAAAATGGAAGCATCGGGCTGATACTGCCCGGCATATACGGTAAACGCCCCTGTGGGATCGACAATCCGCGCCTTCCACATCTCGTTTTGTGCCCCGGCACAGTCAAGCTCGGTTATCACGCCAACCACAAAGACCCGGTTAAGGACAAGGCCTGAGGGGCTGAGGAGTAGATTGGGAGTTTTCAAATCCCCGGATGAAGCTTTTTCCTCCCCTGCACGGACAGGCATTTCGAGAGCCCTGCAAGCCTCAAACTCCCTTGCAAAGACCCTTTTTGCAACTTCCCGCTTAAGCAAAGCCCCTACCCCCTGTGAAATCCGCGGTTTCGGAATCATAATCCGGTTCATGGTCCTGCCCGTAGTCCTCCTGACCGGAACCCTCGTGACCAGGATACTGCCCGCAGTCCTCCGGGATGTGGGCTTCCGAACCTTGAGCTTTTCCGGTTCCAGGTGAGTCAAGCCTGTGCAGCAGTTCCACGACCCGGACCGCAAGGTCGGCTTCCGGCACCCAGACACTCTCGGCAACAAACGAGACCCCATACTCGTTTTTCGAGGCATTTCCCCGGACTGCGAGGTAGCGGCCCGTAAGGATCCTTCGCAGGTCTTCATAAACAGCGTCTTTTGAGATGTCAGAGAACATGAGTGCCTCTGCCTCTTCAAGGGTTTTTCCGTAAATCATTTCCGCAAGTTCCCTGGAAAACATAACTGATACTGCCTCCGTCCCGTCGTCCAGTACTGCTTTTATTCGCATATCCCGGACTCCGTCCACCTTACCATGTACCCGGCAGCTCCCTTTCTGGACCACTCTCCCGCATTCGGGACAACGGGAAATTATCCCTGAACCCGGCTTGACAGAGATCACATTCCCTGCTATGGCCACATCAAACATACCGTCCCTTGAAGCGACCTCTTCCATTTTCAGGGGGGCAGGTGCCGTCTTCACGGACTCAAAAGTAAAAGCCAGTTTTTCAGCATCTTCAGGCCCTGGTTTTGAAACCCCGGTCCCCTTCAGGATATTGACCGAAGGCACCCCTTTGAACATCCGGACCTGGGCTTCTTCCAGGCGGATGATGCTCCCGATATCAATCCCCGGAAGTTCCACCCAGGCCGTGAACGGAAGCCTTGCGGTCTCGTCTGCCAGAACCCCGGAAATCACACGGCATTGCCTGCCCCTGACCATCACCTCCCTGTGGGAAAGCTGGAGGACACAGGCGACGGTGCGGACCGAAAAGTCTGCAGCCCCGATCTCACCCAGTTTTTTCTCAGGGGTCCGGGCAAGTTCGGAAAGGGAGGGAAGTGTGGAATCCGGCAGTTTTGATACTGAGGAATGGTCCCCTATATTGAGCCTGATCCTGTTCTGCCAGAGCCGGGTATAGGCATTCCTGACACGGATCACCTCCCCTGCAGGAGGAAGTTCCTTCCAGGAAGAAAAGAGGACTGACCCCGTCTCGTCCGCAAAGACCCCTGTATAGAGCTTTGAAGCGTCTTTCCGGCCCTTATCCAGGGACTCTCCGTCTCCTTCCCCGGACCTGTCCCCGCTCTTGTCCCGGGACTCCTCCGGGATTTCTCCCCGAACCTCTTCCCCCCTTCTTTCCTGCGGGCGGAGAAGCTTTTCATTGAGCTCGAGAATCCTGCCCGTAATTTCAAAACTCTTAAGATTAGCAGAGAGGTCCTTTACCTTCAATGTTCTTTGAACTCCCCCGAACTTGCGGAGGATGCTCTCTTTTGCAACTTCAGGCGGTACACGAAAAGCCAGCAGTTTTTCAAACTCTGCCCGGATTCGATTCTTATTAACTTCTCCAAGCGCCCGGGTTAGTTCTTCAAGATGGGACGCATTTTTTTCATCCATATTAAGCCACCACATGAGACAAACGTAACAAGCAATTAAACGTAACAGGCAAT